>NZ_NFHD01000013.1 GCF_002159185.1 Gemmiger sp. An87
GAACTTAACCCTGCTGTCCTACAGCTATTGTATCACGGGCACCTCAAAGCCTGCTGATACCTGAATTTATTAACTTTGAAACTTATTATACGAGGAGGTGGATTTATGGATCGAAAAGCAACGAACATTGTGGCATATGTCACGCTGGTGGGCTGGTGCCTGGCCTACTTTGTGGGCGACCGGTACAATTCCCGGTTCCATCTGAATCAGGCACTGGTACTGAACCTGTTTTTCCTGGTGCTGCGGGTAGTCTCCTCGGTGGCAAGCTGGGTTCTGGGCTGGATTCCGCTGGTGGGCTGGATTGTGATGATGGCGTTGAATCTGGTGAGCCTGCTGGGTCTGGTGCTCTGGATCTTGGGCTTGGTCTACGCCGTACAGGACAAGGAGCAGCCGATTCCTCTGCTGGGCTATATCCATCTGCTGCGCTGATACGAGCGAAAAATTCCGCAAATTCCCACTTGACAAGCAGCCGGACAGGGTGCTATTATAATACCCGCCGAAACGCCGGGGATTTGTGACCGGCAATTAAATATGCGAAAAACCGCAGGGCTATAAATTTTCCTGTTTCTGATTCACAAACAGGGGATTGTAGCCCTGTTTTTTTGTGCCAAGGAGGAACCGGAATGACCGAACGAATCAACCAGAACCCCATGGGCAGCCGGCCGGTGCTGCCGCTGCTGGTGAGCATGTCGCTGCCGCCCATTTTGTCCATGCTGATCCAGTCGCTGTACAACGTGGTGGACAGCATCTTTGTTGCCCGCCTGAGCAGCGATGCCCTCACTGCGGTTTCGCTGGCCTATCCGCTGCAGAATCTGGTACTGGCGATAGCGGTGGGCTACGGTGTGGGCTCCAATGCCTTTGTGGCCCGCAGTCTGGGCCAGGACGACCAGCGCAGCGTGGACAAAGCCGCCTCCATGGGTATGGTGTTTACCGGCATTCACGCGCTGGCTTTTCTTTTGATCGGCCTGTTCGGCAGCGAGCCCTTTCTGCGGCTGTTCACCACCGATGAGCAGGTGCTGGCTATGAGCCTGGTATACACCCGCATCGTCATCTGCCTTGCCTTCGGCAGTCTGTTCCATATTTACATCGAAAAGCTGCTGCAGTCGGTGGGCAACATGTTTGTGCCCATGATCCTGCAGGGCGTGGGCGCCATTGTGAACATCGTGCTGGACCCTATTCTGATTTTCGGCCTGCTGGGTGCGCCCCGCATGGGCGTGGCGGGTGCTGCGGTGGCAACCGTGGCCGGGCAGATGACCGCCTGTACCATGGCAATGATCTATTTCTTCCGGGCCAAGACCGGCATGCATATCACCCGTAAGGACATGAAGGTGGACTGGAACATTGCCCGCAAGATTTATGGCGTGGGCGTGCCCTCCTGCCTGATGACCGCTATGCCCAGCCTGCTGGTGGGCATACTGAACGCTTTGCTGGTGGAGCTGCACGAGCTGGCGGTGGCGGTGTTCGGCCTGTATTTCAAGCTGCAGACCTTTGTGTACATGCCGGCCAACGGCCTGATTCAGGGCATGCGCCCCATCGTGAGCTACAACTACGGCGCGCGCCAGAAGCACCGGATGCATTCCACCATCCGCTGGAGCCTGACCCTCACGGCCGCCATCATGGCGCTGGGTACCCTGATCGCCTGGCTGCTGCCGGAGCAGACCATGGCCCTCTTCGATGCAGACAGCGCCATGGTAGCCATCGGTGTGCCCATGCTGCGCATCACCAGCCTTGGTTTCCTGGTTTCCACCTTCGGCACTGTACTGGCAGGCTGCTTCGAGGCCCTGGGTAAGGGTGTACAGTCGCTGGCTGTGTCACTCATCCGGCAGCTGGTGGTTATTCCTCCGCTGGCACTGGTGCTGTCCCATTTCTGGGAGCTCAACGGTGTATGGGCCTCCTTCCCGGTGGCTGAGACCCTGGCTGCGCTGGCTGCGGTGGTGCTCTATCGGAGCGTGATGCGCCGCATCGACGGGACCATGGAATAAAAAGAAAGAGAAAAAGCGCCCGTGCGGCCGCCGGTCTGGCAGTGCGCGGGCGCTTTTGTGCGCATTAAAATCAGTGCTTGGCAGGCAGAATCTCCAGCCAGTAGCCGTCCGGGTCCTGGATGAAATAGATGCCCATGGCCTCGTTCTCAAAGCAGATGCAGCCCATTTCCTTGTGCAGGGCGTGAGCGGCCTCGAAATCATCGGTGCGGAAGGCCAGATGGAACTCGCAGTCACCCAGGTTGTAGGGGCGGTCCATGTCCCGCATCCAGGTCAGCTCCAACTGGAAATCGCTCTCCTCGTTGGCCAGGTAGACGATGATGAAGGAACCGTCCGGAGCGGTGATCCGCCGCACTTCCTTCAGGCCCAGAGCCTTTTCGTAGAACTCCATCGAGCGGCCCAGGTCATAGACGTTGTAGTTTTCATGGATCATTTTAAATTTCATTGCAAAAATTCCTTTCTGGAATGGATTGATAAAAACGGGGCCTTAGCCCTGCCAGACCTCTTCCGCATGAATGCGGGAAAGATAGGGGGCAAGCTCCGGCCGTTTCAGATAGGCAAGCATCCCGGCCCGGTCCTCGAAGCAGTGCATGGGGAACACATTGTCGCAGCGGCAGGCTTTCAAAAAGTCCACAAAGCCCCACCAGGCGTTTTCCTCCTGCCGGGGGTCCAGCGGAACGAAGGCCGCGTCGAAAAAGCGGCCCCGGATGCGGTCCAGCTCTTCGTGAAAGGCCTTGTCGTGCCAGGCGTTCTGCTCGTCCGGCTCACCCTCCCAGTGCCACCAGTTCAGATCACCCGCATGGTAGAACCACAGTCCCTCGGCCTGTACCAGAAAGGCGCAGCCCTCGTCGGTGGAGCGCAGAGTCTCGATACAAAGACCCTGCCAGTCGTACCGGCTGCGGGGGGCAGCGGGCAGTACGTTGGCCGAGCGCCGGGCGGGAATGTTTTCGTCCAGCACGTAAAATACGTTGGGGTGACTTTCGCTCAGCTCCCACACTGCGGGGGAATAATGATCATGATGCCGGTGGGAGGAAAAGACAAACAACGTCTTTTTCGGGTCCATCGGGGGCAGCGCGCCCTGGAAGTAGTCGAACAGCAGCAGAGTGTGGTCCAGCTCCACCAGAAAACAGCTGTGACAGATGTGAGTAATCTTCATAAAAACTCCTTGGGAATGAAGGTTGCGCTGCGGTTTACAGCAGCTGGCGACGCAGCTCCTCGCCGCTTAGCGGGCTGAGCAGGGCGGGGGGGACGTCCAGAATGGTTTTGCAGCCGGTCTGTCCGGCGGCGTGCATCCGGGATACCGCGCGGGCGCAGGCAGCCAGCACGCTGGCGGTGAATTCCGGGTTGGAGTCCAGCTTCAGGCTGTACTCCACCGTGGCGGTATGCTCCTCGTTCCAGCCGGTCAGGCCGCTGCGCAGCACGCTGCCGCCGTGGGGAAGCCCACTGTGCTCAGCATGCAGCTGCTCCAGGCTCACGAAGGTGACGGTGGTGTCGTAATCCGCAAAATAGTTGGGCATGGTCTTGATTTCCTGCTCGATGCGGGCAAGGTCTGCTCCGGGCTTTGCGGCCACATAGCATTCCCGGGTGTGCTTTTGCCGGGTGGTCAGGGTGGGGCGCTGCCCGGCGCGCACCTGCTCCAGCGCCTCGGGCACCGGTACGGTGTACTGGCGGGCGTCCGCCACGCCTTCAATGCGGCGGATGGCGTCGGAATGGCCCTGGCTCACGCCCTTGCCCCAGAAGGTGTAGGTGCCGCCCTGGGGCAGAATGGCTTCGGCGTATACCCGGTTCAGCGAGAACAGGCCCGGGTCCCAGCCGCCGCTGATCAGGGCAGTGGTGCCCGCGGCGCTTGCGGCGGCGTCCACCGCGGCAAAGTGCTCGGGAATCTTGGCGTGGGTGTCGAAGCTGTCCACCAGATTGAACCAGCGGGCCAGCTCGGGGGTCTGCACCGGCAGGTCGGTGGCGCTGCCGCCGCACAGGATCATCACATCAATCTTACCGGCCCAGTCGGCCACCTCGCTTGCCGCCACCACCGGCACGCCCTCGGTCATGGGAGAAATGCTGGCCGGGTCCCGTCGGGTAAAAATCGCCGCCAGCTCCAGATCCGGGTTCTGGCGCACCGCGCACTCGGTGCCCTTGCCCAGATTGCCGTAACCAAAAATGCCAATCCGAATCGCCATAAGTAAGCTCCCTCCATTGGTTTTCCATGAAATATTTGTTCTATTATAGCACGAATGGAAGGAGGTTGAGAAGTGAGAGAAAAGGAGAATCCGAACAAAGTCCATCGGGCAAAGGAAGGCCCCGTGTGCCGGGACACAGCACACAGGGCCTTTCAAAAAAGTCAGATGCGTTCACTTTTCTGTATTCACAGCGGCCGGAAACAGCTCTCCTTGCTGTACAGCAGGGCGAACCGCTGCTCGCTCAGGCTGCGGGTACTGTCGGCAGGGGAAGCATCCGCCACGATCGGTGAAGTCTGTCCATTCTGCGTGATGCGGTCCTGCAACAGTGCCACCAGCGCGTCAAAGCTGCCTGGCTCCGGAGTGGTGCTCTCCGCTGCAGTTTCGCTGCCGGGTTTTTCTGCGGCAGTGTTTTCTTCGGGCAGCTGGTCAGGGATGGCCTCGGAGGGCACATCCAGCAGCAGCCAGGTGATGTTGCGGCCATAGATGGTGGCGGAATAGTAATCGTATGCAAGCCCCTGATTGGCAGCCGCCTGTTTCAACGCCACCAGATAGGTGGCAGCTTCCTCCAGCGTGACCTCGGGGGGTTCCCGGTCTGCACTGTGAAAGCCTGTATACAGCACGGTGGGCAGGGGCAGATCATCGGCGGAGAACTCCATCCCCACCCGGAACAGAGGGCTCTGCGGGTCAAACACCTGGTCATTGCCTTCTGGATAGAAGGTGAGGGTGGTCTCATAAGGGGAGCGCCCCTTCAGGTCCCGGCACAGTCGGTTGGTATCCAACTGGTCGGCCAGCTCATTGCGCAGCCGGTTGGAGGTGTTCAGGCCGCTGTCCACCATCAGGGCGCGATTGGTATAGACCTGCCCGCCGCTCACATAGGCAGAAAAGCCCACATCCTCCTCGCCGGTCTGGTACACCGGGCAGACATAGCGATGCTTGCCGTCCGCGTAGGTGTAGCGGGCATTGCCCACCACATAGCCTTCGTCGGGGTATTTGGCCTGAAGAGCGTCGTTGATGGCGTGTACCGTCCACCGGGCAGTGAAAGGATTGCCCACCTGGCGTTCTACCACCAGTACCAGTGCGGCGATGAGTACCAGCGCAGCCAGTGCGGCGGCGATCCGGGTAAGGGGAGTGCGCCGGATCTGGGGCAGGGCCGGCCATTTGATCTTATTCATCCAAAGATTCCTCCTTTGAGGCGGATTTGTCCCGGCGAAGGCCGCCGAAGGCGAAGTGCAGCAGCTTTGCAATGAGCGCGCCCACCAGCAGGGCGGCCAGATACAGCCCGGCCTGCATCAAGGAAGTGCGGTTCGGCGTGCTGACCAGGAGCACCAGAGCCATGGGAATGGCACTGATGACGGCTGCAAACCAGACGCTGCGGCGCAGGAACACATAGCCTGCTGCCCCCAGCGCGGGCAGGCCCCAGGCCAGGAACGGTCCGTTTGCCAGTGCCAGGCAGACGACGAATCCAGCCACCGCCATCAGAGCGCTTTGGGCCAGCAGCTTGCGCTGGATACGCCTCAGCACCCGGGCGGCATTGGGCTCCGGCGGGGGCAATTGAATACCGCCGGAATCCAGATAGGCCTGACAGGCAGGGCAGTGGGCCACGTGACTGTGCACCAGGGCTTCGCTGTCCTCACTGGCGACGCCGTCGGCCACCAGGGGAATCAGGTCTCTGCATACGTCACAGGAAATGTCTGATACGATGCCTTTGTTCATGGCATCGATCCCTCCTCTCGTTTCAGTTGTTCCCGCAGCCAGTTGCGGGTGCGGAAGTTCAGCATGCGGGCGGAATTTTCAGTGATGCCGCATGCCTGGGCGATTTCGGCAAAGGAGTAGCCCTGGGCCCGCATCAGAAGAACGGCGCGGGCATTGGGCTTGCAGTCCTCCAGCAGAAGCCGGGCCCGGCGGGCCAGCTCCCGGGTGTCGCATTCCTCCTCCAGGCCCCGGGGGTCCGGCATGTCCTGCTCCAGATACCCGGCCAGCATATCGTCGTAGGAAAGCGTGGGACGTTTTCGGCGCAGCGCGTCCACCCACACGTTGCGGGCGATGGTGAACAGCCAGGTCTTTACGCTGCTGCGGCCCTCGAAGCGGCCAAAGGCGCGCACTGCCTTCAAAAAGGTCTCGCTGAGCAGGTCCTCCGCCCAGACGGGGTCATGGGTGAGCCCGCAAAGATACCGATAGATGTCCGGGCTGTAAAGCTGATACAATTCTTCCAGGTCCTGCAAGCGCACCCCTCCTTTCCGTTTGCCCGGAGCGGTTCCCCGAGCCGTGATGTAAAACAGCCGTTTCGCTCTATTAGACGGCAGAATCTGCCGCCTGTTACAAAAAAGCACAAAAAAATTCCGCCGGGCCCCAAAAGCCCGACGGAATGGGTCATGCGCTGGGTTTTGCCTTGCTGGTCAGCTGCTGCAGCAGCTGGGGCAGGAAATAGACGGCCTGCTTTGCCCACCAGGGCCAGTCGTGGCTCACGTCCTCGCCCCAGTAGTCCACGAAAGCGGGCATGCGCCGGTCGGTCAGAGCCTGTGCCATAGCCCGGGTGTCGGCCAGAAAATCATCCTCGTAGGGGCCGCGGCCGCAGCACAGGAACAGAGGTGCCAGCCGGGTGGAGGGCAGGCCTTCGGTGTGCAGCAGGGGCAGGTATTCCAGCGGACTGTTGCGCAGGGTCAGATCGTCATGATAGGGGCCGAACCAGGGGGCGGCGGAATAGCTGCCGGACAGGCAGATTGCACCGCACACAAGCTCCGGCCGCCGCAGATACAGGTTCAATGCGTGACAGGCGCCCAGGCTGCAGCCCAGCAGGGCCACCCGGTTGTGGGTACCGCCGTTCAAGGCCAATACCCGGGGAATCAGCTCGCCCGCCAGATAGTTGAACCAGCGCTCCTGCTTCTCGCTGCGGGCCCGGCCTTCGCCGCTGCCCAGCCAGCTTTCCGCGTCCACACTGTCGGCGCAGAACAGCTGGATTTTGCCTGCGTCGATCAGCGGGGCCAGCGCGGCCACCATGCCGTGGTCCTCCCAATCGTAAAAGCGGCCTCCCTCGCAGGCGAATGCCAGGCAGGGCAGGCCGGAATGGCCGAACACCTTGAACTCCATTTCCCGCTTCAAAAAGCGGCTGGGTTCCTTGTAATACTGGATCTCCACGCAAAATCCCTCCCGAAGCGGTGAAGCTTCACCGCGAATTGCATTATCTTCATTATAGAATGGCCGGGCGGACCGGTCAAGCGGACAAGCTGGAGCAGAATACAAAAAAGCCGGCCATCCGAAGATGACCGGCAGTTTTTGCGTTGAAAAATCAAACAGCGCGGGTAACCTTGCCCGAGCGCAGGCAGCGGGTGCAGGCGTAGATGTACTTGGGAGAACCGTCTACAATAGCCTTAACACGCTTCACGTTCGCCTTCCAGGTGCGGTTAGACCGACGATGAGAGTGGGAAACCTGGATGCCGAAGGAAACGCCCTTGCCACAACAATTGCACTTTGCCATTTGCTGCACCTCCTCGATTTAATTTAAGTCGCTAGAATATAATAGCAAGCCGGGAGGGAAAAATCAAGAGTTTTTTTAAAATATCTTTGAAAAACTCTGAAAAAGTCCCATTTTGCTTGTGAATGACCTCAAAAAACGCTATAATAAAAAGCAAACTGTCACGTGTAGCCCGCATTGTACCGGGAGGCAGTATATCTGGAAAAATCATTCTACCTTATTTTATATAAGGCGTCAAACGAACAAAAGGGAGAGTTTTATGGGTCTGATCAGTCCTGCCCAGCTGCTGGTTTGGGTGATGCGCGGCCTTGCCATGCTGCTGGCCATTCCGGTGCACGAGTCCGCCCACGCCTGGGCCAGTGCCAAACTGGGCGATCCCACCGCAAAAAATATGGGGCGGCTTTCGCTGAATCCTATGGCGCACTTCGATTTGCTGGGCGCGGTTTGTATGATTGTGGTGGGCATCGGCTGGGCCAAGCCGGTGCCGGTGTATCCTCAGCGGTACAAGAATCCCAAAACGGGCATGGCCCTCAGCGCGGCGGCAGGGCCGATTTCCAACCTGCTGCTGGCGTATCTGTCTATGATGCTGTATAAGCTGGCATACTATTTCCTGCCGGCGGGAATGCTGGCAGAGCTGGTGCTGTATTTCCTTTACTATATGGTGGCCATCAACGTGTCGCTGGCAGTGTTCAACCTGCTGCCGGTGCCGCCCTTCGACGGCAGCCGCATTCTGCTGCTGGTGCTGCCCCGGCGGTTGTATTTCCAGGTGATGCAGTACGAGCGCCAGATCTTCATCGGTATGTTCCTTCTGTTGATGTTTGGTGTGTTCGATACGCCCCTCTACTGGCTGAATAACGGCATGTGGAATATTTTGAACCACGCCACCGCCTTCATTGACCGGGCGGTTTATATGGCAGCGGGCGTTGCGGTGTAAGGAGGAAAAAGTATGGAGACTTTGACCTTCCACCTGGAGGAATTCGACGGCCCGTTGGACGTGCTGCTTTATCTTGTGAGCAAAAACAAGATGAACATCTACGACATCCCCATTCTGGAGCTGATCGATCAGTACACCAGTCTGATCAACGGCTTGCAGGAAAACCGGATGGAGGTGGCCAGCGAGTTCATCGAGATGGCCGCCCGCCTGGTGCAGATGAAGAGCTTTCTGCTTCTGCCCCGCAGCGAGGAAGCGGAGCGGATGAAGGAAGAGCTCACCGGCCAGCTGATCGAATACAGCGCCTGCAAGGAGGTGGCCCGCCAGCTGGGCGAACAGGCTGCCAGCCATTGCAGCTTTGTGCGCCCGCCCATGGAGCTGGAGCAGGATAACACCTACCGCCTGACCCATGAGGCCGGTCTGCTTGCCCAGGCCATGGAGCTGCTGCTGGGCCGGGGCAAGCGCCGCAAGGCCGCGCCCAGCCAGCAAAGCTTTGAGCCTCTGGTCACCGCGCCCTTTGTGTCGGTGGCAAGCCGGGTGGTGCATGTGCTGCGCAGCATTGTCACCGGCCGGGTGGCAAGCCTGCGAGGGCTGTTTAACCGGGGCGGCAGCCGCAGCCAGACGGTGGCAACCTTTCTGGCCGTGCTGGAGCTGATCCGCGCGGGCCGGATTGAGATCGACGAGCAGGAGACCCTCACCGTGCGCCGGGGCCGGATGAAGAAACAGGAGAGTTGACAAAAGGCATGACACAAAAGGAAAAGGAATACAAGGCGGCTGTGGAAGCCATCCTGTTTGCCCATGGCGACGCCATCGGGGCGGACAAGATCGCCGAGGCGCTGGAGATCCCGAAGGATCAGACGGTGGCCATTCTGGAGCAGCTGCAGAAGGAATACGAAAAGGCAGACCGGGGCCTGTGCATCCTGCCTCTGGGCGACAAGTGGCAGATGGCCACCAAGACCGCTGTGCAGGAGCCGGTGAAACGGGTACTGGACAACCGGCGCAACACACCCCTTTCCCAGGCGGCGCTGGAGGTGCTGGCGATCATCGCTTACAACCAGCCGGTGTCCCGCGGATTTGTGGAGCAGGTGCGTGGGGTGGACTCCTCGTCCACCATTGCAAAGCTGATGGAAAAGGGTCTGGTGGAGGAAGCCGGACGGCTGGACCTGCCCGGCCGGCCCATCAGCCTGTGTACTACCGAGGTGTTTCTGCGCACCTTCGGTCTGGCCACACTGGAGCAGCTGCCCCCTCTGCATGAGGGCGACGGTGTTCAGCTGGAGATGGCGGGCAGTACGGGCGAAACCCAGGCCTGAGCCATCTGCATGAAGCAAAAGGGATAAGGAGGCGAACCGATGGCCGTTGTATGGCTGATCCTGAAGGGGATCGGGTGGATTCTGCTGGTGCTTCTGGCGCTGCTCATCGCTGCGCTTCTGGTTCCGGTGACCGCTGAGCTCTGCTATGAGAAGGGCGAATTCAGTGCGGCGCTGCGGGTGTTGGCGATACGGATAAAGCTGTATCCCCGCCCGGAGAAACCGGAAAAGCCCAAAAAACAAAAGAAAGTCCAAAAGCCGAAAAAAGCAAAGCGTACACCAGAGCGGCCGCAGCCGCTGCAAACGGTGGACAAACCGGCGGAAAAAGAAATGGCAGCCCCGGAGCAACCGCCCGCACAGAGCATGCAGGCGGAAATGCCCGGGCAAAAAAAGGCTGCGCCCCGGCCTGCCGCCCGGCCGATCGGCAAAGCCACTGCTCAGCCGACGCAGCAAAAGACGGACAAGGCCCAGACAAAGCAGACAACCCAACCGAAGCCGGAAAAAACATTGCAGGAAACCCTGGACTGGGTGCTTACTTGGGTACGCACCGGCGGCCAGATTCTGCGACGCCTGCTGGAAGGATTCAAGATCCACCACATCCGAATCTACCTGCCTGTACACCGGGAAAATGCGGCATCCACCGCGCTGGCCGTGGGCGCGGTACATGCAGGTCTTGGCGCCAGCTTCGGTGTGTTGCAGAATTTTCTGAATCTGCGCATGGAACAGCTGGTTATCGAACCGGATTACACCGGCGAACACCAGGGGCAGGAACATTTTTCTTGTAAAATCACGTCGCATCTGATTATAATGGTAATAACAGGAGTCTGGGCGCTGCTTCGCCTGCGCAAGGAAAAGCTGATTTAACGGCCGCCCGGCTTGCATGAAAACAAATGAAACACTCCGGCTTTGCAAGAGCCGGTTGCATCACAGGAGGGAAACGACTATGGCTGAACGTCCGCTTGAGGGGATGATGAGCGTCACCCTGGACAAGATCCGTGAGATGGTAGGCTCCAACACCATCATCGGCGAACCCATCACGCTGGAGGGTACCACCATTCTGCCGGTGTCCAAGGTTACTTTTGGTTTTGCGTCCGGCGGTTCCGACTTCGGCGCCAAGACCACCAAGGAGCTGTTCGGCGGCGGAAGCGGCGCGGGTGTGTCGGTCACCCCGGTGGCCTTCCTGATCGTCAAGGACGGCAACGTGCGCACCATCCAGCTGGCGAACCACAACAGCACCGTAGACCGGGCTCTGAACATGGTGCCCGAGTTGGTGGACAAGCTCACCGGCCTGCTGAACAAGAGTGAGGCTGCCGCAGCCGACCCGGCTCAGAAACAGTAAACCAAGCCGGGCGGCATGTTGAATCTGCCGCCCGCTTTTTCTGCAATCAACCAACAGAGAATACGAGGAACGGATTATGGCATTGGAACGAGTACAAAAGGTAATGGCCGAGCAGGGCATGTGCTCCCGCCGTGCAGCGGAGCAGATCATTCTGGAGGGCCGGGTGAAGGTGAACGGCCACCCGGTGAACCTGGGCGATAAAATGGACGTGAACCGGGATACCCTGAGCATCGATGGTCAGCGCATCCGCCTGGAGAAAAAGCAGGAATATCACTACCTGATGCTGCACAAGCCCCGTGGCTTTGTGACTACCACCAGCGACGAGCGCGGCCGCAAGACCGTAATGGACCTGCTGGCTGATTATCCGGTGCGGGTGTTCCCGGTGGGCCGTCTGGATAAGGACAGTGAGGGCCTGCTGCTGCTCACCAACGACGGCGGCTTTGCCAACCTGATGATGCACCCCTCCCACGGCGTGAGCAAGCTCTACCGGGTAACCGTGCGTCCCCGTGCGGACGAGAGCCAGGTTATTGCTCTGAGCAAGGGTGTTACCCTGGACGACGGCAGTGTCACCCAGCCCGCGGTGATCAACGTGGTGGTGGATGAGCCGGGCCGTACCGTGATGGAAATGACCATCAAGGAGGGCAAGAACCGGCAGATCCGCCGCATGTGTGAGGCGGTGGGCCTGGAGGTTATCCGCTTGCGCCGCAGTGCCATGGGCGCGGTGAAGCTGGGCATGCTCCAGCCCGGCCAGTACCGGGAGCTGACCAAGAGCGAGGTGGCCGCCCTGCGTGCCGCTGCCCAGAAGGGCAAGGCCCGCTCCCAGACTCAGCGCGCCCAGGAGGCCGCTGAGCAGCGCCGCGAGCACCAGAAAAAGCGCAGCACCGCTCCCTCCCGGCCCAGCCGGCCCCGGCGCGGCTGATCGCACCCGAATCAAATAAAACAGGCCCCCGGCCTGCCGCAACATGCGGCAGGCCGGGGGCTTTGCTGTGGTTAAATCTTATTCACCGGAGACAGGCTGGCCCTTCAACAGACCGCTGCAATCTCGATAGTTGGTGTGCAGCATCTGTTCGGCCATCTCGCTGAGGGGCTGGCCGTAGAACTCCTCGTACACCTGTTTGATCTCCGGGTTCTCATGGCTGGTGCGCAGCTCCATGGAGCAGTCCCGCCGGTAAAGGGCGGTGATGCGCTGTTTGCGGGTCTCATCCGCGTCCCGCATAATGTTTTTGGGCTGCCCGCCGCCATCAATGCAGCCGCCGGGGCAGGCCATGACCTCCACAAAGTGGTATTGCTTGCCGCTTTCCTTCATGCGCTGCAAAAAGGCGCGGGCATTGGCGGTGCCGTAAACCACCGCAACCTGAAGCGTCTGATCGCCGATCTCCACCTGAGCCTCCCGCACGCCCTCGTAACCGCGAACCGGGGTCAGGTTCAGCAGGCTCTGGGGAGCGCTTTCGCCGGTCAGATAGGAATAGGCGGTGCGCAGGGCGGCTTCCATCACGCCGCCGGTGTTGCCGAAGATCACGCCCGCGCCCGAAGCCTGACCCATCAGGGAGTCGTAGGCGGAATCCTCCAGTGCGTTCCAGTTCACCCCTTCGGCCTTGGCCCAGCGGGCCAGCTCCCGGGTGGTGATCACCTGGTCGGTGTCCCGCAGACCGGGAATCCCCAGATGGTCTGCAGCGCCGTGCAGCTCCTGACGGCGAATTTCAAACTTCTTGGCGGTGCAGGGGGTGAGCGCCACATGCACGATCTTCTCCGGGTCTAGTCCCATCTTTTTGGCAAAATAGGTTTTGACCGTGGGTCCCTGCATGCCGATGGGGCTCTTTGCGGTGGAGAGGTGGGGCAGCAGCTCGGGGGCGTACATCTCGGCAAAGTGGACCCAGCCGGGGCAGCAGCTGGTAAACTGGGGCAGGGGCCGGTCCTTTTCGGTGATGCGGCGGATCAGCTCACTGGCCTCCTCCACGATGGTCAGGTCGGCGGCAAAGTTGGTGTCCAGCACATAGTCGGCGCCCAGAGCACGCAGCAGCGCCACCATTTTGCCTTCCACAAAAGCGCCGGGCTCCATGCCGAATTCCTCGCCCAGCGCGGCGCGCACCGAGGGAGATGTGCTGACCACCAGCACCCGGTCGGGGTCAGCGGCTGCCTGGCGGACCTGGGGACATTCGTCCCGCTCCACAATGCTGTCCACCGGGCAGACGTTGGCGCACTGGCCGCAGTAGATACAGATGGCGCGGTTTCCGGTGTCCTCCAGTGTGTAGCTGCCGTGCACTCCCATCAGGTTGGTGCAGGCTTCCTTGCACATGCCACAGCGGATGCAGGCCTGCTCATGACGCAGGATACTGGGATTGTCCTCCTCAATGGGGACGCGGACGGATAAGGGCAGATGGTTCAGTTTCCTCACATTCCTTTCTTTGTGATAGGTTATGTATTCTTCCTTCTGGAATCCGAAAATAGTCGGGCTTTAATTATAGTAATTATTATCATTAATATCAACTGACAAAGCAGCCAAAATATTTAGCAGTATTTTGGAGATTTTCACAGGTGGGCCTCAAGCGGAGCTGGAAATAAAAAACAGCGCCCTTTTCTTTTGGAAAAGAGCGCTGCACAAGGCAAGGGGCAGAATTCATCTTACAAGACAAAGAGGCGAAGCGGGCGAAAGAAAAACGACGCATACCGCCATACACAAGGGCTGGTGTACCAGATAGACCGGCAGACTTTTGCGCCCCAGCCAGTCCAGCCCCGGCAGCCGCAGCCGGGCTGCCTGCTTCACACCCTCGCTGGCAAACAGCAGCGGCCGGGCAAAGTAGCCTGCCAGAAAAAGAAAATACCAGGGCAGAATGGAAAAATAATCGCTGGAGAAAAAGCCCGGGAAGGGAAAGCCCAGCACCGTGAGCAGGCGGGAGCGGTAAAGGGCGTCCGGCAACTGCCAAATCCGCCATGTGCCAAGGCCCAGCCAGCCCTGGTTCACCGGCCAGAACACCGCCAGCAGCACAAGGCTTACTGCAAGGCCTGCGGCTGCCCATCGGCCATGCAGCAGCCGGTCCACTGGAATGGTGAGCAGGGTAGCACAGCCCAGGAAGGTGAGCACCCCGCACCACACCGCCTGATCCGGCACCGCAATCAGGGTCACGACGGTGATCAGCAGTCCGCAGCCGTTGAGCAGAAGGCCCCGGCGAAATGCATGCTGCCTGCCCCAGTGCCAGCACAGACCGCTGATGAAAATGAAGGAGCAGCAGATGCACCGCTCCCACACCCGCACCGGCCACCGGGCGGGCCACAGCGGATCGAAGCCCCAGATCACGTATACATCAAATAAAAGGTGATACAGCACCATGTTGGCCAATGCCAGGCCCCGCAGCCCGTCGATCAGATGCCAGCGTTCCTTCGTCTGCATGAAAAACCCTCCCCAAAGCCGGAAAATCAACGCATTCATTGTAATATAAGGCGGCGGGCAAAACAAGGGCGGCCGGACGCAGGGTGATAAAAAACTTGCAATGAAGCGCCAAACCGAGTAGAATAATAGCATGTATATTTAAATGGGGAAATGTGTCCGCAGCCGGTTTCAGGCCGGGCAGACCCCGGCGATTTCAATAACGATCCTAAGGGAACGAGGTGCCTTTATCAATGGCTTTGAGCATGACCGGCTACGGCCGCGGCGAAGCAATCCTGAACGGACGGGACATCACCGTCGAGATCAAAAGCGTAAACTCCCGTTATTTTGAGTATTCCTCCCGCATCCCCCGCAGCTGTGCCTATCTGGACGACAAGCTGAAAAAACTGCTCAGCGCGAGCATCAGCCGGGGCAAGGTGGAGCTGAGCCTGCAGATGCAGAGTGTGGGCAGCCAGGATGTGGCGGTGGAGGTGGATCTGCCGCTGGCCAGGAGCTATGCCGACGCGCTGGCCGCTTTGTCTGAGCAGCTGGGCGTGAAGAACGATGCCACCGCCGGGCTCATCGCCCGCTACCCGGACGTGCTGAGCGTGCGCCATGCAGATGTGGACGAAGAGCAGCTGTGGCAGGATGTGAGCCAGGTGTGCACCATCGCCCTGGAAAACTTCGTGGCCATGCGAGCCGTGGAGGGCGAGAAGCTGAAGGCGGACGTGCTGGGCCGTCTCGCCACCATCGAAGCCAACGTGGGCAAGGTGGAGGAGGGCAGCGCCGAGCGTGTGCAGGCCTACACCCAGAAGCTGTACACCCGCCTGCAGACCATTCTGCAGGACCAGAACATCGACGAGGCGCGCATCCTCACCGAGGCTGCCATCTTCGGTGACAAGACCGCGGTGGATGAGGAGACGGTGCGCCTGCGCAGTCACATCGCCCAGTATCGCGAGATTCTGGAAAGCGACGGCCCGGTGGGCCGCAAGCTGGACTTCTTGACCCAGGAGCTGAACCGGGAAACCAACACCATCGGCTCCAAGTGCCAGGACATTGCCATCACCCGCATCGTGGTGGATACCAAGGCCGAGATCGAGAAGATCCGCGAGCAGATCCAGAACATCGAGTAAGGAGAGCCAAGCATGAAACTGATCAACATCGGCTTTGGCAACATGGTCAGCGCCAACCGGCTGATCGCCATCGTGAGCCCGGAATCCGCGCCCATCAAGCGCATCGTGCAGGAAGCGCGGGACAAGGGCTCCCTCATCGACGCAACCTACGGCCGCCGTACCCGTGCGGTCATCATCATGGACTCGGACCATGTGATCCTGTCTGCTGTGCAGCCGGAGACCGTGGCCAACCGTCTGAACGACACCGACGATGCCGAGGATGAAATGGAGGACGAACTGGACAATGAATAAGGAACGCCATCTGATCGTAATTTCCGGGCCTTCCGGCTCCGGCAAAGACACGGTGGTCAAGCGGCTGATGGAGCTGCATCCGGAGATCGAGGTTTCGGTTTCCGCCACCACCCGCCCCATGCGCTCCGGCGAAAAGGAAGGGGTAAACTACTTCTACCTGAGCCGCGAGGAGTTTGAGCGCCGCATTCAGGCGGGCGAGATCCTGGAGTACGCAGAATACTGCGAAAACTACTACGGTACCCCCAAGTCCGAGGTGGACAAGCGCATTGAAAACGGCATCACCGTGATCCTGGTCATCGAGGTGATCGGCGCGGGCAACATCAAGAAGATTTACCCCAATGCGGTGACCATCTTCGTCCGGCCGCCCAGCTACGGCGAGCTGGAGGAGCGGCTGCGGGGCCGCGGCACCGAGACCGAAGAATCCATCCAGAAGCGCCTTGCCCGCGCGGTGGAGGAGATGGAGTATGCGGTGGATTATAACGAGGTTGTGATCAACGATACTGTGGACGAGTGTGCCGAGGAAATCTACGGTCTGATTCAGAAGTATCAGCAGGAAGAAGAGTGACCCGCACCCAGCGGGCGGAAGGGAGCGCGGCGCGGTGCTGCAAACAGTCCAGGTGGCAGTAAGCGGCGCCACGTTTCATTTTGACAAGCTCTATACCTATCTTGTGCCCCCCACACTGGCCCATCCGGTGGTTCCGGGGGGCATGGTGCTGGTGCCCTTTGGCCGGGGCAATAAGCCCCGCATGGGCGTGGTGCTGGCCACCGGCCAGCAGGAGGAAGCCGGCCGCTGCAAGGAACTGTTCGATGCAGCGCCGGAAAACGCCCGCCTGACCGACGAGCTGCTGGGTCTGGTGCGCTTTTTGAAGGAGCGCACCTTCTGCACCTGGTACGAGGCGGTCAAGGCCATCATCCCCTATGGGGCCCAGTACAAACCGGCGGAAACGGAAAACGGCCCCCGGCTGCAAAAGCAGCTGGTGCGCCATACCGAGCCGGAATATTCCCTTGTGGGCGCTTTGCCCGAAAAACCAAAGCCCACCGCCAAGCAGCAGGCGGCGGTGGCGGCGCTGCAAAACGGCCCGCTGCCCCAAAGTACGCTGGCTCAGCTGGGTCTGAGCCGCGCTGTGCTGGATAACCTGTGCGAAAAGGGCGTGCTGCAAAAGCGGCAGGTGGATAAGGTGCTGGACCTGTTCAGCCACATTCCCCAGACAAACGACCCAATTGTTCTGAGTGAAGAGCAGCAGCAGGTGTACGACGGCCTGTGCGCCCAGATGGAGCAAAACAAGCCCAGTGCCGCCCTGCTTTATGGGGTGACCGCCAGCGGCAAAACGCTGGTGTTTTTAAAGCTGATCCAGCGCACACTGGAGCTGGGCAAGACTGCCCTGGTTCTGGTGCCGGAGATCAGCCTGACGCCTCAGATGATCCGCCGCCTGAAGCAGACCTTCGGCGGGCGGGTGGCAGTGCAGCACTCGGCTCTCAACCACACCGAACGGCTGCTGCAATGGCAGATGATCCAGGCCGGCGGGGCCGACATTGTGGTGGGCACCCGCAGCGCGGTGTTTGCGCCGCTGAAAAACATCGGTCTGATCGTACTGGACGAGGAGCAGGAGCACACCTACCGGTCGGAAAGCGCACCCCGCTTCGATGCCCGGGAGGTGGCCAAGCGCCGGGCCGTGGACCACGGTGCTCTGGTGCTGTTCGCCTCGGCTACTCCCAGCGTGGAGAGTTACCAGGCCGCGCTGGAGGGCCGTTATACTCTGTATAAGCTCACCCGTCGCTATGCGGGCCAGCCGCTGCCCGCAGTGGAAATGGTGGATATGCGCGCCGAACTGGCCGCCGGAAACTCCGGTAGCATCAGCGCCGCGCTGGCCGGGCGCATCCGACAGACCCTGGCCCGGGGCGAGCAGGCAATTCTGCTGCTCAACCGGCGGGGCTACAAGACCGTGGGCATGTGTTCCGGCTGCGGGCAGGTGATCAAATGTTCCAGCTGCAGCGTCCCCATGGTGTATCATAAATCCGAAAACAAGCTGCTTTGCCACTATTGCGGCAAGGCAATTTCGCCGGTGCCCACCCTCTGCCCGGAATGCGGCGGAAAGGTGCGCTACACCGGCTTCGGCACCCAGAGGGTGGAGGAGGAGCTGGCCGAGCTGTTCCCGGACGCCCGGGTGCTTCGCATGGACCAGGACTCCACCAGCCAGAAGAACGCCCACGAGAACATGCTGGCCGCCTTTGCCCGGGGCGAATACGACATCATGCTGGGTACCCAGATGGTGGCCAAGGGCCTGGATTTTGAAAAGGTGACTCTGGTGGGTGTGCTGGGCATCGACTCGCTGCTCTTTTCCCAGGGGTTCCGGGCGGTGGAGAACGTATTCTCGCTGGTGACCCAGGTGATCGGCCGTTCCGGCCGGGCCGGGGCCGCGGGTCGGGCGCTGATTCAGACCATGGACCCGGAGAATTCTACCCTGAATCTGGCGGCGGCCCAGAACTACGAGGCCTTTTTCGATCAGGAGATCATGTTCCGCAAGATCTGCCTGTATCCGCCCTTCTGCAGCGTCTGCATCGCTGCCTTCAGCGGCGCGGACGAAAACCGCACCATGCAGGCGGCCGCCCGCTTTGCCCGGCTGCTGGGTACCGAGGCCAGCGCCCATCCGGGCATGCCGCTGCGGATCTTGGGTCCCGCACCCATGAACATCGTCATGGTCAAGGACCGCTACCGCTACAAGCTCACCATCAAATGCCGCAACGACCGGGCCTTCCGCCAGGTGCTGGGCAAGGTACTGGCGGCTTACAGTGACGAGGGCCTGCCGTCCAAGGCGTCGGTGACGCTGGATTTTAATTCCGACGGCGACTGAGCCCTCGGGCATACTTCATCAACCAATCTCGCCGGCCTTCCCGCCGGCTCATTTTAAGGAGGATAAACTTCTATGGCTCTGCGTACCATTGTGCAGGACGGCGATCCCATTCTGAAAAAGGTCTGCCGCCCGGTGACCAATTTTGACGACCGTCTGGCAACTCTGCTGGACGATATGAAAGAGACTCTGATCGACGCAGGCGGTCTGGGCCTGGCCGGCCCCCAGGTGGGCGTGATGCGCCGCCTGTTCATCGCGCTGGACGAGCGCGACCTGCCGGAGGATGGCACCATGCCCGAGGGCTATGAGCCCAAGTTCATCGAGTGCATCAACCCGGAGATTCTGGAGGAGTCCGAGGATGAGGTGACCCTGTACGAGGGCTGCCTGTCCTTCCCGGGCCACAACGGCGCCATCAGCCGTCCCCGCAAGGTGAAGATCCGTGCCCAGGACCGCCACGGCGAGACCTTTGAGATGGAGGCCGAGGAGATGCTGGCCCGCTGCTTCTGCCACGAGACCAACCATCTGGACGGCATCACCATTATGGACCTGGCCGACCATTTCTATGAGGACGACTACCCGGACGAGATCGAAGAGGACGAGGAATAATGCGCATTCTGTTTATGGGCACGCCGGACATTGCCGCTGCCAGCCTGGCTGCCGTTCTGGAGGCAGGGCATGAGGTGTGCGGTGTGTTCACCCGCGAGGATAAGCCGGTGGGCCGCAAGCAGATTCTCACCGCCCCGCCGGTGAAGCAGCTGGCACTGGAGCATAATCTGCCGGTCTATCAGCCAAAGACCCTGCGCACCGAAGAGGTGCAGCAGCAGATCCGGGAGCTGGCCCCCGAGCTGATCGTGGTGGTGGCCTACGGCCGCATCCTGCCGCCGGAGGTGCTGTGTGTGCCTCCCAAGGGCTGCATCAACCTGCACGTTTCCCTGCTGCCCAAATACCGGGGCGCCGCTCCGGTGCAGTGGTCGGTGATCAACGGCGACAAGGAGACCGGCGTCTCCATCATGTATCTGGACGAGGGCCTGGACACCGGCGACATCCTGAACGTCGCCCCGGTGACCATCGGTCCCGAGGAGACCAGTGGCGAACTGTTCGAGCGGATCACTGCCCAGGGTGCCAAGACCCTGGTGGAGACCATCGCCTCCATCGCTGAGGGCACTGCCGTGCGCACCCCTCAGGACCACAGCAAGGCCACGCTGGCCCCGCCCCTGACCAAGGAGATGGCCCGCTTTGCCTTTGACCAGCCTGCCCAGAAGCTGCACGACCTGGTGCGGGGCATGAACCCCTGGCCGGTGGCCTACTTTGAGCAGGAAGGCAAAAAAATCAAGGTGCGCAAAAGCCATGTGGCCGCCGGAAACGGCGCGCCCGGCACTGTACTGAGCATCAAACCCCTCACCATCGCCTGCGCCGAGGGCGCGCTGGAGCTGGACGAGGTGGTGCCGGAAGGCTCCAAGCCTATGGCGGGCTCCGCCTGGGCGGCGGGCCGCCGCCTGAAAGCAGGCGACCGGCTGTAATTTCACCATTGGAGGAACACGTTTATGGATAAAGCCCGCCGCATTGCGGTTCAGGCACTGGTCCGCCAGGAGGAGAGCGGCTTTGCCAATCTGGTATTGAACGCAGTCCTGGAGCATCAGGACCTGACCGGCCGGGACCGGGCCTTTGTGAGCGCCCTGTTCTATGGCGTCACCGAGCGGCTGCTCACCCTGGACTGGGCGCTGACGAACTGCCTGAGCCGCCCGCTGGCCAAGCTGGACCCCCAGGTGCGGGCCATCCTGCGCAGCGGCCTGTATCAGGCCCGCTACATGCAGGTACCCCGCGCGGTGGCGGTGAACGAGTCGGTGAGCCTGTGCCGTGCGCTGAAAAAATCCAGCGCCGCCGGTCTTGTGAACGCAGTGCTGCGCAAGGCCGTTACTCAGGACCCGGCTTCCGCCTCCTTCAAAACCGAGGACGAGCGGCTGAGTATCCAGTATTCCGTGGGCCTGCCGGTGGTCAAACTGCTGCAAAAGAATTATCCCGAAGAATGTGAGCAGATTTTGCAGGCATTCTTTGAAACACCTCGGGTGGCTCTGCGGTGCAACCCGCTGAAAACCACGCCCGTCCAGCTGACCAAACTGTTGGAGTCAGAGGGCGTGGAGGTGGAATCCGGCTGGCTGGAGAATACCCTGCTGGCGAAATTCACCGGCAGCCCGGCGGCCACCGAGGCCTTCCGGCAGGGACTTTACCATGTGCAGGGCCAGGCCTCCCAGCTGGCAGCCTACAGCCTGCAGGCAAAGCCCGGGGAAAAGGTGCTGGACCTGTGCGCCGCGCCGGGTGGCAAGACTCTGACCATCGGTGAGGACATGGAGAATACCGGCACCCTCATCAGCTGCGATGCGGTGAAAAGCCGTCTGCCGCTGATCAAAAAGGCCGCCGCCCGTGCGGGCCTTACCAATGTAACGGTGCTGCACAACGACGCGTCGGTCTACCGGGAGGAGTTCGCCGGGGCGGACCGGGTCTTGTGCGACGTGCCCTGCTCCGGCCTTGGCATCATCGCCAAAAAGCCGGACATCCGCTACAAAACCATGGACGGCGTGAAGCAGCTGCACGAGCTGCAGGCGAAGATTCTGGCCACCGCCGCTCGTTATGTGAAAGAAGGCGGCCGCATCGTGTATTCCACCTGCACCATCGACCCGCGGGAGAATCAGAACATCGTGCGGGCCTTCCTGGAACGAAACGCCGGATTCCGGCTCGTCCAGCCGCCCTTTGTGCCCCAGGGTGCGCGCGTGGAGGACGGCATGCTGACCCTGCTGCCGGGCAAGGCCGGGCCGGACGGATTTTTCATTGCCATTATGGAGAAGTTGTGAACCATGCAGAAAACCTGTATCTCATCCTACACCCTTGAGCAGCTGGCCGAGCGGCTGAAAGCCATGGGCCAGCCCGCCTTCCGGGCGAAACAGATCTTTCACTGGCTGCACCAGAAGCTGGTCACCGAATTTTCGGCCATGACCGACCAGCCCAAGGCACTGCTGGCGAAACTGGAAGAGGAGTACTACATCGCGGCTCCTGTCATCCAGCGGCGGCAGCAGTCCAAGGACGGCACGGTGAAATATCTTTTCCGCCTGGCGGACGGCAACTGCATCGAGACGGTGGTAATGCGCTATAATTATGGTAATACTGTGTGCGTGTCCACCCAGGTGGGCTGCCGCATGGGCTGCCGGTTCTGCGCTTCCACCCAGGCGGGCAGGGTGCGCAACCTGGAGGCCGGGGAGATTGCGGCGGAAATCTACGCCGCCCAGAAGGACATCGGCGAGCGTATTTCCCACATCGTGCTCATGGGCATCGGCGAGCCGTTGGACAACTTCGACAACGTGATGGATTTTCTCACCATCATTTCCAGCCCTGAGGGTGTGAACATCGGCATGCGGAACATCAGCCTGTCCACCTGCGGTATCGTGCCCCAGATTGACAAGCTGGCGGAAAAAAAGCTGCAGCTCACCCTGTCCATCTCGCTGCATGCGCCCAACAATGCCATGCGCAGCCAGATGATGCCGGTGAACGACGCATACCCGGTGGAAGAGCTCATCGCCGCCTGCCGCCGCTACCAGAAGGTCACTGGCCGGCGCATCAGCTTTGAATATTCTATGGTGCGGGGCGTGAACGACAGCCCTGCCACCGCCAAGGAGCTGGCAAAGCTTATCCGGGGCATGGGGGCCCATGTGAATTTGATCCCCATCAACCCGGTGGACGGCAGCCCCTACTCCGCCACCGACGCGGAGAACGTGAAGCGCTTCCAGAATATGCTCACCGATCTGGGGGTGAACGCCACCGTGCGCCGCCGCCTGGGCAGCGACATCAGCGCCGCCTGCGGCCAGCTGCGGCGGGAGGCAGCAAAGGAGGAACAGCCATGAAACTGGCCGGCAAAACCGATATCGGCAGCTGCCGCAATGAAAATCAGGACAATTACCGGGCTGCCCGCCTGCCGGACGATACCGTCTGGGCCGTTGTGTGCGACGGTATGGGCGGCGCGGCAGCGGGTCAGCTGGCGGCGCAGATCGCCACCGATACCATGGAGTCCTGCTTTGAGAGCGGCCTGAAAAACCTGCCCAAGGGCCAGGAACGGGCCTTCCTGATGCACTGTGTCACCCAGGCCAACCGGGCCATTTACAATGAGGCCCAGGCCCACCCGGAAAACAAAGGCATGGGCACCACTGCCGTGTGCTGTCTGGTGCGGCACGATACCCTGCATGTGGCCCATGTGGGCGATTCCCGTGCCTACCTGTGCCGGGAAGGGCAGATCAGCCAGCTCACCCGGGACCATTCCATGGTGCAGGAGCTGGTGGAGGCAGGGCGGCTGACCACTGAGGAGGCCGAGAACTATCCTCACAAAAACCTCATCACCAAGGCGCTGGGCGTGGAACCCGGTGTGCAGGCGGATTATTCCAGCATGCCCGCCCGGCCCGGCGACGTGATCCTCATGTGCAGCGACGGGCTTTCCGGCGTGGTGCCGGACGGCCAGCTGCTTGCCATCATCCAGCACAACCCGTTTTTCACGGTGCCGCGGCGGCTGGTGGAGCAGGCGCTCCAGGCAGGCGGGCAGGACAACATCACCGCCCTGCTGATCGAGGTAGAGCAAACGGAGGACTGAGATGGATCAACTGATAGGCAAAAAGCTGGACGGCCGCTACCTGCTAGAGGAACTGGTGGGCGTGGGCGGCATGGCCAACGTTTATAAAGGTGTGGACCTGAAAAACCAGCGTGTGGTGGCAGTAAAGGTCCTGCGGGAAGAATTTCTGGAAAACCCGGAGTTGGTCTACCGGTTCAAGAATGAATCCAAGGCCATCTCCATTCTGGATCATCCGGGCATCGTGAAGGTGTTCGACGTGTCGGTCACCGACAAGCTCCAGTACATCGTGATGGAATACATCGACGGCATTACCCTCAAGGAGTACATGACCCGGCGGGGCGAGCCCCTCACCTGGAAAGAGGTGGTGCATTTCACCGAGCAGATTCTGGATGCACTGGATCATGCCCACCGGAAGGGTGTGGTCCACCGGGACATCAAACCCCAAAATATCATGCTGCTGGCTGACGGTAAGGTCAAGATTATGGACTTCGGCATCGCCCGCTTCTCTCGTGCCGAGAGCCAGATGGTGAGCAACAAGGCCATTGGTTCGGTGCATTACATCAGCCCCGAGCAGGCGAAGGGCGACGTGACCGATGCCAAGGCGGATATCTATTCCGTTGGCATCATGCTGTACGAGATGCTGTCCGGCAAGCTGCCCTTTGAATCGGACGACGCGGTCTCGGTGGCCATCAAGCAGATTTCAGACAAGGCTGTCCCTCTGGGGCAGATTGCACCGGATGTGCCTCAGGCACTGCAGGATATCACCGCCCGGGCCATGGCGAAGGACCCGAACCGGCGATATCCCAGCGCCCGCGCCATGCTGGAGGACATTGAGGAATTCAAGCGCAACCCCAGCATCCGGTTTGAGTATGAATATTTAACTGAGGATTCGCCGTCGAGGTATATTGACAAGGTGGTTAAACAAAGCAGATCCGGCTCCGGCCAGAACGAGCCGCGGCGCACCGGTCAGCGTTCCGGCCGCACCGGCAGCCAGCAGGCTTCCCGCAGTGGTCAGAGCCGCACCACAGGCACCCAAAGCCGGAAAAAGAAGAAAAAGCGCATCGGTCTGCTGCCGGTGCTGGCGGGCATGGCCACGGCCTTCGCTTTGGGCTCCGCCATTCTGTGCTTTATGATCTTCGCGAACTCCACCAATCCCCTGTTCAGCAGCAAGGAGGACGTGGAGCTGCCCGATTTCACCGGCATGAACTGGGAGGAAGTAAAAGCCCAGTACAACGACAAGCTCAGTCTGACCGCTGAGATGGTGAACAGCAGCGAGACCGAAGAGGGCATCATCATCAGCCAGTCGCCCCGCGGTCCCCGTACCGTGAAGGAGGGCCAGAAGGTCACCCTGAAGGTGAGCATCGGTACCCTGTATGTGAACATCCCCTCGGTGAACGGCTGGACCGCCGCCGAAGCGGAGGAGGCACTGAAGAACGAGGGCCTGCAGGTTCGCCGGGTCAATGAGGCGGACGACACCGTGCCGGAGGGCAGCGTTATCCGTACCGATCCGGCCAACGGTGAGCAGGTGGCCAGCGGTTCCACCGTGACCATGTATGTGAGCCAGAAGAAGGTGGATCTGGAGCGCTCGGTGCCCCAGCTGATCGGCCTGACCGAGGCGGACGCCCAGAAGGCACTGACCGCCAGCAACCTGCGCACCGGTACCCGTACCGAGGCTTACAGCAGCGAGTACGAGGCAGGCCGCGTAATTGCCCAGACCTATGAGGCAGGCAGCCTGGTTCGCATCAACACCACGGTGGGCTACACCGTGTCGCTTGGACCGGAGCCCACGCCGGAACCGACCCCGGAACCCACGCCGGAGCCCACGCCGGAACCCACTCCCACGCCCACCCCGACCGCAACTCAGCCGCCGGTGGTGGTGACCCCGGATGAGGGCAATAACGGAAATAGCGGCAACAGTGGCGATCAGGGTCAGCAGCAGGAAAACGGGGACGATTGATTTCGCTGAAAATACCACACACATAACGTCAGGGCCGGGCCGTTTATCTGCGGCCCGGCTCTTTCCAATGGCACAAACAAAGCAAAACTGGGAAAGGAATTCACTATGCCGGAAGGATACATTAAAAAAGGGATCGGCGGTTTTTACTATGTGCAGTGCGGCGATGAGCTGCTGGAATGCAAGGCAAAGGGCATCTTCCGTAAGCGGGGCATCACTCCGGTGGCAGGCGACCGGGTTACGGTGGAGGTGGAGAACGGCGGCAATGTGATTGCCGAGATTGCACCCCGCCGCAATGTGTTCGTGCGTCCGCCCATTGCCAATCTGGATGTGCTGTTCATCGTGGCCAGCACCACCCAGCCGGTGCCCAGCACTCTGGTGCTGGATAAGCTCACCGCCATTGCGGTGGACAAGGATGTCCAGCCGGTGCTGGTGTTCACCAAGGGTGACCTGGCAAGCACCGAAAAGCTGACCCAGGCCTATGCGCTGTCCACCTTGCCGGTGGTGATTGTGGATCACGCTACCGGCGGCGGTCTGGAGGAGATCAAGAACATGATTCAAGGTAAGCTCTGTGCCTTCTGCGGCAACTCCGGTGTAGGCAAGAGCACGCTGCTGAATGCCCTTCTGCCCGACCTTGCCCAGCAGACCGGCTCCATCAGCCAGAAGCTGGGCCGCGGCCGTCACACCACCCGTGAGGTGGAGATTTTTGAGGCCTTTGGCGGTTATGTGGCCGACACCCCGGGCTTTGCCAGCCTGGATACTGGAAAAGCATGCTACATTCCCAAGGAAAACCTGCAGTACGCCTTCCCGGAATTTGCACCCTATGTGCACGAATGCAAGTTCACCGGTTGCGCTCACCGTGCCGAAAAGGGCTGCGCGGTGCTGGAGGCCCTGAAGGAGGGCAAGATCAGCCAGAGCCGGTACGACAGCTACGCCGCCATGTACGACGAAGTGAAGGACATCAAGGACTGGGAGCTGCGCTGATGGCTTCCGGACAAGCGGTCAAATGAAAACGCCCCGCGTCTGCCGTTTTTTGGCAGGCGCGGGGCGTTTTGCTGGGGAGAAAACAAACGGGTGGAAATTATACCGAAGAAGCTTTGCTGCGACGGAACAGCAGACGAAACAAAAACCGTACCAGAGGTCCGCAGAAAAAAATCTGCCAGAAAAACGCCATGGGGAAATTGCAGGCAACGGTCTGCAGCCAGCAGGGGATAAATTCCCAGCCCGGCCGCTTGAAGATCACTGTGGCCCAGAAGCTCATGATGGGGCACATAAATGCCACCGTGATGCTGGCACGGGCCAGAATCACAAAAATGGGCCGGTCCACTACCGGGTCAACCAGGCGGAAGGCGATGCGCGGAGCGAACCGGTCCACAAAGCAGAAGCCCATCACAAAGCAGATAGGAAAGATGATCAGAGTTTCCGGCAAGGCGGCCAGAATACCCGCGTTGGTCAGCCCGCCCATGCGCAGGCCGGTGTTGTAAAGCTCCATGGCCAGCACCATGAACAGGGTCATCAGCAGGCCATACACCAGTTCTTCCAGTTTTGTCTTTGGCATGATAGAAAAACACTCCTTCTTAAAAATAAGAAAACGGCCCAGTCCATCGGATGAATAGACTACGCCGTAACGACTTATTTCTATTGTGCCAGACTCATGGCAGTTTTCTGTTTGGGTTTATTATACCACCGTTTTTGGTAAAAAGCAAAGGCCGGTTTGCATCCCGGGCGGCAGTGTGGTACAATCAGGCGTAAGCTCTGCTGCCCCAAAGGGGGCGCGGAAAGGAGAATCGTATGCAGCAAACACGATGCGTGATCGTGTCGGCCGCGCCGCTGGCAGCCTCCATGAAAAAGCTGCTGCGGCCCGGCGACTACCTGATCGCCTGTGATGGGGGGTACCGGAGTACCCGGCAGATATTGGAACGGGAGCCGGATGTGATCCTGGGGGATTTCGACAGTGCCCCTCCGCCGGAGGGGACCGGTGCTGTGGTGCTGCCCCGTGTCAAGGACGACACCGACACCCATTATGCTGCCAAGCTGGCGGTGGAAAAGGGCTTTTCGCAGATTTTGCTGCTGGGAGCGCTGGGCGGCCACCGGCTGGAGCATACGCTGGCCAACATCGGCACCGGCCTCTGGCTGGAAAAGCAGGGCGTGCAGGTAATGCTGGCCGATGAGGACAGCCAGCTGTGCTACCTGATGCCCGGCAAAAGCCTGGAGCTGCCCTACGAACCGGAGGAATACTTCTCGGTACTGCCGCTGGAGGGCAGGGCCGAGGGAGTGTGCGAGCGGGGGGCGAAGTACACGCTGGAGGATGCCACCCTCACCACGGTGGATTTTCCGCTGGGGGTAAGCAATGAGACCCTGCCCGGCGGCGCAACCATCACGGTGCGAACAGGCGCTTTGCTGGTGATCCGCACCAAAAAGGACCACCAACTGGACCGCTGATGCACAAATCCCGGGGCGGATGGATATACTGGAGCAAAACCATCAGCCACAAGGGAGGGAAGCGACAATGCAAGTGATCGTGGTCAAAAGCCCCAAATGCCTGGCAGGAGTGCTGCGGGCGCTGTTTAAGATCAAAAAGGAAAACTGAATCCAACCCGATGAAAGGGCCCGCTGCCTGGAAAAGTCAGGCGGCGGGCTTTTTGCCTGCAAAAAGGGGTATGGCTTGCCCACCGCGCGCATATACATGGGACTAGAAACGCGCGAAAGGGGCGAAAAAATGGAATTGAAGGTGTTCAGGGACTCGCTGTCCGCTATGGGGAGCCTGTGCGAAACCAAGGCAGAGCTTCCGGTGGAGGCGGAGATCCTTATTCCGGATTATCTGCCGCAGGTGTTCAAGATCATAAAATGCTTCGTCTACCTGGTGCCGCTGCAAAAACAGATCACGGCCGGCCGCCTTACTGTGGACGGCTACCTGCGGTGTGTGGTGTATTACCAGGCCGAGGAGGACCAAAGCCTGTGCCAGACCGAACAGAAGCTGCCCTTCACCCGGGCTATGGATCTGCCGGAGGGGGATTATTCCGGCTACAGCGTCCAGGTGGGCGGTCAGCTGGAATATCTGAACTGCCGGGCGGTGAACCAGCGCCGGGTGGACCTGCGGGGGGCCTATGCCCTCAGCGCCCGGGTGGCCTGCCGCACTGACCGGGAGGTGATCACCGCTCTGGCGGACTGCGGCATCGAGCAGAGGATGGAATTGGTGGAGGGCGTCAAGTGTCTGGCCAGCCTGGATAAGATGATTACCGCGGAGGAGCAGCTGCAGTTTGCCCAGCCGCCTCAGGCCATTCTGGATGTGGCCGGAGTAGGCCAGGTGGAGGATGTGAAGCTGATTTCCGGCAAGGCGGTGGTCAAAGGTGCCATCCAGGTGAGCCTGTTGTACCGCACCGGTCCCGGTTATCAGATGGAACAGACCCAGCAACGGGTGGCATTCAATCAAATTCTGGACCTGGAGGGCGTGCCGGAGGACAGCGAATGCTTTGCATCCGCCGAGCTCACCGGCTGCACCGTGATGGCCGCGGCCCAGGAGAACGGGCATACCATCACCGCCACCGCGGCGCTGCATCTGCGGGTGTGGCGCAAAAACGAGTGCTATCTGGTCAGCGATGCCTTCTCTACACAGTACGAGACTCAGGTGAGCAGCCAGCGCATCCTTACCGAGCAGCTGTTCCTGACCCTCAGCCAGGAGTGCGAGGCCCAGACCGGCGGCGCGCTGCCGGACGAGGAGGCCCAGATCATCCACTGCTTTGTGCTGCCCGGCCTGCCGGAGCTCACTGCCGTGGGGCAGGGGGTACAGCTGAGCGGTCGGGCCAGTGCCCATGTGTTCTGCATGAACTCGCTGGGCGAGATCGACTGCTATGACAAGAGCTTTGAATACACCCTTAGCCCGCCCTGGCCGGGCAGCCCGGAGGAGTACCGCTGCGAGTGCTGGCCCACTGTTACCGACATCGACGTGCGCAAGAACGGGGCCGAGATGACCCTGAGCGCCCGCATCCGGCTGGATGGTCTGGTGTTCAAGCGCAGCTGGAAGACCGCGCTGGAGCAGGTGGAGTGCGGCGAAGCGCTGGAGCAGCCGGAGCCGGACATCGCCCTGCGCATCTACTACGCGACCCCCGGAGAAGACGTGTTCGAAATCGCCAAGCGGTACCATGTGTCGCCGGCGGCCATGCTGAAAAGCAACCAGCTGGAGGACATCCGCATCACCCAGGCGGCCCGGCTGCTGGTGCCGGCCAGCATGTGAAAGGAGGGGAGGAATCCAATGGAAACCCAGGGTGTTTACAAGGACATCGCGGCCCGTACCGGCGGCGATATTTACATTGGCGTGGTGGGACCGGTGCGCACCGGCAAGAGCACCTTCATCAAAAAATTCATGGAGGAGCTGGTGCTGCCTCAGCTGACCAGCCCGGCGGTGAAGAACCGGGCGCGGGACGAACTGCCCCAGTCCGCCGCGGGGCGTACCATCATGACTACGGAGCCAAAATTCATCCCGGAGACTGCTGTCACCATCGAGCTGGAGGGGGGCGGCAGCTTCAAGACCCGGCTCATCGACTGCGTGGGCTATATGGTGGAGGGAGCCATGGGCCATGAGGAGGATGAAAAGCCCCGCATGGTGAAAAGCCCCTGGTTCGAGGAGGAGATTCCTTTTGATCAGGCAGCTCAGACCGGCACCCGCAAGGTAATCCGGGAGCATTCCACCATCGGGCTGGTCATCACCACCGACGGTTCCATCAGCGACATTCCCCGGGAAAAATACCAGGCGGCGGAGGCTCAGGTCATCGCCGAGCTGGACGAGATTAATAAGCCCTTTGTGATTCTGCTCAACTGTGTGGACCCCCATAAGCCGGATGTGTACCAGCTGGCCCAGCAGATGGAGCAGGAGTATGGCCATACCGTGATTCCGGTCAGCTGCCTGGACCTGGATCGGGCGGCCATCGGGAAGATTCTGCAGAGCGTACTCTATGAGTTCGAGGTGAAGGAAATCGCCTTCGCTATGCCAAAGTGGATCACCATGCTGGAGCCGGACCACTGGCTGCAGCAGCAGGTCTACGCGGCGGCCCGGGAATATGCGGATTCGGTGGCCCAGATGAAGGATGTGGCCTGCCGGGAGGACCCGGTGCAGTGTGAGGCGCTGAAGGCCTCCCGCATCCGCTCGCTGGAGCTGGCCACCGGCCGGGTGGTGCTGGAGCTGGAGCTGCGGCCGGAGATCTTCTATCAGGTGCTGGGCGAGACCACCGGCCTGGAAATCTGCGACGAAGCCAGCCTGATGCCCTGCATCATCAGCCTCGCCCGGGCCAAGCGGGAATATGAGAAGATTCGCAGCGCGCTGGAGCAGGTGGAGGCCACCGGCTACGGCATCGTGATGCCCACCATCAGCGAGCTTCGGCTGGAGGAGCCGGAGATTGTGCACCAGGGCGGCCGCTACGGGGTGCGGCTGCGGGCCAGTGCCCCGTCCATCCATCTGCTGAAGGCCACCATCAACACGGAGATTTCTCCCATCGTAGGTTCGGAAAAGCAGTCGGAGGAACTGGTGGTCAGCCTGCTACACGATTTTGAGCAGGACCCGCTGAAGATCTGGCAGTCCAACATTTTCGGCAAGAGCCTGCACGAGCTGGTGAATGAGGGGCTGCAGAACAAGCTGCTGCACATGCCCCAGGAGGCCCGTGCCCGCCTGCAGGAGACCCTGGAGCGGGTGATCAACGAGGGTTGTACCGGCCTGATCTGCATTATTTTGTAACAAAAATCCAAAAGCAAAAAGCCGCCGTATCGGCAAAATACGGCGGCTTTTTTGTGTAAAAACGGTGCAAACTAACCCCAATGAGGCGAAACGGACGCAAAAACATTGATTCTTTGGTGAAAATAGTGTAAAATTACAAGAAAACACAAGGGGCAGCACTGCGCCTTTTGCACCGCCCGGCCAAAGCGATGCCGTGCCGGATGACCGGCCTTTTGTTTTCTCAAGGTTGCAGCGCTGTTCAAGCAATGGGGCATGGTGTCCTGTGGATCGCCGGCAGGGCACTTTTTGTCGTGCCCGGGGTCCGGCTGAAAACAAAAACAAAGTTTGGTGATAGAATTTGTCAATGAAGATCGGTGCGATCCTGAGCAGATTCCGCAAGCAGATTCTGATGCTGTTCGATATCTGCGCCCTCACGGTCTGCTATCTGGCCCCCTGGGTATTGATCAGCGGCCGCGCGCCCTATGCGCAGTATTCCAGCTTGCTGGTGGCCAGTTGCTTCTTGTTCGTCTGCTGCTTCGAGATCGTCTACGGCCTGATGGGCATGTACGACAGTCTGTGGCGCTATGCCGAGGTGGTGGAGTTCTTCCGGCTGTGTACCGGCTCGGCCATTGCGATTTTCCTGTTTGTGGCCAGCTCGCTGCTCATCTTCCAGGGAACAGGAAGTCAGGTGCCCACATCGGTCTACTTTCTCAGCGCCATGTTCTCGGCGGGCGTGACCATGTATTCCCGTCTGGTGTACCGGATGTACCGGAATGTGAAGCTGGGCAAAAAGGGCGGCCAGAAGGCCCGCCGTACCCTGCTCATCGGCGCGGGCGATGCGGCCAGCACCCTTCTGCATGAGCAGTTCAAGAAGCCCAGCCCGGATATGAACATCATCTGCTGCGTGGACGATGCGCCGGAAAAGCAGGGCCGTTATATCATGGGCATCCAGATCATGGGCACCACCGAGGATATCCCTGAGATCGTGGAGCAGTGCGAGATTGAGAGCATTCTGCTGGCCATCCCCACCATGGATGAGGAAAACAAGCGCCGGGTGCTGTCCATCTGCAACAAGACCAAGTGCAACATCAAGATCCTGCCGGACATCGTGAAGATGATCACCGACGGTCAGGACCTTGCCTCCCGTATCCGTGATGTAAAGGTGGAGGACCTGCTGGGCCGGGAAGAGGTGCAGCTGTCCGTTCGAATCGCGGAGTTCCTGCGTGGCAAGCGGGTCATGGTCACCGGTGGCGGCGGTTCCATCGGCTCCGAACTGTGCCGTCAGATCGCGTCCTGCGAACCCAAGGAGCTTCTTCTGGTGGATATTTACGAGAACAGCGCCTACGCCATCCAGCAGGAGCTGCGCCGCAAATACGGTGACAAGCTGGACCTGCAGGTGCAGATCGCCTCGGTGCGTGACTCCAAAAAGATGGACGCGTTGTTCGAGCGCTACCGCCCCGAGATCGTTTTCCATGCTGCTGCTCACAAGCATGTACCTCTGATGGAGGACAGCCCGGAGGAAGCGGTGAAGAACAATGTGTTCGGCACCTTCAACGTGGCCAGCTCGGCGGATCGGTACGGGGCCGAGCGGTTCGTGCTGATCTCCACCGACAAGGCGGTGAATCCCACCAACGTGATGGGCGCCACCAAGCGCGTGTGCGAGATGATCGTGCAGGCAATGGCCCAGCGAAGCAAGACCCGGTTTGCGGCGGTGCGCTTCGGCAACGTGCTGGGCTCCAACGGCTCGGTCATTCCGCTGTTCAAGGAGCAGATTGCCTGCGGTGGTCCGGTTACGGTGACGCATCCGGACATCGTTCGCTATTTCATGACCATCTCCGAGGCGGTGAGCCTGGTGCTGGAGGCCGGTTCCATGGCCACCGGCGGCGAGATTTTCGTGCTGGACATGGGCAAGCCCATGCGCATTCTGGATCTGGCCGAGAACCTGATCAAGCTTTCCGGCTTCATTCCCTACAAGGACATTCAGATCGTCTTCACCGGCTTGCGTCCCGGCGAAAAGCTGTTTGAGGAGTTGCTGATGGACGAGGAGGGCCTGCGCAAGACCGAGAACCGGAAAATCTACATCGGCGCGCCCCTCAAGCTGAACAACCAGACCTTCTTCGATCACCTGATGACCCTGAAGCAGATCGCCTACACCAACAACAGCGACAATCTGGTGCAGGCGCTCATCGACATGGTGCCCACCTTCCACCACAAGACCAACTGTGGGCAGGAACCCGCCTGATGAGGCGAGACCAGCTAGGAGGAATGTTTCATGTATCGCAATGTGATCAAGCGTGTGATTGACTGGGTGCTTTCGCTCTGCGCCATCGTTGTACTGTCGCCATTGCTGGCGATTCTGGCGCTGTGCGTCAAATTTTCGTCCCCGGGGCCGGTGCTCTTCTGCCAGAAGCGGGTGGGCAAGGGCAAGACCTACTTCCAGATCTACAAGTTCCGCAGCATGCGCACGGATACCCCCAAGGATATGCCCACGCATCTGCTGGAGAATCCGGATGCGTTCATTACCCCCATTGGCCGTTTTCTGCGTAAGACCAGTCTGGACGAGCTGCCTCAGCTGTTCAACATCTTCAAGGGGGAAATGAGCATCGTGGGTCCGCGCCCTGCGCTCTGGAATCAGGATGATCTGATTGCCGAGCGGGATAAATACGGCGCCAATGACTGCGTGCCCGGCCTGACCGGCTATGCCCAGATTCATGGCCGTGACGAACTGCCTATCCCCAAGAAGGCTGCGCTGGACGGCTATTATGTTCAGCACCTGAGCTTCGGGCTGGATGTGAAGATCTTCTTTGGCACTATCCGCAGTGTGCTGCACCACGAGGGCATCGTGGAAGGCAAGCAGCCCTGAATTGATTGACTGATGAAAAGAAAACCGCCGCTGTGCATTTCGTTTTGCACGGCGGCGGTTTTTGTTTGTGTTCAGTGAAAAAGGGAAGCAAAGAGGGTCAGCCTTTGACAGAGCTGTCCGACTCCTCCTGCCGGGTGGAATCGGTGGTCATCGTTTCCAGAAGCAGCGCGTAAATCTCGCTGCCCTTTTCAATGAAGGCGTTTTTCACCATTTCGGCAGTCAGCGGGTCCGGCAAAGTGAAGGAAAGACCGAACACCTCGCTGCCCAGCTCGTTGATGGAGCAGTGCACCACATAGCCCTGATCGGTTTTGGTCACCTGGGTCTGGTGCTGAGCAGCCTTGCGCACCCATTGCTGCGCCCGGATTACCGCGCGGATGGCGGTTTCCCGCACGCTGCGGGGCAGCAGATCAAAACCCAACTCGTCGGTTACCGAAATACCCTTGGGGGTGATGTGATAGCCACCGTTTTCATCCACGGTTACAAGCCCCTGATCCTCCAGATCGGCCAGGCTTCCGGCCAGCTCAAAATAATTCACCAGCTGCTCGCCCAGCAGCGCGTTCTCTATATCCTGCCGGCACAGAGGTGCGGCGGTGCGGATCAGGTAGCACAAAAGGATGCTCACCTGGGATCGGTCGGTCAGGCCGCCCGGCTTTACGCCAAAGGTAAATGCATTTCCGGCCACAGCAAACACTTCCTTTTCTTAGGTGTACTGTTACTATTATAAAAGGATTTGTTCGCCTGCGCAAGGCCCGGCGGCCACCTTGACCGCGGATTCAAATTCCGTTTCGATGTGCTTGCGGCTGAAAGGGGTGGAATAAACCCAGCGGTCAATGTGCCCGCTGGTCTGCGTATAGGGTAGGGCAAAGCGCAGCGGCTCGCTCAGCTCCCGGTTCACGATCACCAGCTTCAGCTTCATCTTGTCCGGCAGGATGCTCTTGATGTAAACGCTCACCGGCTGGCCCAGCCGCAGTCCCTCGGTGCGCTCGGCAAGGCCCGCCAGATTGGGGGCGATCTCGATGAATACGCCGTAGTCCTCGATGCTCCGTACAATACCCACCACCGTTTCGCCCACGGCAAACCGACCTGCGTTTTCCTCCCAGGTGCCCAGCAGTTCCCGCAAACTCAGCACCAGCCGGCCCTGATCGTCCCGACTTTTGATTACGCAGAACAGGTCTTCTTCCAGCTGCACCCGGTCGGCCGGGCTCTGGATGCGGGAAACGGAAAGGCAATCGATGGGCAAAAGGGCGCTGATGCCGCAGCCCACGTCACAGAAGGCCCCGAAGGGCTCGATGTGGGTTACCCGGCAGGGCAGAATGTCTCCGGGCTGCAGCCGGTCCAGATATTCCTCCCGGCAGCGTCGCTGGGCCGCCCGGCGGGAAAGACGCCAGGCCCCATCCTCTCCGGGCGCTTCCAGGATCACAAAGCAGGTGGGCCGTCCCACCCGGGTGAGCACCGCGATCTCCCGCACCTGGCCGGAGTCGATGCCGTCGGCGCAGTCGTCGTGCTCCATGTAGGCGGGCTGACCGTTCAGATCCAGCCGCAGCCGCTGCTGGCGGTCGAAGGCAAGAGCCGTGGCCTGCAGCACCTCACTCTGGACCTGCGCCTGGGCCAGCTGGGAGGGGCTTAGTTCACACGCGGGGCGGCACAGCCCCTCCGGTTTATATTCCACCATGAATCCTCATCCTCATTTCTACTGGTTTCAGATTGCGGCCGTGGCCGCTTAAAAAAATATATGCACCCGTCGGGCGGGATATTTGCAAATTCCGCAAGATAGGGTATAATGTATTAGTTAACGGCTGTGTGCCGCAAAAACACAAAAGGAGGCCGCATATGGACGTTCGCGTTGGGGATCAGATCCTCACTAAAAAGCCCCATCCCTGCGGAGCAAGCTGCTTCGATGTACTGCGGGTGGGCATGGATTTTAAGATCCGCTGCACCGGCTGCGGCCGCGAGGTTATGGTACCCCGGGCCAAGATCGAAAAGAACATCAAAAAGATCCTGCGCGGCGAAGAGTAGCGGCTGGCGTTTCTTTTTACTTTCACAAAAAAGGAGAAACTGCCCATGCTGGATAAACTGCGCGATGTACGCCTTCGTTACGACGAGGTGAACCGCCGCTTGCAGGATCCCGCCACCGTCAGCGACAACAAGCTGTTCCGGGATCTGATGCGGGAATATAAAAATCTCACGCCCCTGATCGAGGCGATGGACGAATATGAGCAGGCCGAGGAAGCCTGCCGCGAGGCAAAGGAGCTGCTGGACGAAGGCGGCCTGGAGCCGGACTTTAAGGAAATGGTACAGCAGCAGCTGACCGAAAACAAGGAAAAGCTGGAACCTCTGGAGCAAAAACTCAAGCTGCTTTTGCTGCCGAAGGACGAAAACGACGGAAAAAACGTGATTGTGGAGATTCGCGGCGGCGCAGGCGGCGAGGAAGCAGCCCTGTTTGCCCACAGTCTGTTCCGGATGTACAGCATGTATGCCGCCGCCAAAGGCTGGACCTACGAGGTGCTGAGTCTGAACGAGACCGAGCTGGGCGGCATCAAGGAGATTGTGTTCTCACTGCAGGGCGAGGGCGCCTACAGCCGCCTGAAATTTGAGAGCGGCGTGCACCGGGTGCAGCGGGTGCCGGAAACCGAGACCCAGGGCCGCATCCACACCTCCACCGTCACTGTGGCGGTCATGCCCGAGGCGGAAGAGGTGGACCTGGAGCTGGATATGAACGATCTGAAGATCGATACCTTCCGTTCCTCCGGCGCAGGCGGCCAGCACATCAACAAGACCTCCAGCGCCATCCGGGTGACTCACCTGCCCACCGGTATGGTGGTGGAATGCCAGGACGAGCGCAGCCAGTACAAAAACAAGGACAAGGCCTTGAAGGTACTGCGCAGCCGCCTGCTGCAGCAAAAGCAGCAGGCTCAAAAGGACGCCATCGATGCGGACCGCCGCAGCCAGGTTGGCACCGGCGACCGTTCCGAGCGCATCCGCACCTATAACTTCCCCCAGGGGCGGCTCACCGATCACCGCATCGGGCTGACCCTGTACAAGCTGGACAGCATTATGGACGGCGCGCTGGATGAGGTTCTGGACGCGCTGATCACCGCCGATCAGGCGGAAAAGCTGAAAGCGGCAGAAAAGGAATGAGTTCCATGGAAACCTTATTGGAAAAAGCAAACGAAGCTTCCATTGCCAAGGCGGCGGAGCTTCTGAAACAGGGCGAGATCGTGGCGATCCCCACCGAAACGGTGTACGGCATCGCTGCCAGCGCCTTCGACGGCAACGCCGTCAAAAAAATCTTTGAGGCCAAGGGTCGCCCGCAGGATAATCCGCTGATTGTTCACATCGATCGGATGAAAATGCTGGACGGTCTGGTAAGTCGGGTGCCGGAGGGGGCCAGAAAGCTGGCCGAAGCCTTCTGGCCCGGCCCGCTCACCATCATCATGCCCCGGGGCAACAAGGTGGCGGACGAGGTTTGCGCCGGGCTGGATACCGTGGCCATCCGCATGCCCAGCCATCCGGTGGCCCGGGCGGTCATTGCCGCCAGCGGTCTGCCGTTGGCGGCGCCCTCGGCAAACCTTTCCGGCAGCCCCAGCCCCACCTGCGCTCACTATGTGATGAGCGATATGGATGGCCGTCTGCCCCTGATTCTGGACGGCGGCGACTGCCAGGTGGGCGTGGAATCCACCGTCATCACGCTGGCGGGGGATACCCCCATGCTACTGCGCCCCGGCTACATCACCAAGGAGCAGATGGAGCAGGTGCTGGGCGAAGAGGTTGTTTTGTCCGGCGCGATTCTGGCAAAACTGAAGGAAGGGGAAACTGCCCGTTCCCCCGGAATGAAGTATAAGCACTATGCCCCCAAGGCGGAGGTGACCATCGTCAAGGGCGATCTGGCTGCCTTTGCCGCCTATGTGGAGCAGCACAAGGCGGAGCAGACCCTCTGCCTGTGCTTCACCGGTGAAGCAGAGCAGCTGCCTGTACCCTGTGTGGAATACGGTGCGAAGGAAAGCGGAGCCGAGCAGGCTCACGCTCTGTTCACCGCCCTGCGCCGGCTGGACGAGCTGGGGGCAAAACAGGTGTTTGCCCGCTGCCCGGCGGATACCGGTGTATCGCTGGCAGTGTATAACCGACTGCTGCGCGCCGCCGCTTTCCGGGTGGTGGAAGCATGAGAACCATTGGCATTACCGGCCGATCCGGCTGCGGCAAATCCACCGTATCGGCCCATTATCGCGCCCTGGGCTACCGGGTAGCGGATGCGGACCTGGTGGCCCGGCAGGTGCTGGAACCGGGCTCCGCCTGCATCCCGTTGCTGGTGGAGCAGTTTGGCGCGGATATTCTGGACGAAGCAGGCGGCATTCAGCGCCGCCTGCTGGCGGACCGGGCTTTCGCCCGGCCGGATGGCTCCCAGCGCCTGGTGAGCATCACCCACCCGGAGATTGTGCGCCGTCTGCTGCAGGAGAGCGAAGAGGCCCGGCAGGCAGGGCAGGATGTGTTCTTTGTGGATGGTGCGGTCATTGTGGGTGCACCCTTTGAACCCTACTGCGACGGGATCATCCTGGTGAGTGCACCGCTGGAGGAATCCGTCAAGCGCATCTGCGCCCGGGACGGAATCTCGGAAGAGTCCGCCCGCCGCCGGCTGGATGCCCAGCTGAGCGAGGAGACGCTGCGGGCCGCCTGCGCCTGGGAGATCCGGAACGACAGCACATTGACCTGCCTTCTGGAGCAGGCGGATTGGGTGCTGGAACGCCTGAAAGGTGGGATGTGATTGTTGAAACGATACGGCAAAGCCCTGCTTGTACTGATGCTGGGCCTGGCGGCAGCTGTTTTGCTGGCGCTGCCGCTGATTCGTGCCGGGCTTCATAAACTGGACCTGGCGCGCTACCCCCAAAAATATCAGGAGCTGGTGGAGCAATACGCCCTGGAAAACCAGGTGGACCCGCTGGTGATCTACAGTGTGATCCGCACGGAAAGCGGGTTTGACCCGAGTGCGGAGTCCAATGTGGGGGCCCGAGGCCTGATGCAGATCACGGAGGAGACCTTCTGGTGGATCAAAAGCAAAATTGCACCAAAAGAAGAACTGGATTTCGAGGATCTGTATGATCCGGAAACCAACATCCGTTTCGGCTCCTATTATTTCGCCGCCTGCCTGAGCCGGTATGAAAACGATCTGGCCACCGCGGCAGCCGCCTATCACAGCGGTTGGGGAACTGTGGATGGTTTGCTAGAGCAGGAGGCCTATTCGGCCGACGGAGAGATCCTGCATACCTTCCCCTATGAACAGATGAAACTGTATGTGTACAAGATCACACATGCGTTCCAAAAATATCAAACGCTGTATTCCAGCGTGGAAATCGAGGGATAACCAATGAGCAAGGAAAAGACCAAGGGCCAGCTGCTGGCCGACGAGCTGTTCTACGAAGCGCCTCTGGCGGCGGACAGTGCAGCCGACGCCTTTGAAAAGGCGAATGCCTTCTGCGAGGGCTACAAGACCTTCCTGGACGAGGGCAAGACCGAGCGCGAGTGCACCAGCTATGCAGAGAAGATGCTGGTGGAAGCGGGCTACAAGCCCTTTGAGCCCGGCGTGGCCTACCAGCCCGGCGACAAGATCTACACTGTGAACCGTGCCAAGAGCATCCTGGCTGCCACCATCGGTACCAAGAGCATGGCCGAGGGTATGCACCTGAACATTGCCCATGTGGATGCACCCCGTCTGGACCTGAAGCCCAACCCCCTGTACCAGAGCGCCGACCTGGCCCTGCTGCAGACCCACTACTACGGCGGTATTCGCAAGTACCAGTGGCCCACCCTGCCTCTGGCGCTGCACGGTGTGGTGTTCAAGAAGAATGGCGAGAAGGTGGAGATCAACATCGGCGAGAAGCCCGGCGATCCCGTTTTCTGCATCACCGACCTGCTGCCCCATCTGGGCGCAGAGCAGAACGCCCGCAAGCTGAGCGAGGGCATCACCGGTGAGGAGCTGAACATCGTGGTCGGCTCTCTGCCTTACGAGGACGAGGAAGTGAAGGACCGGGTCAAGCTGCTCACCATGAAGCTGCTGAACGAGATGTACGGCATCACCGAGCGGGACTTCAACCGTGCCGAGATCGAGGCTGTGCCCGCCCAGAAGGCTGTGGATGTGGGCTTTGACCGCGGTCTGGTTGGCGCTTACGGTCAGGATGACCGCATCGATGCTTATCCGGCGCTGGTGGCGGAGATCGAGACCAAGAATCCTGCCTTCACTACTGTCTGTGTCCTGACTGATAAGGAAGAGATCGGTTCCGACGGCCCCACCGGCCTGGCCAGCATGTATGTGTTCCACTTCATGCAGCAGCTGTGCGCTGCCCATGGCGTGGACAGCATCACCTGCTTCAAGGCTTCCAAGTGCCTGTCTGCCGATGTGACCGCGGCTTACGATCCCACCTTCTCCAGCGCCTTCGAGCCCCAGAACAGTACATACGCTGGTAAGGGTGTGGCTCTGGCCAAGTACACCGGTTCCCGCGGCAAGGGCGGCGCCAACGACGCCAGCGCCGAGCTGGTGAGCTATTTCACCCGCATTTTTGACGATGCCGGCGTGGTGTGGCAGCTGGGTGAGATGGGCAAGGTTGACCAGGGCGGCGGCGGCACTGTTGCCAAGTACGTGGCAGCCCATGACATCGACACCCTGGACGTGGGCGTGCCGGTGCTGAGCATGCACTCTCCCTTCGAGCTGGCCTCCAAGGTGGATATCTACATGGCTTACAAGGCTTTCAAGGCCTTCAACGAGGCGCAGGAGTAATTTCCTTTTTGCGCAGTAAAACAAAAAAAGCAGGGGTGCTTCCCGAACGGGAGGCACCCCTGCTTTTTTCTGCGCCGAAAATGACGAGAATATGCGTCAAAGAGGCTTATTGCAGCGTGTAGGTGCTGATGCAGCGGCACAGCGCGCCCACATCGGTTCTGGCGGCAAACTCAAATCGAATCTTGCCCAGACCGCTGAACCAGAGCTCCAGTTCACTGTCGATATCCAGCACACCGGCGGTTTCCACCGAGAAGGCCTGAATCTTGCTGTAGGGCAGGGAGGAGATGTCCTTCTTCTTTCCGGTCAGCCCCTGAAGGTTAATGGCAAAAATGCGGCGGTTGGTGAATACAATGGCATCCCGCACCGTTTTGTAGGCCTGAATGATCTCTTCATCCGGGATCATCATGGGCTGCAGCATTGCCAGATAGGCAGAAGGATCGGCAGCGGCGAGCTTGTAAGCAGTGGGGTTTTTAAAATCGATCATGACCAGAACCTCCAATGTGTGAAAAGATTATGGGAAGAAGCTTCCCTTTTTCTCTTGATTACCATATTTTCCCGATTTCGTCAAGAGAAAATCAACGGAAGGCTGCGCCAGTAAGTTCATTGGTCGGTGAGCACGCCGTCCCGCAGATGCAGGATACGGCTTGCAGCGGAGGCTACCGTCAGGTCATGGGTGATCTGGATGATGGTGTGCCCCTGCCGGTTCAGCTGGCGGAACAATTCCAGAATCTCCTGCCCGGTGTGGGTGTCCAGTGCGCCGGTGGGTTCGTCTGCCAGAAGGAGGGCAGGCTTGCCCACCAGTGCACGGGCAATGGCTACCCGCTGCTGCTGGCCGCCGGAAAGCTGATTGGGCCGGTGGCGAAGCCGATCCCCAAGCCCCATGGCGGTTAGACTTTCCACGGCCAGCGGGGCTGCCTGCTGATGGGAAAAGCCCCGCAGCAGCAGCGGCATCATCACATTTTGCAGCACGTCGTACTGGGCCAGAAGGTGATAGCGCTGAAAGATGAAACCGATTTTCCGGTTGCGCATCGCGGCCAGCTGCCGGGCGTCCAGGCGGAACACGTCTTCTCCGTCCAGCGAATAGCTGCCCCGGTCGGCGGTGTCCATGCACCCGATGATGTTCATCAGTGTGGATTTGCCGCTGCCGGATGCACCCAGAATCGAGATGAATTCGCCGGCCTGAACGGTAAGGCTCACCTGTCTCAGCACTTGTACCCGCTCTTCACCCATGGGGTAGCTTTTGTCGATATCCTGCAGCCGCAGCATATCACTCATACAGAACCACCTCGGTGACCTGCTCGTTCTCGTTGACGAATACGCCCAGAATGCTGCCCTTCTGGATGTCGGTGAGCTGCTTTTCCTCGCCGCTTGCACCGGTGATCTTCAGACCGCCGGGGATCACCACGGATTTGCTCTCGCCGGTATAGTCCAGCTCGGTGCGCTCGCTGGCGCCGGCCTGACCACCGGCCTCCATGGCGGGAGCCATAACTGCAGCCGCCACTTCGCCGTCTGCGTTTTCCGGTGCGCTGGCAGCCTCGTCCTCGCCGGGCAGCTTGGCCAGATCCAGCGTTAATTCATTTCCGGCCACCTCGCTCACCCGGCCGTACAGAAGCTCCAGATTCTGAGAAGAAGCGCTTGCGCTGGAAGAAATGCTCTGAGAATTGCTGCCGGGCTGAGAATCGGGCGCAGTACCTTTGCAGGCAGTCAGGCAGGTGGCCATCAGGATGGACAGGGCAATGGCAAAAATCTTGTTTTTCATGGTTCAAAACTCCTTTTGGTTTTGTTTGTTTTATTCATAGGTACAGCTGGCACACATCCTCCGCGCTGCCCTTCAGCTGGCTGGCAAACAGGGAAACCGTCACCGCCATGCCGCTGTAGAAATCCGCCACGATGGGGCAGAAGATGGGCGGAGATTCCAGCCCGGTGATGGCCTGCATCTCCGGCAGGTGCTTGTGCTGCTGGCTCAGGCCATATTGGCGGGGTGCATCCAGCAGCGGGCTGCGGGCCGAGTTCTCATACTGGGCGATCATCGCCTTGCCACCGCCGCTGTAGCCGGTGACGGAGTGACAGGGGAGCAGGGCATTCTTTGCCAGAAGTCCGACGCTGACCAGTGGCTGTACCAGCGCAATGAAGCCGCTGGCGTGGCAGCCGGGAACCGCGATATGCTTCCCGTTTTTCACTGCCTGAGCAAAACTGTCTCCCAGCTCAGGGAATCCGTAGGCCCAGCCCGGGGCGGTCCGGTGCGCCGTGGAGCCATCAATGATCACTGTGTCAGGGTCAGTCACCAAAGCTGCAGCCTGCTTAGCCGCTGCATCCGGCAGGCAGAGAAATGCAATGTCGCATTCGTTCAAAGCAGCCTGTCGCGCTGCATCGTCTTTTCGCAGCTCTTCGGGCAGGGCGAGCAGGGTGATGTCCTGCCGCTGTGCCAGCCGCTGGTGGATGCGCAGGCCCGTGGTTCCGGCGCTGCCGTCGATGAATACCTTGGTCATGGTGTTGGCCCTCCTTGCTTGCGGGGGTTGTTTGCGTGAATAGCGAATGAATATATTTTATATCTAAGTGAATATATATTTAATAGATTTTGGAAGAAAATTCCTTCGCTGGAGCTTTTCTACGGAATAAATAACAAAATATCAAATATATATGCAATTAAATGTTTAAATAAAGAATAATAATACGTGATATAGAATAAATATCCAGCATAGAGAAAGGCGTGACCGCCAATGGGAAACAAAGTGTTTGATATAAAAATACAAAATAAAAAGCAGTCCGGGCGGCTCCAATTCCTGCATCGTACAGGAACGGAGCCACCCGGGCTGCTTTGTGAAAGAGAAGGGAAAGGGTTTAAAAAAGGCGGTCGTCAGAATTAGGCGAAGGTCAGTTCAAAGCCTTCGGCATAGAATGCCCCGCCCATGGGCAGGCAGTCCAGATCCAGGGTTACTTCACCGTCGCCCTGGCGGAAGTGCAGGGCCTGGCCGGTGCGCATACAACGAACCGAGGCAATCGGCTGAGGCAGATGCAGTGTGAGCTTGCCCGGCAGAGCCGGAACCTCGTCGTAGGCGTAGAAGGCGTAAGCACGCTCGTCAGTACGGGTGTAGAACAGCCGATCTTCGAAGTAGGGCGCACAAATGCGGGTGTTGTAAATACCTTGGCCGAACAGTTTGAGCCAGGCACCCATTTCCCGCAGAGAACGCTCGCCGGGTGCGGGGAGAAGACCATCCGGCTGCGGTGCAATGTTCAGCGCCAGGTTGCCGCCCTTGCTCACCACGTCCAGCAACAGATGCACCAGCTGGCGGCCGCTCTTGAAATGATCGGTGTAATGGAAGGAGAACTTCTGCCCCACGGTGGTGCAGGTTTCCCAGGGTACGGTGAGGGCAGTGTCCGGCACGGTTTTTTCCGGGGTGATAAAGTTCTCGTACTCGCCGCCGCAGGTGCGCTCACACACGATCATCTGGGGCTGGGTGGTGGCGCGCATCTCCTCCACGATCTCACCCAGGCGGATATCCTGGCCCAGATTATCCGGCCGAACCCAACCACCGTCCAGCCAGAGCACGTCAATCTGACCGTAGTTGGTGCAAAGCTCCCGGATCTGCTCATGGGTAAACTGCACATACTGCTCCCACAGCTCGGGGTGCTGGTCCACATCGTAGTTCACGTTGCGGGTGGGGGCGGTGCCGAACTGAGGTGCCCAGTAGTAGGGGCTATGCCAGTCGGGCTTGGAGAAATAGGTGGAAATGGCAAGCCCCTTGCGGCGGAACTCCCGGTAAAGCGCGCCCACCACGTCTGCGTCCGGATGGGTGTGGAAGGGGCAGTCCGGTCCGGTGATCTTGTAGTCGGTGGTCTTGGTGTCGTACATGCAGAAGCCGTCGTGATGCTTGGTGGTGAACAGCAGGTATTTGAAGCCGCATTCGCTGGCCAGCTCTGCCCAGGCGGCGGCATCGAACTTCACCGGGTTGAAGGTCTTGTTGGCGTCCCAGTACTGCTGTTTGCACACCTCGGCAGGTGCCCAGGTGAAGTCCTCCTGGCTCCAGGCTGCATCGCCGTCACTCAAAGGCCAGCTCTCGTAGGTGCCCAGCTGGCAGCCGGGGGCCCAGTGCATCATAAAGCCCAGCTTCAGGCCCATGAACCATTCCAGATGCTTTTGTACCTGGGGAGATTTGGGCGGAACATACTCCTCCGGCGGAGTGTAATTATGAATGCCGTTGGCAACGATCTCTTTTTTCATGGCATGTGGTTCCTTTCGCAAAACGGGCGCTCAGCAGACGCCCTTTTCTTATGCCGCCCCGGCAGTTGGGGCCCTTTGGTTCCACTATAAAAGAATTTTCACTGCGGCGAAAGGGGCAATTCTTTTTCTGGTGTGCACTTTTTTTGGCTGCGGTGTTCCGGGGGAACCAGTTAAGAGAAAATCCCGACTCAAAGCAAGAAAAAAGACACATGAACCGAAAAAATTCCACTTTTCCGGTGGGGAAATGGCGGTTATCATGAAAACATACTTCCGCCATTTCGCAGACCACGGTGGCCTGCGGAGAAAACAGCAAGGAGGAACGAGAATGAAGCAAACGCAAAACAAGCCCGTATCGCTTTGGCGAACGGGGCTGGGCAGGCGGGCGGTCAGCCTGTTGTGTACCGGTGCGCTGGCCTTGACCGGGGTATTGCCCCTGTCGCTGGGAGCCAGAGCACAGGCAGAACCGCCCCGGCTGAACAACCTGATTCTGGACCGGGTCTACGAGCTGCAGCCCGTGAACGGCTACCCGGAAGGTGCGGCACCAAACGATACCGGCTTTGCACCCCAGGTCACCGACTACACCGGAACCGCCTATGCCTCGGTGGATTCTATTCAGGTGTATCCGTTTGCCGCTTCCGATACCGCGCAGGTCACGGTGAACGGCACAAAATTAAATGATAAGGGCTATGTTGAGATGGATGTCTCCAAACCCGGTGAACATCCTTTGAAGGTACAGGTGAGCGACGGCGGTGCCACCAATACCTATACCGTGACCGTAAACAAGACCGAGAGCGACTACCGGGGTCGTGTACCGGTGGTGAAAAATGAAACAATCAGCAACGCACTTTCGGTTAAAACGGAAGTGGGTGATCAGAACAAGCTGCTGGAGATTCTGAAAAAGGACTACGAGGTGGTCCTGCCGGAAAGCAGCAAAGCAGACGGCAGCTATGTGGACACACAGGAAAGCTACTGGAACGTCCCCGGTGAAAAGCTGCCGGATGCGAACGGAACCAAGGCTCCGGTGACGCTGTTTACCGTGGATCTAGGCGCGGTGTACAGCGTCAGCCGCATCCGGGCGGCGTTTGGTCCCTCCAATATGGGTCTGGGCAACAACAAGGCCCGGATCTCGGTAAGCACCGACGGCGAACACTGGCAGACTCCCATCACCAAGGGCAATATGAACACCGGTGTGCAGTATCACCAGAATGTGACTCGGTACGAATTCGGTGTTTCCTACGATGCCCGGTATATCCGGTTTGAGGTCACTCACTGGCAGCGGCCGGAAAAGGAGCTGCGCCTCTATCAGTTCATGATCTTCACCGACTCCGGCACTGTGCCGGAGAAGCAGCCTGCCCCGGAGGGTGGCAGCGTGCCTTATCAACATGAAGAACGCCACCAGTATCTGGCCAGCGGCCAGGCTACTGTTGTGGAGCGGGGCCTGCCCATGCTGGGCTGGACTCCCAGCAGCGGTTACGGCCGCGGTACTCCCACCGTGGAGGAGGCGAAGCAGTTCGGCTACGATGGTCCGCTGTTCTATGATCCGGACTTTGCCAACGCGGATTACATGCTCTATAACCCGAATTCACTGTGGGGCATCGCAAAGGCTCCCTTCGGCGGCAATAATATGGGCGGCGCGGGTGATCCCCGAGAGTTCGTGCCGGAATCCATGAAGCCGTATATTCATAACGCCATCAGCTTCTGCTTCGGTGACGAGGGCGGCTACAGTACCGGTGAAGCCGAGGCCTTCGGCAAATGGTTTGCCTGGACCCGCCAGCATTATCCCGGTGTGATCCTGCATACCAATCAGTTCCCCAATCAGTGGGGCGAAGCCAATGTGAAGGAGTACCTGCGCATTGCTCAGCCGGACCTGCTCACCTGGGACGACTACTACGGCGATGCGAGCTGGGCCAACCCCTCCAGCATCAACCTCTCCAGCGGAGATGTGCAGAAGAATGCGGCCCGCAAGCTGCTGAATCTGCCCACCTGGGAAAGCTACCGCAAGCTGGCTTACGGCGGTGTGGATGGTACCGGCAGCATGCCCATCATGTTCGGCCAGTATCTGGACGCCTTCGCCTTCAATCATTCCCAGTCCAACAAGAATCTGGTGGTGAACACCTCCATTCTGTCCGGCATGAAGTGGCTGAACTTTTTCCGGGTGGAGTACCAGTTCGACCGCAGCTACCTGTGGGATGAGGACGGCACTCCCACCCGCGGCCTGCTGGAATGGGGCCAGCTGATCGACCGGGTCCACGCCATTGACGATCAGCTCACCCGTCTGAACAACGACTGGATCATGTTCAAGGTGGGCCAGATCGGCAGTGAAGACGGCGCGTCGGCCAGTGGATTCCGCCGCGGCAATTTTGACAGTGAACAGAGCGCCGCCAAGAACCGGGAATTTGGCCTTTCCAACGTGCAGGTGCAGAGCCTGTCCAAGGCGCATGGCGGCAAAACCGGCGATGTAGTGCTGGGCTACTTCAACACTCTGCCCGGCCTGTACGAGAGCGAGATCGCCGAGTATTTTGCCGGTGCCACCGCACCCAAGGCATTTATGGTGATGAACGGCCTGGTGGCAGGCACTGCCGAGCGCTACAATCAGTTCAACATCCCCCAGCGTGAGGCGGGCAGCGCCGAGAATACCCGCCAGCAGATTACCCTCACGGCGGACCCGGCTTTCGTGAAGGCCGGCTATACTCTGTACGAGGTGCAGAAGGACAACGGCGGCAAGCTGAGCCCGGTTGCTCTGGACGAGAACGGCAGCTTCACCATCACTCTGGGCGGCGGCGAAGCCAACCTCTATTTCTGGAATACCAATTCCACCGCATCGGCCAGCTCTCAGGCAGAAGGAGCTTATGCCTCTTTCGCCTTTGACGGCCACCCCGCCACCTACTGGCAGCCCCAGCAGGCCGCCGAGCAGTACACGCTGGAAAATACCTTCGCTCAAAGCCAGGTGAGCCAGCTGACCGTGGTGGAAAAGGGAAGTGCCATCCAGGCAATGAAGGCGGAATATAAAGATAACGCCGGTGAATGGCAGCCCCTGGGTGAGCTGACCAAGAACGAGGGTGTGTGGACTGTTTCCGCTGCTTCTCCCGTGGAGGCGGAGGGAATCCGACTCACTGTTTCCAAAGCAGAGGGTCTGCCTGCCATCTATGAAGTAAAAATGGAACGCACCGAGCTGGACCCCGGCCGGGTGAATACCATCACCGTGAACGATAACACCATGGGCAGCGGTCTGTTCCGCTTTGATTACGACGGGCTGTGGTCCTACCGGGAGACCGAGACCAACGGCAGCAGTATGGCTCAGTACCCGCTGGAAAACGACGGCCACTTCTCCAACTGGAGCGGTGCCCGTGCCACCTTTACCTTCTACGGCAATAAGGTGGAGCTGCTGCTGCGGGCAGACCAGGCGGGGAACATCCGGGCGGCCATCACCGAAGATGGCAAGGAGCCCCAGTGGAAAACCGGCTCCGGCCGCAGCCTGGTGTTCGACAATCTGGAGCAGGGTGTTCATACCCTGACCATCGAAAAGCTGAACGACAGCCAGGCGGGTATCGACGGCGCAAAGGTGAGCTATCAGGGCAGTCTGCCCGCCGACATCACCGCTCAGTACAGCACCGGTGCGAACGCGGTACAGGAGTATCTGGACCAGCGCATCACCGATGCGTCGGCGAAAAATCACTTTACCTACCAGCCGGAGTCTGTGGCATCCAAGCCTATGGGTACGGACAATAACGGCTTCAAGCCGGATGGTGACGAGGCAAACGGCTGGGTGCAGCACGTGCAGAACGCCCAGTATCAGAACTTGGGCTTTACCCGCACCACCAAAGAGGATGCGTCCTACAGCATCCAGTTCTACGGCACCGGTGTGCAGCTGTATGCCGGCGTTACCCCGCTGGGCGAGGCGGACCCCGCCGCTCAGTACGGCGCGCTCACCTTCCAGCTGGACGGCAAGGAGGTGCAACCCACTCAGTTGGAGGCTTCCAAGCTGGGCGAGAACGGCAAAGTATCTGCCCGCATGTGGACGGTGTCCGTCCCGGAGGCAAAGCAGAACGAAAACCACCTGCTCACCGTGTCGGTCAAGGGCGGCTACAGCCGCATCGACTACGCCGTGGTGGAACGCATGTGGGAAAATGAGCCCGGGCCGGAGAACTTTTCCGTGAGTGTGACGGCCAGCGAAAACGGCAAGGCCGAGCTGCTCACCGCCGATCAGGTAACTGCCGGCGGCAGTGCGGTGGTCAAGATCACCCCGAACGAGGGCTATCAGGCTTATCGTGTTGTGGTGAACGGCGTTGCCCAGAATATCCCGGAGGATGGCCGCCTGGTGCTGACCAATATCCAGGAGGACAAAACCGTTCAGGTCACCTTCGCCCCGGCGGTTTACTCGATCCAGCTTGCACCCGGCGAAGGCGGCGTAATTGTTCCCTCGGCGCTGAAAGCGCAGGCGGGCAGCAAGGTAATGGTGAAAGCACAGGCCTTTACCGGCTATCAGCTGCGGGAGAACTCGCTGAAAGTCACCGCGGCAGACGGTACGGTCGTCCCGCTGGAAGCAGGGGAAGAGGGCGCGCTTTCCTTCGTCATGCCCGCCCAGGAAGTGACCCTGAGTGCAGTCTTTGATGCACAGCAGTATCCGGTGGCCCTGGCTGAGGGCATCACTGGCGGAAGCCTGGAGCTTTCGGTACAGGGTACGGCGGCTTATCGCCAGACCGTTACCGTGACGGTACGTCCCCAGGAAGGAATGCGCCTGGTGAAGGATAGCCTGAAGGCCATTCTTGCCGATGGCGGTAGCCTGGCTCTGGATGCAGTGGATGGCGAACGGTACGAATTTGTCATGCCTGCTCAGGCAGTGACCCTGCAGGCAGCCTTTGAAGCGATCCCGGATCATACCGTAACGGTGGAGAGCACTGGTTCCGGTACTGCCCAGGCCACGGCCTCCGGCGTGCAGGATGGCGGCTCGGTTCAGATTCAGATGCAGCCGGAAGAAGGCAACATGGTGGGAAGCATCACCGTGAATGGTCAGCCCTGGCCGGTTCCCGCACAGGGCAATGAACTGACCATCGAAAATGTGACCAGCGATCTGGCGGTGGCTGTGGAATTTGTGAGCGCCGAGACCCGGATGCACACCGTTTCTGTAACCGCAGGCGAAGGCGGTACCGCTGCGCCGGAACGCCAACTGGTGAAGGATGGCGGCAGTGCTGTTGTGATTCCCAAGACTCAGACCGGCTACGCAGTGGAAGCGGTTAAAGCAGGGGAGCAGAGCGCTGAATATAACGAGACCAACGGCACTTGGCTGCTGAATGGCGTAACGGCCGATCTGGAGGTACAGGTAAGCTTTGCAAAGAATCAGTATGCAATCACCCTGACGCAGCCGGAGCACGGCACCCTGTCGGCTTCCGCGTCCACGGCAGGCCTGGGCGATACCGTTACCGTGACGGTACAGCCCGCCGAAGGCTATCGCTTTGAGGACGGCAGCCTGCGCGTTGCCGGAGAAAACGGCATGCAGCAGAGCGTAGCCGTTCAGGAAGCGGGCAAGAGCTATTCTTTCCGCATGCCCGGCCAGCCGGTACAGGTGAGCGGTGTGTTCGTGCAGACGGAAGCTCCCGCGCCCAGCCCGGACCCGAATCCGGACCCGGAGCCCACCGCGAAGCCCCAGCCCAGCCCGGCTCCTACCCAGGCGCCGGACCAAAATCCCAGTCCGGACCCCACCGCAGCACCTGCGCCCGCACCCACAGCCGCACCTACGGCAGCTCCCGTACCCGCGGCAGTTCCGCCGGTAAGCACGGTGAAGCCGGAGAAAAAGCCTGCGAAGAATCAGGCAAAGGAAACTCCTGCCCCGGAAAGCCAGAGCCAACCGGAGGAGAGTGCGGCGGTCAAACCCACTGCCACACCCACCCAGACACCGGAAAACAGTGCCTCTCAGCCGGAGGCCGACGCAGCTTCCGTTCCCGTTATGGAAACGAACGCCAACGAGAATCTCATGCCGGTCCTCTTGGCGGTGGGCGGCGCAGTGCTTCTGGTTGCGGTGCTGGGAATTATTCTCTGGAAAGTGAAAGCAAAGCGTGAGGAATAACCGGCCTCTCTGCGAACAATAATCGCATTGCTGCAAAAAAAACACCTCTGTGTCGTTGACACAGAGGTGTTTTTTGTGGTATGTAAAGAACTTATTCTGCAAAGCAGGAGGGTGGAGAATCGGGGTTCTTGGGCAAGGTGATCCGCGCCAGTAGTCGCTGCCCGTCGTAGTTAAAATATTTCAGCCCGCCCTGATCGCCGAACCGCAGCTTCAGCCGTTCGTTCACATTGCGGATGCCGAAGCCGTGGGTTACCTTCAGCGGTACGTCCTGATAATCCAGATAAGCGTTCAGCAGTTCGGCATCCGCACCGCAGCCGGTGTCGGTAACCTCCACGATGTGTATGCCGTGTTCCTCCCGGGCGCTGATCCGGATGGTGATGCCCGGCTCCTGCCGGGTGATGCCGTGGCGGATGGAGTTTTCCACCAGCGGCTGCAGGGTGAATTTGGGAATAACCACCTGAGAAATCGGAAGGCCGGGCAGAATTTCCAGGCGAATGTCCTGCCGGAAACGGAGTACATATACCGCGATGTATTCCCGGATATTATCCAGTTCGGTGCTGATGGTTACCATTCGGTCCGGCTCGGTGATGCTGTAGCGCATCAGGCTGGCGATGGAATCCACCGTGGCGGCAATGTCGTCCTCCTCCCGCTCCAGTGCCATATAATTCACCGCATTCATGGCATTGAGCATGAAGTGAGGATTGATCTGGGCCTGCAGGGCCCGCAGTTCGCTTTCCCGGCGCATGTTTTCCTTGGCGGTAAGCTCCTGAATCAACACGTTGACCCGGTCGATCAGACTGCCAAAGCTCCGGCTCAGCTGCTGAATCTCCCGCGGGCCGCGGATGGAAGAAGCATCCCACTGCACACCACGGGGGTCGTGAATGGCTTCGATTTTTTTGGTGAGCTGTACCACGGGGCGCGAGATACTGGCCGACAGGACCAGCGACAATAGAATGCCCAGTACCACAAAGGCGATGGAACACAGCAGATAAGGCGACATCATGGCCCATACCTGAGTGTTGATGTCCTGATAGGGGGTCAGGAATACCAGCTGCAGGCCCCATTGCAGTTCCTGTGAGGTGCAAAGATACCGCTCGCCCTCAATCTCCAGCAGAGAGCTGACGGAATTGGGAATCAGCAGGGTCTCGGTGATGGCCAGGTCACTCAGATTGGGGCTTCGGTATACCTGGGTCCCCTGGTCGTTCAGCAGCAGAAAACCGCTGTGCTGGGTCACCGGAACCAGTGAGAGCAGGTGAGGCAGCTGGGTGATCGGCAGACTTCCCTGCAGCACGCCCACGCCATCTTGCAGATGCGCGCCGGTGAAAGAGCTGCTCTGCAGCCGGCAGGCAAAGCAAAGCCGGGTCTGGTCCTCGCTCAGAAAAATGTGCTGGCCGCTGCGGCGGCTCAGCGCGGCCTGGTACCAATCCTCATCGGCAACGGTGGCCCCGCTGAATACCCGGCTCACGTTGGGAATGGTGTTGGAGGGCAGAAACAACTGGCTGACCTCCAGCTCCGGGTTCACGAACAGCTCGGTCTTGAAACCGTTGTTCAACAAAAGCGCCTCTGCATTCAGCTGGTAGGAAAGGCGGCTGTTCAGGTTGAACTTGGTGTTCAGATCCTGCAGCTCATCCTGGCCGATTTCCCGGCTGAGCAGCTCGCCCAGCTGCTGGTCGCTGGTGTATTGATATACCAGCTGGTCCACGGCTTGGGTGAAGATGCTGCTCAGCCGCACGTTGGCTTCGATCACCGCCTCCTGGGAAGTGATCAGCTGCCGGGCGATGGAGTACCGGAACAGCAGATAGGTTGCGCCGTTCAGAGTCAGCAGAATGGCCGAGATAATGCAGCAGACAATCAAAAAGGTCCGTTTTTTGATGCTCATGGCGCGGCCTCCCCGCTGGCGGTACTGGGACATCCCGCATACAGATTACGGAACTCGCTGGGGGTCATGCCGGTGTGCTTTTTAAAGAACTTGGCAAAATAGCGGGGGTCATCGTAGCCGGAAGAGAAGCACACATCCTTGATGGGGATGGAGGCGTCTCGCAAAAGGGCCTGGGCCCGCTCCAGCCGCCGGGCGGAAAGATAGTTGCTGATGTTCTGACCTGTGGCGTTTTTGAAAACCGTGCTCAGGTACGAGAGGGAAAGGTGCAGTGTATCCGCCAGATTGGAGATGTTAAAGTTGGAGTCGGAGTAGTTGTCCTGAATGGCCTGCAGGCAATAGGAGACGATGGGGTTTGCATATTCGCTTTTACGGTTTTCCGCGTATTCCATCAGATCGTAATACTGAGCGGCCAGGTAGGCCAGGCGTTCCTGCTGGGTGGTAAGCTTCCAGTATTCCTCCATGGCTTTCTGGCGCATGGCATCCAGGCTTGCCCGATCCTTGCCCAGCTCCTCCTGATATAAGAAGAGGTAATTCAGCAGCTGGATGCCCAGCACGTCCCGCCGGTCGGAGAGGGAGCGGAACACATCGTTGCTGATGAGCAGTTCGCCCATGGCTGCCATATCTCCTTTATGGAGCGCCTGGCTTACCTGAGTGCGCAGGGCTTCGTCGCAGGCGTACCAGGGCGGCACATCCGCAGTGAGCTCGGCGTTGATTGCTGCCAGCCGTTCCTCCAGGCTGTTCAGCTTTGCCCGGGTGATGGGCTTCAGAATATAATCGGTCACCTGATATTGCAAGGCCCGTTGAGCGTATTCAAACTCGCCATGGCCGCTGATCAGGATCATGCGGGTGTTCGGGCAATGCTCATATAAATACCGGGCAAGATCCAGACCGTCCATACCGGGCATGCGGATGTCGGAAATGACCACATCCGGATGATGCTCCTCCAGCAGGGCTACTGCTTCGTCGCCGCTGGTGGCGCAGCCCATGAGCTGGCCGTTGAAACGGTCCCAATGCAACATGCGGGAGATTCCGTCCAGGGCCATGCGGTCATCGTCCACAAGAATGATCTTCATAAAACAGGTGCTCCTTTCACACAAGAAGGGGAACGAATACAAAAGAACTGTTCTCCAGTATAGCACACTTTTTGTCTGTATGGTTGTAGATGTTGCAAAAAAATATATCAGAAAGGAAGCTTTTCTTGTGGAACCGGCTGTGCCTAAAAAAAGTGCACCCCACTTAAAATTAGTATCGTTGTTGGCGAACAGAGGGGCGTTTATAATTAAGGCAGACGGAAAAACGGCCACCGCGCTGTAAGGAGGAAATGCAATGAAACAATCGGCAAAGTACGCAGGCGGAGCGTACAACAAGGCTGGCTTTTTAAAAACCTTCAAAAAGAATCTTCCGCTCACGCTGATGGCGCTGCCTGCGCTGATCGTGATGTTCCTGTTCCGATATCTGCCCATGTCCGGCCTGCTGCTGGCCTTCAAGCGATTCAGTGTTCGTAAGGGCATCTTCGGCAGCGACTGGGTGGGGCTGAATAACTTCCAGTTCCTGTTCCAGACCTCCGATGCCTGGGTCATCACCCGCAACACCATCTGCTACAACGTGCTGTTCATCCTGATGGACCTGATCCTGGCAGTGGCCATGGCAATCGGCCTCAGCGAGCTGCTTCGCAAACGGCGGGCAAAGGTTTACCAGACCATCTTTATGGCACCTTACTTCCTGTCCTGGGTGGTTGTCTCCTTCATGGCTTTCTCGCTGTTCAGCGTGGACGATGGCCTGTTTAACCACCTTCTGGCCTATTTCGGCTTCCAGGGTGTGGACTGGTACTCCGAGCCGGGCAAATGGCCCTTCATTCTCACCTTCTTCCAGATCTGGAAGACCATCGGCTACTCCACGGTCATGTACATCAGCAGCCTGACCGGTATCTCCAACGACTACTACGAGGCAGCCATCATCGACGGCGCAACCAAATGGCAGCAGATCAAGCGGATCACGCTGCCCTGCCTGAAGCCCATGATGATCGTACTTACCATCCTGGCCATCGGCCGCATCTTCTACGCGGACTTCGGTTTGTTCTTCCAGCTGCCCCGCAACTCCGGCCCCCTGTACCCGGCCACACAGGTCATCGACACCTACGTATACCGGGCTCTGAAGGAAACCGGCAACGTGGGCATGGCGGCAGCCGCAAGCCTGTACCAGTCCATCGTGGGCTTTGTGATGGTAGTGGGCGCCAACCTGGTGGTGCGCCGCATCGAGCCGGACAGCGCCCTCTTCTAACGGTCTAAGGGAGGAAAGCAACCGATGAAACTTTTTAAAAAAGTACCGGAGATGCCGAGCGATGATCTGTCCATCAACCGCATCTCCCAAAAGACAAATGCAGTACTGAATGTGGTGTTTCTGCTCTGGTCTCTGGCCTGTGTGCTGCCTCTGGCACTGGTGGTCGTTGTGTCCTTCAGCAGCGAACAAAGCATCTTCCAGAATGGCTACAGCTTTTTCCCCAGTGAATGGAGCCTGGACGCCTACCGCTTCTTCTTTAAACTGGGCGATCAGCTGATCCGCTCCTACGGCATCACCATTTTCGTGACCGTGGTGGGCACCCTGTTCAGCCTGGCCATCACCGCCATGTTCGCTTATGTGCTCAGCCGCAGCGACTACGCCTACAACCGGCTGTTCACTCTGCTCATGCTCTTCACCATGCTGTTCAACGGCGGCATCGTGGCCACCTACATGGTGAACACCCAGATGCTGGGTCTGGGCGACAGTGTGTGGGCGCTGATTCTTCCCATGTCGCTGAATGCGTTCTATGTGATCGTGCTCCGCACCTTCTATAAGAGCATCCCGCTGGAGATCATCGAAGCCGCACGCATCGACGGCGCAGGCGAGTTCAAAACCTTCTTCAGCATCGTGCTGCCCCTGTCCAAGCCCGGTCTTGCCACCATCGGCATGTTCACCACCATCGCCTACTGGAACGACTGGTTCCTCGGTATGCTGTACATTGTGGATCAGAAAAAGTACCCGGTGCAGACTTTGCTGTGGAGCATGCAGAACAGCCTGGAATTCATGAAGCAGTCTTCGGCCAACGCCCTGGAATACGCCGAAATGGCAGCCAATGCTCCCACCGACAGCGGCCGTATGGCACTCACCGTTCTGGTGGTGCTGCCCATCCTGCTGGCTTACCCCTTCTTCCAGAAATACTTCGTAAAGGGCCTGACCGTGGGCGGCGTAAAGGGCTGACAAAATCGCAATAAAATATGGAACGACCGCGTTTTCCAAACAGGAAAGTGCGTTGATAGAAACAATTTTCAAGGAGGAATATTATGAAGAACATCTCCAAGCGTGCTGCGGCGCTGGCCATGACCGCAGCCATGACTGCCGGTCTTCTGACCGGCTGCGGCGGTGCAGGCTCCGCTTCCGGCAGCGCGGCTTCCGGCGGCGATGATGTGACCACCCTGACCTGGTACATGTCCATCAACCCCGTTGCGGCGGATACCGAAAAGGTGATTGCCAAGCTGAACGAGTACACCCGCGAAAAGATTGGCGTGGAGATTGACTACAAGGTCATCGCCAACCCGGACTACAAGGAGAAGATGCCCAACCTGATCAACGCAGGCGAGTACTTCGACATCTGCTTCACCTCCAACTGGACCACCGATTACCTGCAGTTTACCGGCAAGGATGCCTTTATGGATATCACTGAGCTGCTGCCCCAGTACGCCAAGGAAACCTACGAGTTCATTCCCGAGGCGGTTTGGGATGCCGTTAAGGTAAACGGTTCCATTTACGGTGTGCCCTCCTATAAGGAGATGGGCTGGCAGGGCGGTATCGTGTACAACAGCGATATGGCTGAAGCCTATGGCATCGACATGAGCACCGTCAAGACCCTGGAGGATTACACCAAGGTGCTGGAGGTCGTGGCGGAGAAGTCCAAGGCCGAAGGCAAGAACGTGGTGGGCGTTTCCGGCCTGACCAACGCCTGGCCCATGGCTGCTCCTTACGAGTCTCTGACCGGCAACCCCAAGCTGCCTGCCGCTGCTGCTGTGCCGGAGTTCGGCAACTTCCAGGATGTGGCCAGCCAGACCGTATTCAACCAGTACGCCAGCGAAGAGTACATGAACTACTGTCAGACCGTTCGCGGCTGGAACAAGGCTGGTTACCTGGGCGGCGACCCCGTGAACTACGACAGCGACATCGCCAACCGTGACAACGACTTCAACAATGGCGCGCTGTTCTCCTACTTCATCCAGTACGCTCCCGGCACCTCTGAATCCATGAGCGCTTCCAGCGGCCACGGCGTTGGCTTCGTTGCTCTGATGGACCCCCTGTTTGAGACCCGCAGCGCCATGGGCGGCCTGCTGGCCATCTCTTCCGCCAGCGAGCACCCCGACAAGGCTCTGGAGTTCATCAACCTGCTGAACACCGATGAATACGTGGGCACCCTGATCCGCCACGGCATCGAGGGCGAGCATTACACCGCAGTGGGCGACAACCAGGTGGACAAGACCATGGGCGGCACCCTGACCGACAACGGCTACGACTACACCTACGGCTGGCAGTTCGGCACTCCCTTCAACCAGAAGTGGGACATCAGCTACCCCGATAACATCGAGCAGCTGTTCCAGGAGTACAACGACTCCGCTGTGATCTCTCCCAACAACGGATTCACCTTTGACGCGGTTCCTGTGGAAACTCAGGTTGCGGCCCTCACCAACGTGATCTCCGAGTACACCCCCTCTCTGGAGACCGGTTCCGTGGACCCCGCTGAGTACATTCCCAAGTTCCTGGAGGCCATGCAGGCCAACGGTGTGGACGATCTGATGAAAGAGGTCGAGAACCAGCTGACCACCTTCAAGTCCGCAAAATAAACATGTTTGCATCCGGGCTGGCGAGGCACAGCCGAGCCAGCGCACGCAGAGAAAAGGCCGGCAGCCCCGAAGCAGGGGCTGCCGGCTTCTTTTTGAAATGAGGCAGAATTTCATGAAAAAAAGACCCAATCTTCTGTTTGTTCTCACCGATGACCAGGGCGCCTGGGCCATGCACTGCGCAGGCAATGCGGATATCCAAACTCCCAATCTGGACCGGCTGGCCGCCCAGGGCACCCGGTTCGACAACTTCTTCTGCGCCTCCCCGGTGTGCAGCCCGGCCCGCGCTTCCATCCTCACCGGCCGCATCCCTTCCCAGCACGGCGTGCACGACTGGATTCGCAGCGGCAGCCTGGATAAAAAGGCCCTGGGCGAGCATGCGGATCACCCCTATTTTGCCAGCGAGGATGTGCCCATCCAGTATCTGCAGGGGATCACCACCTATCCGGATTTGCTGGCACAGAACGGCTACACCTGTGCACTGGCGGGTAAGTGGCATCTGGGCGACAGCATGCAGCCCCAGCATGGCTTCTCCCATTGGTACACCATCGGCCGGGGCGGCTGCCTTTACAATCAGGCGGACGTGATCGAGGATGGGAAACTGCATTTTGAAAGCCGCTACATCACCGACCTGATCACCGAGCACGCGCTGGATTACCTGGACGCCTTCGCCGGGCAGGAAAACCCCTTCTATGTGAGCGTGCATTACACCGCACCTCACGATCCCTGGGATGAGGACCAGCACCCGGCGGAGTACATCGATCTGTATCGGGATTGTGAATTCACCGCAACGCCGGATGAACCTCTTCATCCGAACCGCATTCCCACCGCTCCCGGCGGTACCGGCGAGGAGCGCAAGCGGCTGCTGCGGGGCTACTACGCGGCAGTAAGCGCCATGGACGCCGGTGTGGGCCGTCTTTTGGATAAGCTGGACCAGCTGGGCATCGCGGAGGACACCCTGGTGATCTTCACCGCCGACAACGGCATGAACATGGGCCATCACGGCATCTGGGGCAAGGGCAACGGCACCTTCCCGTTCAACCTGTTCGATACGGCCGTGAAGGTTCCCTTCATTGCCCGCTGGCCGGGCCATATCCTGGCGGACCGGGTGACCCCCAGTATGTGCAGCCATTACGATATCATCCAGACCCTGAACGAACTGCTGGATCTGGGCGCGCAGCTTCCGGAGGATCTGCCGGGCCACAGCTTTGCCAACGTGCTGGAACAGGGCGAGGATACCGACAACCATGTGGTGATTCTGGACGAGTACGGCAACAGCCGGATGATCCGCAATCAGGAATGGAAATACGTCCACCGGTATCCCTATGGCCCCCACGAGCTGTATCACCTGACCACGGACCCGGGCGAGAAGGAAAACCTGGTGGACAACCCGGAATACGCTCCCATCCGGGAGCAGCTGCTGAGCCAGTTGCAGAACTGGTACTACACCTACGCAGACCCGGCCATGGACGGCAGCAGGGAAGCGGTGACCGGCTTCGGCCAGATGCGCCGCCCCGGCATCTACTCTGAGGGCAAGCCGGTTTACGAGAGCAGCCCCAAATATCAGAAATAACCATCCTATTTATAGAAAGAAGAAACGAGGCAAAAACAATGGAATTGCAGGCTTTGAAAGAACAGATTTGCGATGTCTGCCACAAGATGTGGCAGCTGGGCTGGGTCGCCGCCAACGACGGCAACGTGTCCGCCCGCCTGGAGGACGGCACCTTCCTGTGCACCCCCACCGGCATGAGCAAGAGCTTCATCACCCCGGAAAAGCTCATCCGCATCAACGCGAAGGGCGAGGTGCTGGAAGGCGCCGAGGGTCTGCGCCCCTCCAGCGAGATCAAGATGCATCTGCGCTGCTATGAAAAGCGCCCGGATATCTGGAGCGTGATCCATGCCCATCCTCCCGGTGCCACCGGCTTTGCCGTGGCCCACAAGGCGATGGATATGTACAACATGATCGAGGACGTGGCGGTGATCGGCAGCGTACCTCTGACCCCTTATGGCACTCCCAGCACCACCGAGGTGCCGGATGCCATCGAGCCCTATCTGGAAGAGCATGATGTGATGCTGCTGGAGAACCACGGCGCGCTGGCGGTGGGCAGCGACATCATCACCGCCTTCTACCGGATGGAAAGCCTGGAGCTGTGGGCTAAGATCACCATCAACGCGGTGATTCTGGGTGGCAGCATCGACATCAGCCGGGAGAACATCCAGAAGCTGATCGACCTGCGCGGCTTCTATCAGGTCACCGGCCGTCACCCCGGCTACAAGAAATTCGACAACGGCCTGCGCTGACCGGGAAAGGAAACGCCCATGAAACGAGTTCTGGCCTTTGATTTCGGCGCATCCAGCGGGCGGGCCATCCTGGCACAATACAGCGAGGGAGCACTGACTTACCGGGAAGTGCACCGTTTTGAAAACCGACCCCGACAGGCGGACGGCCATTTTCGCTGGGATTTTGCCGACCTGATGGAAAACGTGTACAAGGGCATTGAAAAAGCAGGCGAGTTCGACAGCATCGGCTTCGACACCTGGGGCGTGGACTTCGGCCTGCTGGACGAAGGCGGCAGGCTCCTGGAGGACCCGGTTCATTACCGGGACGGCCGCACCGCCGGTATGCTGGAGCAGGCCGAGAAAATCATGCCGCAGGCGGAGCTCTACGGGGCCACTGGCAGCCAGATTATGGCCATTAACACCCTGTTCCAGCTGCTGGCGCTGCAACAAGAGCAGTCGGAGCTGCTGAAACAGGCAAAGCGGCTGCTCTTCATGCCGGACCTGTTTGCCCATGCCTTGTGCGGGAGCGAAGTCTGCGAGACTACCATCGCCTCCACCAGCCAGATGCTGGATGCCAAGAGCGGCGGCTGGAGCAAGCCAGTGCTGGAGGCATTCAATATCCCCGAGCAGCTGCTGGCTCCGCTGGTGCCCAGCGGCAGCGTGGTGGGAGAGTACAAGGGTGCCAAGGTCATCGCGGTGGCCGGGCACGATACCCAGTGCGCGGTGGCGGCTATGCCTGACCCGCAGCCCGGCGCGGCCTTTCTCTCCTGTGGTACCTGGAGCCTGATCGGCTGCGAGCTGGACGAGCCGGTGCTCACTGAGCAAAGCCGGGAGCTGGCCCTCTCCAACGAGCGGGGAGCCAACGGCAAGGTGAACTATCTGAAAAACATCATCGGCCTGTGGCTCATTCAGGAAAGCCGCCGTCAGTGGCAGCGGGAGGGAATGGATTACTCCTTCGCCCAGCTGGCGCAGATGGCCCTGGAGGCTGAGCCGCTGCAAAGCTTTATCGACCCGGACGCGCCCGAATTTACCCCACCCGGCGATATCCCCGCCCGGGTGCGGGAATTCTGCCGCCGCACCGGTCAGCCGGTGCCGGAGACGGTGGGGCAGGTGATGTGCTGCGTGTACCAGAGCCTTGCCCTCAAGTACCGCTTCGCGCTGGAGCAGCTGAGCCGTTCCACCGGCCAGAGCTTCACTGCCCTGCACATCATGGGCGGCGGAGCACAGGCCCAGCTTCTCTGCCAGATGACGGCCAACAGCATCGGCCTGCCGGTGATCACTGGGCCCATTGAAGCCACCGCGCTGGGCAATATTCTCATCCAGCTTGTGGCTCTAGGTGAACTGAAAAATCTGGACGAGGGCCGGGCCCTCATTGCCCGCACCGAGCCGGTGCAGCGGTATCAGCCGGAGGATACAGCTCTCTGGAACAGCGCCTTTGAACGTTACAAAACCATCTTGAAAGAATCCTGAACGGAGGAACAAGAATATGCTTTATCCGAAAATCGGTATTCGTCCCACCATCGACGGCCGCTGGGGCGGCGTGCGGGAAAACCTGGAAGTTCAGACCATGACCATGGCCAAGAACGCCAAGACCCTGATCGAAGAAAACCTGCGTTACCCGGACGGCACTCCAGTCCAGTGCGTGATCGCGGACTCCACCATCGGCGGCGGCGCCGAAGCGGCCGCCTGCGCCGATAAATTCACCACCGAAAACGTGGTGGCCACCCTCACTGTGACTCCCTGCTGGTGCTACGGCAGCGAGACCTTCGACATGGACCCCTGTACCATCAAGGCGGTCTGGGGCTTCAACGGCACCGAGCGCCCTGGCGCGGTATACCTGGCCGCGGTGCTGGCCGCTCATGCCCAGAAGGGCCTGCCTGCCTTCTCCATCTACGGCCATGATGTACAGGATGCCACCGATACCAGTGTTCCTGCCGATGTGGCCGAAAAGATCCTGCGGTTTGCCCGCTGTGCGGTGGCCGTTGGCTGGATGAAGAACAAGGCCTATGTGAACCTGGGCGGTGTGGCCATGGGCATCGCCGGCAGCTATTGCGACGCTTCCATGTTCCAGAAGTATCTGGGCATCCGGGCCGAGTGGGTGGACATGACCGAGATCATCCGCCGCATCACGTTGGAAATCTACGACCACGAGGAGTACGACCGGGCGCTGGCCTGGGTGAAGGCCAACTGCAAGGAAGGCTTTGACTGCAATGCGGGTAAGAACCTGCCCGAGGTCATCACCAAATCCAAGGTGGTGCCCGCAGACAAGGACTGGGAGTTCGTGACCAAGATGACCATGGTCATGCGGGATATCCTGTACGGCAATCCCAAGCTGGCCGAGATGGGCTGGCACGAGGAAGCACTGGGTAAAAATGCGGTTGCCGGTGGCTTCCAGGGCCAGCGCAACTGGACCGACTGGCTGCCCAACGCGGATTTCTCCGAGGCGATCATGGCCTCCACCTTCGACTGGAACGGCCCCAAGCAGCCCACCCCCTTCGCCACCGAGAACGATACCCTGAACGGCGTGGCCATGATGCTGGGCACCCTGGTCACCGGTACCGCCCCCTGTTTCCATGACGTGCGCACCTACTGGAGCCCGGAGGCCTGCGAGCGGGTCACCGGCCACAAGCCCGAGGGTGTGGCCAAGGACGGCTTTATCCACCTGATCAACTCCGGTGCCACTGCGCTGGACGGCTCCGGTGCTGCTACCAACGAAAAGGGCGAGCATGTGATGAAGCCCTTCTGGCGAATGACCGAGCAGGATATGGCCGCCTGTCTGGAGGCCACCGATTGGTGCCGCGCCAACTATGAGTACTTCCGGGGCGGCGGATTTTCCAGCCACTTCCGCTGCGCTGCCGAGATGCCCGTTACCCTGCTGCGTGTAAACATCGTGGAGGGTGTGGGCCCCGTGCTGCAGCTGGCCGAGGGCTGGACCGCCAATCTGCCGGACGATGTGCACACCCCCATCGATCTGCGCACCGACCGCACCTGGCCCACCACCTGGTTCGTGCCCCGCCTCACCGGCAAGGGCGCGTTCACCGATGTGTACAGCGTGATGGCCAACTGGGGCGCAAACCATGGCGTGACCGTTTACGGCCATGTGGGTGCGGACCTGATTACTCTGGCCTCCATGCTGCGTATTCCCGTGTCGCTGCACAATCTGCCGGAGGAGAAGATCTATCGGCCGCATGCCTGGGCTGCCTTCGGTACCAAGGACACCGAGGCCGCAGACTTCGCCGCCTGCAAGCACTATGGCCCGCTGTACCGCTGATATATATATATAATAGTAAAATAGAGGCCGGGGCAGAGTCTGCCCCGGCTCCTTGTGCCGGTGCGGCTGCACCGAATAAAAACAGGAGGAATCCTATGAGACACCGCCATGAATTTGAAGACTGGACCCGTCCCCATGAAGGCGTTATGCCCAATCGGGCGTACTACATTCCCTTTGCACCGGGTCAGAATCCGGTGCAGGCGATGAGAGAAAGCTCGGAGCGCTTCGTTTTGCTGAACGGAACCTGGCAGATGCAGCTTTATGATAAAATCAGCGCCGTACCGGAGGAGTTCTGCCAGCCGGAGTTCGATGCCAGCGGCTACCCGCAGATGTCGGTGCCTTCCTGCTGGCAGACGCAAGGCCTGGATCAGAATCAGTACAGCAATGTGCGTTACCCCATCCCGTTTGACCCTCCCTTTGTGCCCCATCAAAATCCCTGCGGGGCTTACCGCACCCATTTCACGGTGGATGCCGCCATGCTCAGCCAGCAGGTCTATCTGAATTTTGAAGGTGTGGACAGCTTTTTCTATGTATGGGTAAACGGCCGCCGGGTGGGCTACAGTCAGGTGAGCCACTCCACCAGTGAGTTTGATGTGACCCCCTATCTGGTGGAGGGCGAAAACCTGCTGGCGGTGCTGGTGATGAAATGGAGTGTGGGTACTTATCTGGAATGTCAGGACAAATTCCGCATGTCCGGTATCTTCCGGGACGTGTACCTGCTGGTGCGGCCCCGGCAGTATATCCGGGACTTCGGCGTGCGCACCTGGGGCCGGGAGAACTACACCCGCGCGGTGATCCAGGTGGGCGTGGAATGGAACGGCGGGGAAGGAGAGCTGGAGTGGGAGCTGTATGACCCGCAGGGCAGCCTCGTCTGTCAGGGCGAAGCGGCCACTGAGTTCACCATCCATCTGGAACAGCCCCACTTCTGGACGGCCGAAACGCCGGAGCTGTATCAGCTGCTGCTGCGCACCGAAGCCGAAGTGATCTGCCAGCCGGTGGGTGTGCGGGATATTACCACAAAGGGCCGCCAGGTGCTGCTGAACGGCAAGCCCCTGCGTCTGAAGGGTGTAAACCGGCATGATTCCGACCCGGTAACCGGCTTTACCATCAGCTACGAGCAGGCCTTCAAGGATCTGGCTTTGATGAAGCAGCACAACGTGAACGCTATCCGCAGCAGCCACTATCCAAATGCACCCTGGTTTGTGCAGATGTGCGACCGCTACGGATTTTACATGATCGACGAATCGGACATTGAATGCCATGGTGTGACCGAGGTGTTCGGCGGCGGTGACGAGACCACCTTCGGCCTGATCGCCCAGAGCAAGGAGTTCGAGCCGCTGATTCTGGACCGGGTGCAGCGCTGCATCATTCGGGACAAAAACAGCCCGGCGGTGATCATCTGGTCGCTGGGCAACGAGTCCGGCCACGGGCCCGGGTTTGAAAAGGCGGGTATCTGGGGCCGGGACTATGACCCCACCCGCCTGATGCACTACGAGGGCTCCTGGCACCAGACCGGCGGCCATATCAACGACACCAGCATGTTCGACCTTTACAGCCGGATGTACAATGAACCTGCCTTTGTGCGCGAATGGCTGGCGAATCCGGCCAACACCAAGCCCTTCCTGCTGGTGGAGTACTGTCATGCCATGGGCAACGGTCCCGGTGATCTGGAGGACTACGAGAAGCTGTTCCTGGAAGAGCCCGGCGTGCTGGGCGGCTTTGTGTGGGAATGGTGTGACCACGCGGTGGACGGCGGCGTCACGGCAGATGGCCGGCGCAAGTTCCTCTATGGCGGCGACAGCGGTGAATTCCCCCACGATATCAACTTCTGCGTGGACGGTCTGGTTTCGCCGGACCGGATTCCCCACACCGGTTTAAAAGAACTGAAAAATGTCTGGCGGCCGGTGCGCGCATGTCTGAATGACGGCGAGCTTCAGCTGCGAAGCACCCTGGATTTTGCCGAGGTGAGCCAGCTGGCGGAATATCGCTGGGAGTTGCAGCTGGACGGCGTAGTGGTGGAGCAGGGCAGAGGAGAACTGCCCGCCATCCCTGCCCGCGGCACCGCCTGCATGCCGCTGCCCTGTGTGCTGCCTCCGCAGCCCGGCCGGGTGGATCTGCGGCTGGTGTATCTGGCCCGCACCGATGCGGATTTCGTGAAAGCGGGCGATGAGCTGGGCTTCGATCAGCTCACCCTGCGACAGGCCGAGAAACGGGAGCTTGTTCTGCGGCCTGCCGCGCTGGCAGTAGAGGAGACCGATGAGGAAATCCGGATAAGCGGCGAAAGCTTTGCCTATGTGCTGGATCGGTTCACCGGCTGCTTCAAGAGCCTTGTGTGGAATGGAGCCGAGCGGCTGGCCGGACCCATGGGCTTCAATGTGTGGCGCGCCCCCACCGATAACGACCGAAAAATCCGCCGCGTCTGGGAGCAGGCGGGTTATGACCGCGCCCAGGTGCGGGTGGCCGACTGCCAGGTTCTTGCGGAAGAGGGGACGGCCATCCGCTGCGAGCTGGTGTTTGCAGCCTCCATCCGGCAGCCCTTCCTGCGCTGCACCGCTGTTTGGCGAATTGGCGCCGACGGAACTATTGCCTTGAAGCTGGAAGGCAAGCGGGATGAAGTGTTCCCCTTCCTGCCTCGGTTCGGCGTGCGCATGATGCTGCCTGCCGGTTTCGAGCAGCTGGACTATACTGGCTACGGCCCGCAGGAAAGCTATCTGGACAAAAAGAATGCCTGCTGGTTCGGCCATTTTGCGGGCACAGTCAACGACGAATATGTGGACTATATTAAGCCCCAGGAGCACGGCAGCCATGTGGGCTGTGAGCAGATGCGGCTGCGCTGCGCCGATGCGGCTCTGTGGGCTGCCGGGGATCAGCCCTTCAGCTTCCGGGCGTCCCATTATCCACAGGAGCTGCTGACCTCCACCGCCCATAACTTTGAACTGAAAAAGAGTGATGAAGTGGAGCTGTGCCTGGACTACAAGAACAGCGGCATCGGCTCCAACAGTTGCGGGCCGGTGCTGGCCGACGAATATGCCCTGAAGGAAACCGAATTCCGCATGCAGATATTCTTCGGATTTGCCCCTGTAACCGCAGAGTAAAACAAAAAAGGCAGACCCTCAAAGATTTGAGGGCCTGCCTTTTTGATGTTTGCAGTTTCGATACAATACGGTGATGGATTTTGTGCAAACGGCTGCGCTATCCTGAAAGCAGATCAAACTCCCATGGAGGTGCAGTATGAATCGTTCCACCCTTGCAAAGATTGTTTCACCGCTGGCGCTTGCTGCCATGCTTGTGGCCTGTGGCAGCCAGCCGTCCGGCACAGAAATGGTGGTGCACCCGGCGAACGATACGCCCATCACCCACATTGCCAACTATGACATGCTTGGGGATACGGCAGCTTCTCCGGAGGGGCTGTATGAGGTGTGTTCTGTTCGATTGGGCAGCTGTAACCTTCTTTATGTGGATGCAGCCACCCGGCAGGAAACCTATTTGTGCGCTACGCCGAATTGTACCCACGATTCCGAGAGCTGCAATTCCTATCTGCCTTTGGAAGAGGGACGCTACGGTTACCAGTTGTTCTTTTTTAACGGTTATCTGTATGCAGCCCAGTGTACGCCCATTGAAAGTCAGGGTCCGTACCTGATGCGGATGGATCCGGATGGAACAAACCGGGAAATCGTTCTGGAGCTGGAGAACGGCGAGTGCTTTAGCGGAATGCTGTACGGCTATGGTGACCGGCTGCTTTTGCAGATCAGCAGGGTGGATGAGAACGGCAACAGTGAGACCTGCATGGAAATCTTTGATCCGCAGACCGGGGAACGGGAGCGTCTGTTTTCCTTGCAGTTGGAACCGGGCGGCAAAGAAAGCGCAAGCCTGATGGGCGCGGCCGGCACATCGCTGATTTTTCTGAAGAGTGACGAAGAAGGCCGTCAATATTACAAAGTGGATCTGGCAAGGGAAAATCCCACATTGGAACAGGGCCAGACCAACCTGCTTGGGCCGGAATTTGATGAGACCGGTCTTTACTGTACCGTGCAGGGAGACTATTTCTGTACCTATGACATTGCAGCGGGCCGTCTGAGCTGGGAGAACCTGCTCACTGGTCAGAAAAAGGAATTTCCACTGCCGCAGCTGAGCGGAGAGGAGACCGTTTATGGTCTGGCCCTTCTTTACGATGATCAGTTTGCTCTGTCCATGAGCAGTTCGGAAAAGGGTTCCATGAATCTTCTGCTGAACCCGGAAACCGGCGAGTCCACAGGGGTGTATTATTATCCCACCCGGGAAAGCGGCTACGATATTCTGGCGGATTTTGGCGATGAGCTGCTTTATAAGGTGCGCACCGACGAGCGGCCGCTGGAAGGTCAGGCCGCTTATGGACTGGTGGGGGAAGTGAGCTACCACAATGTGTATGCAATGGTAAGCAAGGAAGATTTCCAGAACGGAATCCCCGGCGAGGAGATTCCGTTCCCGGAATAATCAGCATTCTAAAAGACAGCCGGTTTCCAACAGATGTTCCAGAACTGCGGGCACACTGGTGCACTGGCGGGGCAGCTTTTCTGCCAGCCGGGGATCGGCGCTGGCCATCAGATAGGGGTGCCCGGCAGCTTCCAGCATGGGCAGATCGTTCCAGTTGTCGCCAAAGGCCAGTGTATTTTCCAACGGGATGCCCAGTGCACCGCACAGCTGCCGCAGGCCGATGCCTTTGTCCGCCAGCGTGAAGTCCAGCCACTCGGCCCCGGCCACAGCCATACGGAATATACCGGGCCATTTTCCGCCCAGAGCCTTTTCCGGCACAGCGGCGCCCGCCGGGCAGTAGGCGGAGATCTTGATGATGTCCTCCTTAATTTCTTCCAGAGAACGCACCACCCGCACATGATTGCCGGTGCCGTCCCGCATGCGGGCTACAAAGGAGTCGTCGCATTGGTACAGGTAGCTGCAGTTTGCGCCGGAAATCAGAACCTCGCAGCCTTCCAGCGCAAGAATATCCTGAATCAGGCCCATGGCGGGGGTGTGCTCCATCACCGTCCTGCCCAGAATCGGGGCGGCTTCCTCGGTGCCGGAACCATACAGGATTGCCCCGTTTTCACACAGATAGCACAGCTCATCCTGCACCGGGCCGAACAGTTTTCGCAGCGAATGAAACTGCCGCCCGGAAGCAGGGCAGAATCGGATTCCCTGCTGAGAAAGACGATGAATGAGCGAAAAAATGGACGGATCCAGCTGCTTTTGCCCATAGGGCAGCAGCGTGCCGTCAATGTCACTTACAATCAGTTGGATCATGGAAAATACCCCTCCTCACACATACGCCCGCCATCGGGCGTTCCTCATTGGTTATACCATATTTGAGGGGGGCCGTAAATGCCGGAATTCCGGCAGGGGTGGATAAAAACAGGCCGGGTGCAAAACCACAGGAAAAGGTTTGCATCCGGCCTGTTTGCATAATGCTCAGCCATCCTCCACTTGAATGCGGAACACATTGATCACATCCACATCCGGGCAGCAGAACAGGATGGAGCCATCCGGTTGGGCGGGCAGAGTGCCGCCGTAACGAAGAATGTCAATGTAAGGAAAGGCCACATGCATGGCCATGGGGCACAGCTTGCCCCGTTCGGTATCAAAATCAAAAGAGTCGCCGATCCGGTGGCCATGATGGCAGCCCCTGGTTCCTTTCTGATCCACCAGTGTCAATGTAATTTTAGGCTTTTTCATGGTAATCCTCCTTGGAGTTTGAAACAGGATTCGGATGCAGGCACAGCTCCAGCAGCTGTTTGCCGCAGGCTGTTTCAAAAAGGCTGCAGATCATTTTCTCCCGCTCCGCGTCCGGCCGGTTTTCATAGCAATTTACGATCAGGTCTGCCTCGATTAGCAGCTGCAACAGTCTGTCGCGTGGACTGCTGTAATCGTGATGCCGCAGCACCAAATTCAGAACAGGGGCAACACTTCCCGGGCAATAACCTGCCTGGTCCAGAAAGCTGCGCACCAGATGAGGCGCCTCCCGCTGCTGATTCTGCTGGCAGGCATCGCCGCTGAAATGCTCCTTACAGTAGCGGATGGGGATGTCGTGCAAAATGGCAGCGGCCTGCAAAAGCTGGCGTTGTTCCTCATCAAGGCCTTCCGCTTCACCCAGCAGCTTTGCCAGAGCGTATACCTTTAATATGTGTTGCGTTCGGCGCTCATGACCCTGCTCATAACACAGGGCGTGAAACAAAAGGGTGGATTCGTTGCCTTGCATAAAAGAAACACCTGCTTTCCCGAGAGTTGATTGTATTCAGTATAGCAGAATCCAGCGGGAAAATTTGTTGCGATTCCCACAGATTCCTCGAAAAAAGTTGTGCTTTGCAAAACTTCCCCCAAAAACGCCAAGCCAAACCCACAAAAGAAACGCCCTATTTTTGTGACTTCTCTCAAAAATATGCTCCGTCATGTGCAAACGCTTGCAAATGCACCGGTGATTTGCTATAAAGTGAATGGGCAATTCTGCGACGAGATACACCAGAAGACACAAAATATCGGAGGGGTCTTGCAAGTGTTTCAAATCACGGAATTTATGAAAAAATTGGATGAACTGTATCAGAAAAAGCAGTTCTCTGACATAGAATCCTATTTATGTGATGGGATTAATGACGCGTTGGGTCGGCACGATGAGGGCACGGCCCTGATTTTGTTGAATGAATTAATGGGCTACTACCGTTCCGTCAGCCGTCATGCGGACTGTGCCAAAGCCGCTGAACAGGCGCTGGCGTTGATTCGTTCCATGGGGCTGGAGGGAACGGTAAACCACGGCACCACCCTGCTGAATGCGGCCACCGGCCTGCGGGCGGCAGGAGAAAACGACCAGGCGGAGAAGGTCTATCAAAAGGCACAGGCCATTCTGGAAACCCAGCTTCCGGCGGAGGATTACCGTCTGGCTACTCTTTATAATAATATGAGTTTACTCTATGCGGCCACAGGCCGGCTGGAACAGGCGGCGGAGTACGTCCGGAAAGCCGTGGAGCGGATGGAACAAAATCCGGATGCACAGGCGGAGTTGGCAATTTCGCTTTCCAATCTGGGCGGAATGTACACCCGGATGGGCCAGCCCGACCAGGCGCACCGGTGTCTGGAGCGGGCGGTACGCCTGTTTGAGCAGCTGCCCGGCGGGGACGATCCCCATTATCCGGCGGCACTTTGCGCGCTGGCGGAGCTGCACTTCCATCAGGGAGAGCCGGAAAGGTCGGCGGAGCTGTTTCGCCGTGCACTGAGCCTGATTGAGCGAACCTATGGCCGGAACGATGACTGGCAGACCACCCGGCGGAACCTGGCTGCGGCAGAGGACCTGATCGCTCGGCGGAATGCGGTGAAAAACAAAACCGGAATGGAGCTGGCCCGGGAGTTTTACGAACAGGCGGGCAGGCCCATGCTGCGGCAGAAATACCCGGAATATGCAGGCCGTATTGCGGCGGGGCTGGTGGGCGAAGGCTCGGAGTGTCTGGGCTTTGACGATGCCTTTTCGGCGGATCACGATTTTGGCCCGGGCTTCTGCCTGTGGCTGACCAGAGAGGATTATCAGGCCATCGGTAGCCGGCTGCAGGCGGATTATCAGGCGCTGGCGGCCCGGTGGCCGGGCGCTCCCGCCCGAAACGTCACCCCGGAGGGCACAAACCGGGTGGGCGTGATGGAGATCGACGAATTCTTCCGCCGGTTCACCGGGCATACCCATGCGCCGAAGGCGGATTCGTGGCAGGATATCATGACCTGGAATGCCATTCCCACCGAGCGGCTTGCATCAGCAGTGAATGGTCAGGTATTTGAGGACCCGCTGGGGGAGTTTACCCGGCGGCGGGAGGAATTTGCCAGATATCCCGAGCCGGTGCGGCTCTGTCGTCTGGGGCAGGCTCTGGGCCGGATGGCACAGGCGGGGCAGTACAATTACCCCCGGGCAAAAAAACGGCAGGATGCGGATATGATGTACGCCTGCCTGGCGGAATTTGTGTCCGCCGCACAGGAAACGGCCTATCTGCTGGATGAAACATACATGCCTTTTTACAAGTGGCGCGCCCGCGGAATGGAGCGGCTGGAGCATGCAGGAAGCCTGATTCCTCTGCTGCACCGGTTGATGGAGCGCCCTGCCGCCGACGGGCAGGCAGAGGAGACCATCGAGGCGGTGTGCGCCTGCATTGCGGCCGAGCTGAAGCGGCAGGGCCTTGCAAATGCGGAAGATACATTTTTGGAATATCACAAACGGGAGGTTTTACAGCGAATGCAGCAGATGCTTCAAAACGACGGGGCAGAGAAGGAGTGCGCTTCGATGCCGTCGAAAAAAGCCGCCCGGATCGCAGCCATTGTGGACGAGGAATGGCGGCAGTTTCAGCAGGTGCAGAACGAGGGCGGACGCGCGTCCTGTCAGGATGACCGGGACACCTTTGTGCTCATGCGTACCAGCCAGTTCACCCCCTGGGCCGAGGAGGTGCTGGCCAGCTACCAGCAGGATCTGAAGCGGGCAGGGGAAGAGGGCTGGAATCTGCTCACCGAAAAATACGCCCGCATGATGGAGCACACCGCACCACAGCAGTATGCCCGGCTGGCGGACCGTCTGCCCGAACGGAGCGCGGAGCGGCTGCAGCTGCAGGAGCTGCTGATTTCCATTATGATGCGCTGGACCCGTGAGGTGGAGCGGCGCTGCCCCCATCTGATGGGCAGAGGCCGGAACCTCTCTTCCGAGCAGGATGGGCCCTGGAACGTTTCCAGCGAGACCTATCTGCGGGGAGAACTGGGCACCTATTCCGACGAGACGCTGCGCCTTTATGCACAGATGGTGCTGGAACTGTTGTCGCAGGGAAAAAACCTGGTGGAACAGAACATGACCTGCATGGCCCGGGGCTACGGCTACCGGAGCCTGGAGGATGCTGAAAATGCCTGCGCCGCCCAGGCGTGCACAGGCAGACCCTGAGCACAACGCTCCTGTCCGAACAAGAAAGGAGACGGACTTATGGCGAAAGAACAGTTGTACACCATCGGTGAAGTGAGCAAGCTTTGCAACGTTTCCGCAAAGGCTCTGCGTTTTTACGATAAAATCGGCATGATCGCGCCGGATAAGATCAGCGAAAGCGGTTACCGGTATTATAGTCTGGACACGATTCTCTCCATCCCCATTGTGAAGTATTATAAGCAGATGGGCTTCCGGCTGGAAGAGATGCAGGGGCTGGTGAACGGCGATAACTACTATGTTGTGGAAGGCAGCTTCCACAACAAAATCAACGAGCTGTGGGAACAGGAGCATGCCATCCACAACAGCTACATCGCGGTGAAGGAATGGTATGAGCTGATTCAAGAGGCCAAGGCGGTTCGCCTGAACAAGGCCCAGGAGGTGGGCATGCGCTATGTGGCGGCCGAGGATATGTGCTGCCTGGAGCAGGAGTTTGAATACCATTACATGGATTCCATCATCAACATTCCCTGGGTGAATTATCTGGACTCGGTGAAAAACGAGATTTCCGGCCCGGTGATTCTGGAGTTTGACTCCTGGAAGGACAAGATGGAGGGTCATGCCACCCGGGCACGAATCATGCAGAAGCCCATCCATCGCTGCGCCTGCGGCACCAACGAAACCCGGTTCGGCGGCTTTATGGCGGCCACGCTGTATCATGTGGGCCCGCTGGAGCGCATTGAGGAAAGCTACACAAAGCTGGTGGAATGGGCCAAAGCCAAGGGTGTCAAGCTGGGGCAGCGGGTTTTTGAGCGGTATGTGGTGGACTATTGGACCACCCGCAACCGGGAGGAATTCGTTACCGAGCTGATTATTCCTCTGGAAGAAGGCTGATCCCGGGAGCATGCACCGGGCAGAAAGAAAAGGATAACCTTTCCCTAAGGGGGAAAACTGAGCGGACCGTTTTTCGGCCCGCTTTTTTTGTTTAAAAAAGGCGATTTTGCAGGATGCACGAAAGGAGCAGCTGAGATTGTGATAAATTGCACAAAACTCTCTGACAAAGTGCCCAAAAATGAGTGGTTAATTATTTACTCAATTCCCCCTTGACCTTCCATCAATGGGCAAGCGGTATACTGAATCCACAGAAAGGCGACGGCCGGTTCCAAAAAACTATGCAGATTGCCCCACGAACGGCCGCCGCCAAATTCCACGAAAAGCAAAAGGAGATCCAAACATGAAGTACGACGCATTGGGCATGATCGAGACCAAAGGTCTCATCGCATCGATCGAAGCAGCCGACGCCATGGTAAAGGCGGCCAACGTTACCCTGATCGGCAAGGAGCGCGTAGGCGGCGGCCTGATCACCGTTCTGGTACGCGGCGATGTGGGCGCGGTAAAAGCCGCCACCGACGCGGGCGCCGCAGCTGCCCAGCGGGTAGGCGAGCTGGTATCCGTGCATGTGATCCCCCGCCCCCACGGTGAGGTCGAGACCATTCTGCCCACCTCGGGAAAGGCCAGCGAATGATCAAAGGAGAGAACCACTATGAACCATAGCGCCAACACGGCAAGAGCATCTCTGGCAGATGCGAAAATGAAACAGGTGAACAAAAAGTTCCGGATCACCGGCCTGACCACCGGCGCCCTGTCCGGCCTGACCTATGGCATCTACACCACTCTGGTGCTGGTGGCCGGCTACTACGAGCCTCTGGTCAGCGCAGTGGGCATCCTGGCAGCGCCCTATGTCTGCTCCGGTCTGAACGACCTTTTCGCCGGAATCTGGCTCACCATCTACAACGCCAAGAAGGGCCGTCTGGCTGAGATCGGCCGCACCATCAACACCTTCCCCGGCAAGATGATGGTTCTGGGCGCGCTGCTGGGCGGTCCCATCGCCAACGGCGCTTATCTGGTTGGTCTGGCGCTGGCCGGTGCCTACGCCATTCCCATCTCCGCCACCTGCGGCCTGTTCGGTGCTCTGTTCGCCTGGATCTTCCTGAAGCAGCGGCCCACCAAGCGGGTGGTCGCCGGCATGATCATCTGCGTGAGCGGTGCGATCATCATTAACTGGGTCAAGCCGGAAGGCAGCCCCAACTTCACTCTGGGCATCATCTGCGCACTGATCGCGGCCATCTGCTGGGGCCTGGAAGGCATGCTCTCCAGCTACGGCGGCGCCATGATCGACACCGACGTTGCCACCAACATCCGCGAACTGTTCTCCGGTCTGGTTGATCTGGTCATCATCGTGCCTCTGGTTGGCGGCCTGGGTCTGCTGGGCGGCACCCTGAGCGCCGGTATGCCGGTTCTGTGGCTGGCCATTGCTGGCCTGAGCGCGGGCGCTTCCTTCCTGCTGTGGTACAAATCCAACGCCACTGTGGGCTGCGCCATCGGTATGAGCCTAAATGTGACCTATGCGTTCTGGGGTGTTCTGTTCTGCATCCTGTTCCTGAACCAGCCCGTCACTCTGACCATTGTTGTGGGTTCCGTTGTGATCATCTTCGGTGCGATCCTGGTGACCATGAACCCGCTGGACTTTTTCAAGAAAGGGGAGGCGTAACATGCTGTTGCCTGCACGAATGGCGGTGCTCAACTATCTGAGCAGCGTGGAAAACGCAGATGTGAACGAGATCATGGAGGCCATGCGCCCCCTTTACGGCAAGGAGCGCCAGTTTACCAAGGACGCTTATCTGGATCATGTGATGTCGCTGGAAGCGAACGGGCTGTGCAGCCTGATCCGCTATGAGCTGGACGATCAGGACGAGCTGTCTCTCCGGTTCGCCATCAATGACGATGGCCGTTCCGCGGTGGAAAAATATGTTCCCGCAAAATACCGCAACAAGTAAAACAGGAGGAACCCTGCATGAGATATTACGGTGAAGAAGCATTGGGCCTGGTGGAGACCTTGGGCCTGGTTCCCGCTCTGGAAGCTGCCGACAAGATGCTGAAGGCGGCGGATGTGGAGCTGATCTCTTACGAGAACGTGGGCTCCACCCTGGTGACCATCATGGTCAAGGGCGATGTGGCCGCGGTTCGTTCCGCGGTGGAGGCCGGCGCTGAGGCGGCTGCCGCCATCGGCAAGCTGACCGCCAAGAACGTGATGCCCCGGCCCATCAAGGCAGTGGGCGCGATCGTGTCGGCTCACGACATCGACGCCTGACCGACCATCAACGATTGCACGAGAGGAACGACTATGGAAAGATACGAAGCCATTGGATTGATCGAGACCTTCGGCCTGGTCTTCGCCCTGGAGGCGGCAGATGCCATGTGCAAGGCCGCGGATGTGGACCTGATCGGCTATGAGAATGTGGCCTCCGGCTACATCTCCGTGGTGGTACAGGGCGATGTGGGCGCCTGCCGCACCGCAGTGGACGCGGGCGTGAAGGCGGTAAAGGCCATGGACGCCGACGTTTACAGCTCGGTGGTCATCCCCCGCCCGCACCCGGATCTGAGCAAGATCGTAGCCCGCTACAGTCTGCCCGATGACCTGCTGCCGCAGGAATAAACCGAAAGGGCATGAAGGAGCAGTGAAATGAGATCCATCGACAAAGATCTGAAAGCGGTCCAGGAAGCCCGCGTCCTGATGGAGGATGCGGCACAGGCGAAAAAAACACTGGCTCTTTTCGAACAACACCAGCTGGACCGGATCACAGAACAGATGCTGCGGGGCATCCGGCCCCGCCTGGAAGCCCTTGTTCGGCAGTCGGTGCAGGAGACGGGCCGCGGCTGTGAAGCCGACGAGCTGCGCCTGTGCCGGATGCTGGCAGAGGGCATGGAAAAAAGCCTCGCCGGTATGAAGTGCGTGGGCGTTCTGGAGCAGGACGAGAAAAATGGCCTGTTGGAGATCGGCGTACCCATGGGCGTAATCGCGGCGGCGGTGCCGTCCATCAGCCCGGTGGCCGCGGTGCTCTGCGCGGCGGTGGCGGCGGTTAAGGCCGGGAATGCGGTGGTGTTCGCCCCGCATCCCGCAGCGGCCGGTGTTACGGCACAGACCGCAGCCGTTCTGGCCCAGAGCGCGGAGGAAGCCGGCCTGCCCAAAGGGGCGCTGGCCTGCGCGGAGACAGCCGCCCGGGAGGGTGCGCTGGCCATGTTCCGCCACCCCCACGCGGCACTGATCCTGAACATGGGACGGTGCAGCCTGCTGGAGGAGGCCGCGGCCATCGGCAAACCGGTGCTGTACGGCGGCATCGCCCCCGGCCCCGCCTTCATCGAGAAGACCGCTGACCTGGAAAAGGCGGCGGCGGATATCGTGGCCAGCCGAAGCTTCAACAACGGCATGGGCCCGGGCGGAGAACAGTATGTGGTGGCGGACCGGCAGATTGCCGAGGCTTCCACAGCGCAGCTGAAACGCCAGGGCGCCTACTTCATGACCGCGGAGGAGCAGAAGCAGCTCACGAATCTGCTGGGGCTGCATCCCCATTGCAATGCCGGAGCCGACACCGCCTACATTGGCAAGTCGGCCTGCTGGCTGGCGGCAAAGGCGGGCTTCGCGGTGCCGGAGGGCACTCGGGTGCTGGTTTCACAGCAGGCCTACATCACCGATTACAACCCCTACGCCAACGGGCTGCTCTGCCCGGTGATGGCCTTCTACATTGAAGAGGACTGGACCCACGCCTGTGAGAAGTGCATCGAGCTTCTGGTGAACGGCAGCAAGGGCAACACCCTCACCATTCACTCCCGCGACCCGGAGGTGATCCGGCAGTTCGCACTGAAAAAGCCGGTGGGCCGGGTGCTCATCAACACCCCGGCCGTGATGGGCGCAGCGGGCGTTACCACCCGGCTGTTTCCCACGGTGATCCTGGGCAGCGTGAGCGCAGGCCAGGGCATCACGGCGGATAACATTTCCCCCATGAATCTGATCTATCGCAGAAAGGCAGCGTTCGGAATGCGCGGCTTTTCCTCGAACCAGTAACTCCACAAGAAAGAGAGGACACTGATTTTGGATATTCGAGAATTTTCCAACAAGCTTGCAGAAGCTGCAAAGAATATGACGCCGGAGGAAAAGGCGTCGCTGATGAAGATGTTTGAGTCCGTTTCCCAGGAAATCACCCGGGAAGAGGCTCCCGCCGAGAGCTGCGGCTGCGCGGCGGAATACCCCGCTGAGGGCACCGGCATTCCCGACGGCATGACCCGCCGCCTGAAGCTGCTGAAGGAGAACTACCTGAAGCAGAAGCCCTCCATCACCACCTACCGGGCCCGCGCCATCACCAAGATCGCGGCCGAGAACCCCGGCATGCCCAAGATCGAGCTGCGCGCCAAGTGCTTCCGCTACTGCTGCGAGACCGCTCCTCTGGTCATTCAGGACAACGAGCTGATCGTTGGCGCTCCCTGCGGCGCCCCCCGCGCCGGCGCCTTCTCCCCGGATATCGCCTGGCGCTGGATGGTGGACGAGATCGACACCATCGGCACCCGCCCTCAGGACCCCTTCTACATTTCCGAAGAGGACAAGCGCATCATGCGCGAAGAGCTGTTCCCCTTCTGGAAGGGCAAATCCGTGGACGAGTACTGTGAAGACCAGTACCGTGAGGCCGGTGTGTGGGAGATGTCCGGCGAGTCCTTCGTGTCCGACTGCTCCTACCACGCTCTGAACGGCGGTGGTGACTCCAACCCCGGCTACGACGTGATCCTGATGAAGAAGGGCATGCTGGATATCCAGAACTTGGCCAAGGAGCACCTGAGCCAGCTGCACTACGAGAACCCCGAGGACATCGAGAAAATCTACTTCTACAAGTCCATCATCGACACCACCGAGGGCGTCATGATCTACGCCCGCAGAATGTCTGAGTACGCCCGCGAGCTGGCCGAGAAGGAGACTGATCCCAAGCGTAAGGCGGAGCTGTACAAGATTTCTGAGGTGAACGCCCGCGTTCCCGCCCACAAGCCCGAAACCTTCTGGGAAGCCATCCAGGCCGTGTGGACCATCGAGTCCCTGCTGGTGGTGGAGGAGAACCAGACCGGTATGTCCATCGGCCGCGTGGACCAGTACATGTACCCCTTCTACAAGGCGGACATCGAGTCCGGCCGCATGAACGACTTCGAGGCCTTCGAGCTGGCCGGCTGCATGCTGATCAAGATGTCCGAGATGATGTGGATCACCAGCGAGGGCGGCTCCAAGTTCTTCGCCGGTTATCAGCCCTTCGTGAACATGTGCGTGGGCGGTGTGACCCGTGAGGGCCGCGACGCCACCAATGACCTGACCTACCTGCTGATGGACGCCGTTCGCCATGTGAAGATCTACCAGCCTTCTCTGGCCTGCCGCATCCACAACAAGTCTCCCCGCAAGTACCTGAAAAAGATCGTGGACGTGGTTCGTTCCGGCATGGGCTTCCCCGCCTGCCACTTCGACGACACCCACATCAAGATGATGCTGGCCAAGGGAGTTTCCATCGAGGATGCCCGTGACTACTGTCTGATGGGCTGCGTGGAGCCCCAGAAGGCCGGCCGCCTGTACCAGTGGACCTCCACTGCCTACACCCAGTGGCCCATCTGCATCGAGCTGGTGCTCAACCATGGCGTGCCCCTGTGGTACGGCAAGCAGGTTTGCCCCGATATGGGCGATCTGAGCCGCTTCAAGACCTACGAGGAGTTCGAGGCCGCCGTCAAGGAAGAGATCAAGTACATCACCAAGTGGACCAGCGTGGCCACCGTCATCTCCCAGCGCGTACACCGCGAGCTGGCTCCGAAGCCCCTCATGTCCATCATGTACGAGGGCTGCATGGAGAAGGGCAAGGACGTATCCTCCGGCGGCGCCATGTACAACTTCGGCCCCGGTGTGGTATGGTCGGGTCTTGCTACCTACGCCGACTCCATGGCCGCCATCAAGAAGCTGGTCTTTGACGAGAAGAAGTACACGCTGGAGCAGCTGAACGAGGCTCTGAAGGCCGACTTCCAGGGCTACGAGCAGATCCGCACCGACTGCCTGAACGCTCCCAAGTACGGCAACGACGACGACTACGCCGACGATATTGCCGCCGATCTGGTGAACTTCACCGAGCACGAGCACAGAAAGTACAAGACCCTGTACTCCATCCTGAGCCACGGCACCCTGTCCATCTCCAACAACACTCCCTTCGGTCAGATGACCGGCGCGTCCGCCAACGGCCGTCACGCCTGGATGCCTCTGTCCGACGGCATCAGCCCCAGCCAGGGCGCGGACTTCAAGGGCCCCACCGCCATCATCAAGTCGGTGTCCAAGATGTCCAACGACAGCATGAACATCGGCATGGTTCACAACTTCAAGATCATGGCCGGTCTGCTGGATACCCCGGAAGGCGAGGAGAGCCTGATCACTCTGCTGCGTACCGCCTGCATGTTCGGCAACGGCGAGATGCAGTTCAACTATCTGGACAACGAGACTCTGATCGAGGCCCAGAAGCATCCCGAACAGTACCGCGACCTGATCGTTCGCGTGGCCGGTTACAGCGCCTTCTTCGTGGAGCTGTGCAAGGACGTGCAGGACGAGATCATCAGCCGCACCATGCTGAACCATTTCTAATTCATTTAAAACAGGGCCGGGGCCCGCTGGGCCCCGGCTACTACAACGGATCAAACCGGACCGTGGTTAGGAGAACGAAGCCAAATGGAACGAAAAGCTCTGATCTTCAATGTGCAGAAATACAATATGTACGATGGCCCCGGCATCCGGACGATCGTCTTTTTCAAGGGCTGCCCGCTGCGCTGCAAGTGGTGTGCGAACCCCGAAGGCCTGGAGCGCAAGGTGCAGGTCATGTTCAAGAAAAAATCATGCGTGGACTGCGGCCTCTGCGTGCAGGCCTGCCCGGTGGGCATCCACACCATCTCGAAAGAGACGGGCAAGCATGAAGTCCGGCGGGACATCGACTGCACCGGCTGCCGCAAGTGCATCCAGGTCTGCCCTCAGGCAGCGCTGGAGATCACCGGCCAGGTGAAGACGGTGTCCGAGCTGCTGGAGATCGTGCAGGAGGACGCAGCGTTTTACAGCATGTCCGGCGGCGGCGTGACGCTGGGCGGCGGCGAATGCACCGCCCAGACCGAGGCCGCCCGGGATCTGCTGATGGAATGCAAGGCCGAGGGCATCAACACCGCCATCGAGACCTGCGGTCACATCAAGACCGACAAGCTGCTGCAGATTGCCGAATATGTGGATTTGTTCCTGTTCGACATCAAGCACATGGATCCCAAACGGCACAACGAGCTCACCGGTATCGGCAACGAGCAGATTCTGCAGAACCTGAAGGAGCTGCTCAAGCGCCGCTACAACGTGAAAGTTCGCATGCCCATGCTGAAGGGCATCAACGACAGCAGGGAAGAGATCAATCAGGTGATCCAGTTCCTGCTGCCCTTCCGGGACGACCCCAACTTCAAAGGTGTGGACCTACTGCCCTACCACAAAATGGGCGTGGGCAAATACGCCCAGCTGGACAAGCCCTATCCCATCGAGGGTGACCCCAGCCTGAGCAAGGAGGATCTGGACCGGATCGAGGGCTGGATGAAGGAATGGAACTTCCCGGTCACCGTGGTCCGGCACTGAGGAGGCGAAACCATGAACGAAACGCCCATCCCGGCCAGCCGGGTGATCGAGGAATCGGTTCCCGGCAAGCAGGTGACCATCGCCCATGTGATCGCATCCCCTGTGCCGGAAATCTACGAATGCCTGGGCATCGAAGGCAAGGGAGCCATCGGCATCCTGACCCTGTCGCCCTTCGAAACCGCCATGATCGCCGCCGACATCGCCGCGAAAGCGTCGGATGTGGAGATCGGTTTTCTGGACCGGTTCACCGGTTCGGTGGTGATCACCGGCGACGTGGAAAGCGTGGACACGGCGCTGTCCGCTGTGACCGACACGCTGGAACGTGTACTGGGCTTTGCCGCTGCGAAGGTGACCCGGACGTGAGAAGAAAACGGATCATGCTCATCGGGCCGCAGAAAAGCGGCAAGACCACACTGGCCGCCCTGCTGGAAGGCAGGGAGATGGCAATACGCCGGGTGCCCAACATGGTGTATCGGGAGAAAACGCTGGATACACCGGGCGCTTATCTGGAAAGCCCCTGGATGCACAAGCACCTCATCGCCGCTGCGCAGGATGCCTGCTGTGTGGTGATGGCGGCGGATGCAGCCGGAAAAAAGCGGGCCTATCCGCCCGCCTTTGCAAAGGCCTTCCGAGTGCCGGTGATCGGCGTGGTGACCCGCTGTGATCTGCCCGATGCAAACCCGGAAAGCGCACGGCGGCAGCTGCTGGAAGCGGGCGTAAAGGAGCCGGTGCTGCTCCTGAGCATCCGCAAGGCGGAAAGCGTGCAGGCGTTTTTAAGAACACTTGCACCGCACATGCCGCCCGTCAATGAAACCCAATGCCCCGAAGAATGAACCGGGGCAAACACAATAAGGAAAGGAGGGGAAAGAGGATGGCACATTTTCTCATGAGTACCCGCATCCACATGGGCCAGTCCTCGCTGGAGGAGATCAAGGGCCTTGGCATGAAGCGGGCTTACATCATCTGCGACCCCTTTATGAAAAAATGCGGCCGGGCAGAGGAGCTTGCCTCGATCCTGCACGAAGCGGGCACCGAGACCGAGATCTTCTCGGATGTGGTGCCGGACCCGTCCATTGAGGTGGTCACCGCCGCCATTCAGGGCATGAAGAAGTTCGGGCCTGATGGCATTGTGGCACTGGGCGGCGGTTCGGCCATCGACACCGCCAAGGCAGCCGGTCAGCTGTACGGAGCCATGAACGGCGGTGCACGGCCCATGCTGGCCGCGGTGCCCACCACCAGCGGCACCGGCAGTGAGGTGACCTCCTTCGCGGTCATCTCGGACACCCAGGCCCAGGTGAAATATGCGCTGCGGGATCAGGCCATGGTGCCGGACGCAGCTTTTCTGGATCCGGCGCTCACCGCATCGGTGCCCCCGTCCATCACCGCCGACACCGGCATGGACGTGCTCACCCACGCGCTGGAAGCCTATGTGTCCACTAAGGCGGATGACTTCACCGACGCCTGCGCCGAAAAGGCGATCGGGCTGGTGTGGCAGTATCTGGAACGGGCCGTGGCCGACGGATCGGACATGGAAGCCCGGGAACACATGCACAACGCATCCTGCCTGGCAGGCATCGCCTTCAGCAACGCATCGCTGGGCATCTGCCACAGCATGGCCCACGCACTGGGCGCGGCGTTCCACATCCCCCACGGCAGAAGCAACGCATTGCTGCTGCCCCATGTGGTCGCCTACAATGCGGCGCTGGATTACAAGGACGAAAGCCGGGCGCTGCTGCGGTACGCCCAGATCGCCCAGATGCTGGGCATCGGCGGCGCGACCCCCAAAGCGGCGGTACACAACCTGCTCCGGCAGATCCGGAACCTGATGAAGCGGATCAACGAGCCCTTCTATGTGACCGATTGCCGGGTGGAGAAGGAAGCGTTTCTGGAGCAGGTGCCGGTCATGGCCCAGAAGGCCATGCAGGACGGCTGCACTGAGACCAATCCTCGGGTACCGGAACCCTGTGAACTGGAAGACCTTTACAAGGAACTCTGTAAAGGGGGTTCGGTATGAAATTCATCACCGAGCAGGACCTGCGCAACCGCTACCGTGCGGAACCCTTTACCAGCTACACACCGGAACCGGGCACCCGCCTTACCCCCGGAGCCCGGCAGTTTCTGACCGACCGGGGCATCCGGCTGGAAGCGGACGGCCCCAAAAAGCCGGCCGCTCCCCCAGCCAATCCCATAGAGAAGCCCACCGCCCAAAGCGCGGAAAACAGCGATGCGCCCAAAGCGGACTGGCAGCTGGATCTGAAAGAATTACAGGCGGAATTTTTGCAGGCGGGCCTGGACCTGATGGATCGGGACGTGCTTGCAGCGGGCCAGGTCTTTGATCTGGAACGCAGGCTGGCCCGGCTGGCTGGGGAAGAACCGGTCGAGCAGGCCGAGTGGCTGGCTCTCTGCCCCCGGTGCACCGGCATCGGCCCGGAAAACTGCGGCCAGTGGATGGAGGACTGCTTTGAAGTCACCGGCTTCCACGCCCAGACCCCCGGCGGAAAAACGCTGGTCAGACTGCATCTGCTTCGCTGCGGCCTGCGCCGCCTGGAAGCTCACCTGCCGGAGGAAAAGAAGCTGCCGGCCCATTGTATTATTAACCGATTGTCTCAGATGATCTGCCATTCATTTGGAGGAACCGTATGCCAGAAGAAGTAACATTTGCAGAATGCGACCGCCTGGTTCAGGAATTTGAACAGGTGATCAAAAAGCCGGTGAAAACGCCCTCTTCCGTTTACTATACCGGCGTGGATCTGGGAACCGCCTGCGTGGTGCTGGCGGTTCTGGATGAAAACCGCCGGCCGGTGGCAGGCGCATACCGGTATGCAGATGTTGTTCGGGACGGCATGGTGGTGGACTACATCGGAGCCATCCGGCTGGTGCGGGAGATGAAGGAGGAGCTGGAGGAAAAGCTGGGCACCGAGCTCATCTACGCCGCAGCCGCCATCCCTCCCGGCACCGACAGTCTGGACGGCGGCGCCATCAAGAACGTGGTGCAGGGCGCAGGTTTCGAGATCACCGCCCTGCTGGACGAGCCCACCGCCGCAAACCAGGTGCTGAAGATCAAAAACGGCGCCGTGGTGGACATCGGCGGCGGCACCACCGGCATCTCCATCCTGAAGGACGGCAAGGTGATCCGGGTGGACGACGAGGCCACCGGAGGCACCCACTTTTCGCTGGTGTTGTCGGGCGCCTACAAGATGGAATTCGACGACGCGGAAAAATACAAGCGCCAGCCGGAGCACCACAGCGAGATCCTGCCGGTCCTGAAGCCGGTGATCGAGAAGGTGGCAGCCATCATCAGCCGTCAGGTGGAAGGCTACGACGTTCAGGGCCTGTATCTGGTGGGCGGCACCTGCTGCCTCACCGGCATCGAGTCCATCATCGAAAAGAAAACCGGCATTCCCACCTACAAGCCCCGCAACCCCATGTTCGTCACCCCGCTGGGAATCGCCATGAGCTGCACCGATCAGGAAATGGAGTGAGCGCCATGGAGTGTCGAATCATCAAATCCCCCAGCCCGGGCACGCTGGAGATTCTCTCCCGCCGCAAGGGCTCGGGGCAGGCGAATAAGCTGGAGCAGGTGGATGCCATCGGCCTGGTACAGGGGCGGCTGATCGAGATGGTCTGCGCCGCCGATGTGGCCGAAAAGGCGGTGGGCGTGACCGTGGAGGACATCCGCGGCAGCTGCCCGCAGAATATGATCTTACTTGCAATCTTCGGCGACACCGCTTCGGTGGAAGCGGCGCTGGAGGAAATCAAACGAAGAGAAAAGGAGGGGCAGATGGAATGGTAACCGCAAGACTCACCGGAAACATCTGGGCCACCCGCAAGGCGGACGGCCTGAACGGCTACAAGCTCCTCCTTGCTCAGGTAATCGGCGGCACACGGGCCGGGGAGCGGATGGTGGTCATCGATACCATCGGCGCCGGAATCGGCGACCGGGTGATCGTGGCTACCGGTTCCTCCGCCCGGCGGATGCTGGGCGACGACGAGATCCCCGCCGACGCGGCGGTGGTCGGAATTATCGACGAGGACTGCGACTTTGAGGAATGACCGAAAGCGCGGTCAAGAGAGGACGTGAAACTATGAAGCAGCTGATTTGCGCGGCGGATGTGGAAGCGCTGAAGCAGGCGGGCAAGACCGTTTGCGTGGTAACGCCGGGGGCCATCGTGACCCCCTCGGCTCGGGATGCCGCCGAGGCACTGGGCGTCACATTCGCGGACAAGGAACCGGAATGCGCCCCGGCTCCGGCCTGCTGCGGCCCCGAGCTGGACAGCGAAAAAATCTATCAGGTGCTGAAGGTGCTCATGGAAAAGGGCATGCTGGAAGGCCTTTTGAACACAAAGCCCTTCCAGGAGCAGCGGCATTCCAACGGCCTGAAGGTCGTTCGCGGCAACACCGTGAAAATGGACGTGTTCGACACCGGCAACCCCAATGCCACTGCCTATTTCCAGGAGCTGGTGAACAAGGACGAGTCCCATATCAGCGCGGGCTTTCTGGTGATCGAGAACTCCAGCTTTGACTGGGAGCTCACCTACGAGGAGATCGACTATGTGATCGAGGGCACCCTCACGGTGACCATCGATGGCACCACCTACACCGCCCATGCGGGCGACGTGCTGTTCGTTCCCCCCGGCTCCAAGGTAACCTGGGGCTCGCCGGACAAGGCCCGGGTGTTCTACGCCACCTACCCGGCGAACTGGGCGGACCTTCTGTAAGGAGGGGCGCGCATGCAGGCACTGGGAATGATCGAAACCAGAGGGCTGCTGGCCTCCATTGAAGCGGCGGACGCCATGCTCAAGGCGGCGGATGTGACCCTTCTGGATCGTACCAAGGTGGGCGGCGGACTGGTGACCATCTCGGTCACCGGCGACGTGGCGGCGGTCAAGGCCGCCGTGGACGCGGGCGCTGCCGCCGCTGAACGGCTGGGCGACGGGCTTCTGGTCACACAGCATGTGATCGCCCGCCCCCAGCAGGACGTGGAGCTGCTCTTCCGCCCGCCGGAGGAAAAAGCGGCGAAACCAAAAGAGATTCCGGAAGAGCCGTCTGATGAGGGCGGCGAGGAACCTCTGCCGCAGGAGCCTGAGCAGACTCAGGAGCCGGAGCAGGAACCGGAGCAGCCCGAACAGCCCGCACAAAAGCAGGCGGTGGGTCAGATCAGCCGGGAATGGTGCGACGCACTGTTCCGGCAGGAGGGAACCGCCCGCCTGATGGAAGTGCTGGGCAGCTGCTCGGTGGTAAAGCTCCGCTATCTGGCAAGGAGCTATCCGGAATTTGAAATTGCGGGCAGAGCGATCTCCAAGGCAAACCGCTCCCGCCTGCTCAAGGAATTTGAACGCTGGTATGACCGGCAGGCCGCGGAACAAACGGCGCAATAAAACGACTGGGCAAAGAACCAGGGAAAGGATAAAACAATGGAACAGTTTGATCTGGATCTGCGCTCCATCCAGGAGGCCAGAGATCTGGCCCGCAAGGGTGCCGCCGCCGCAAAGCAGATGGCGGGATACACCAGCGAGCAGATCGATCGGATTCTGAAGAGCATGGTGGAGGCCGCGCGTGAGCACGCCGCCTGTCTGGGCAAGATGGCAGTGGAGGAGACCGGCTTCGGCAAAGCGCTGGACAAGGCCTACAAAAACCACGCCGCCTCGGTACTGCTGTACGAGGACATCAAGGACATGAAGACCGTGGGCATCATCTCTGAGGACCCGGAAAAGAAGATTCTGGAGGTTGCGGCTCCGGCCGGCCTGATCATGGGCATCGTGCCTTCCACCAACCCCACCTCCACCGTGATCTACAAGTCCATGATCGCCATCAAGGCGGGCAACGCCATCGTGTTCTCGCCCCATCCCTCAGCTGCAAAATGCACCCTGAAGGCCGCCGAGGTCATGCGCGAAGCCGCCATCAAGGCAGGCGCTCCGGAAGGCATCATCGGCTGTGTGTCCATGCCCACCATGGCAGCCACCAATGAGCTGATGCACTGCAAGGAGGTTGCACTCATCATCGCCACTGGTGGCCCCGGCATGGTAAAGGCCGCTTACAGCGCAGGCAAGCCCGCCATCGGCGTGGGCGCGGGCAACTCTCCCGCCTACATCGAGCGCTCGGCAGATGTGAAGGCCGCTGTGGATGCCATCATGGCCAGCAAGACCTTCGACAACGGCACCATTTGTGCCTCCGAGCAGTCCATCATCTGCGAGACCTGCAACCGTCAGCAGGTGGTGGATGAGCTGAAGCGCCAGGGCGCTTACTTCATGGCCCGCGAGGAGACCGAAAAGGTCTGCCGCCTGCTGTTCAAGAACGGCCACGCCATGAACGCCAAGTTCGTGGGCCGTACCCCGGACGTGATCGCACAGGCCGCGGGCATCTCCATTCCCATGGGCACCCGGGTGCTGATCGGCGAGCAGGACGGCGTGGGCGAGGGCTACCCCCTCTCTTACGAGAAGCTGACCACTGTGCTGGCCTTCTACACCGTGGAGGATTGGAAGCAGGCCTGCGAGCTGAGCATGCAGCTGCTGCAGAACGGCATCGGCCATACCATGAGCCTGCACACCCAGAACGAGGACATCGTCCGCAAGTTCGCGGTGAAGCCTGCTTCCCGCATTCTGGTGAACACCGGCGGCAGCATGGGCGGCACCGGCATCAGCACCGGCCTGAACGTGGCCTTCACTCTGGGCTGCGGCACCTGCGGCGGCAGCTCGGTATCCGAGAACGTGAGCCCCCTGAATCTGATCAACGTGAAGAAGGTGGCCTACGGTCTGAAGAACTGCGCCACCCTGCTGCAGGATGACAAGTCCTTCTGCCACCCCGATCTGGGCCGCACCGCAGCTCCCGCGGCGGAATGCTGCGGCCAGCGTCCGCTGGACTTCAGCCCCGCGGACATCGTGGCCTCCTTCGAGCGGCGGCAGGGCTGCCCCAGCTGCGGCGCAGCGGTGCAGGAATCCAGCATCGACACCCCGGAGCAGCTGAAAAACGCTTCTCAGGGCTTCACCGATGACGCCCATCTGGCAGAGCTGGTCCGGAACCTGATCGCTTCCATGAATCACTGATTTGGAAAGGAGCGGCGAACCAATGAGTCAATGCGATGAACTGCTGGCGCTGCTGATGGAAGCAGTGAAGCAGCAGGCAGCTCCCGGCGGGGAAGAGAAGCAGATTCCGGTGGGTGTTTCCAACCGGCATGTGCACCTTTCCCAAAGTGACCTGGACCGGCTGTTCGGCCCCGGCCACACGCTGGAGAAGATGAAGGATCTTTCCCAGCCCGGCCAGTACGCCTGCAAGGAGACGGTCACCGTCTGCGGCCCCAAGGGTGTGATCGAAAAGGTGCGCATCCTTGGCCCGGTACGCAGCCAGACCCAGGTGGAAATCCTGGCAGCCGACTGCTTCAAGTTGGGCGTGAAAGCCCCCATCCGCCTGTCCGGTGATCTGGACGGCACCCCGGGCGTCACACTGGTGGGCCCGAAGGGCTCGGTGCAAACCGAAAAGGGCGTGATGATCGCCCAGCGCCACATCCACATGCACCCGAAGGACGCCGAGAAATTCGGCGTGCACGACGGCCAGTGGGTGGACCTGCAGGTGGACGGCCTGCGGGGCGGCGTGCTGAAAAACACTGTAATCCGTGTGACCGGCGAATCCGCGCTGGAATGTCATGTGGATACCGAAGAGGCGAATGCTCTGGGCCTTGGCTCCGCGTCGTCTGTTCGGATCGTATAAACAACATTTGCTGAATCAAACATTATAAAATTTTCAGGAGGAAATTATTATGAAGTACGATGCTCTGGGTATGATCGAGACTAAGGGTCTGGTAGGTTCCATCGAAGCGGCCGACGCCATGGTAAAGGCTGCCAACGTCACCCTGATCGGCAAGGAATTCATCGGCGGCGGTCTGGTTACCGTGATGGTTCGCGGTGACGTGGGCGCTGTAAAGGCTGCCACCGACGCCGGTGCTGCCGCTGCTCAGCGCGTGGGCGAGCTGGTATCCGTTCATGTGATCCCCCGTCCTCACGCCGAGGTGGAGACCATCCTGCCTTCCGTGAAGGAAAACTAAATTTATCTTCCCCATTTCTCTTCTCACAGCACTGAATCCATAGAGCAGAACGGCCCCCGAAGGATTTTCCTTCGGGGGCTGTTCTGTATGCAATTGAGGAAAGCTTTAGAACTGTAGGTGTATCATTTTTACCATGGAGAATCGGTCAGAAAGCTTCATGTTGAGCCGTGTGGATAATTTCAGCCCGGTTCTGGGGATATGGCAATAGAAGGGTTCTTCTGTAAGGACCTGAAGTCGATAACCGGTTTTGATGGCCAACTCCTGGGCGGTATCCACCGCAAAAAAACATCTGCACATTGGAGTGGCCGACCTGTTTCATGTATTTTTTCTGTATCATCAAAAGCCCGGTGCTACTTACGGCGTCGAAGACAAGCTCAATATTTCCGTAAGCAGCCAGCATCCGAAACAGACGCAGAATTTGAGTTTCTTCAAAGTAATGGAATAATCCGCCTGCGGTTACAAGCAAAGGTGTGTGCGGCAGCTCTGTGCGGATCCGATGAATCCATGTTTCAGAAAAAGCATCTCCGGCGATAAGGTGCTCCCGTTCCGGCTCTCCAAGCAGTTCTTTTCGGAAGTCAATCACATGGGGCAGATCCAACGCATACCAGAGGGTCCGCCCGTTGTCGCAGCGGAAATAGGCTGTTTCCAGTCCGCAGCCCAGTTGAACGATTGCACCGTCCGATTTGCGTGTTAAAAAGTTTCGGACAAAACGGTCCATGTTGGCTGCCCGGCAGGCGGAAGCAAGCAGTGTATATTGGCTCTGATGGGGTTGTTCTGTGAGGGGAAGCTGCAGCTTCAGGCTCAGCGCGCTCTTATCGTACAGGATATGCGGGTATCGTTCACTGGCGTATATTCTGCCCAACAGAGGAATAAATAGCGTGTCTTCTATGATTCCGAATTTTGACATGGCGGCTCCTCTTATCTGTTCAAATGACGCATTCTAAGCAGCTTGCGCCGCACGGGTATCCGTGCGGCGCAAGCTGCTTTCAAGAGTTCAGCAGTTCCAGAAGCTGCGGAAGGTTCTTTTTGCCAAAGAGAATTTGTTCGCCGTCGTTGACTACCAGGCAGGGAACGCTCATTACCTGGTATTTCTCCCGCAGATCGGGGAAATGGTTCAGGTCATATACCTGTGCCGTCACCTGAGAATGAGCCGCAGCCAGACGCTGAGAAGCGGTCACCAGCTCCGGGCACATGGTGCAGGATAGGGAGACCAGCACCTGAAGCTTCACAGGCTTTTGCAGGGCCTGAATGGCCGCTTCGGTCTGCGGGTCCAGGCTCTGGCCGGGCCCGGCAGCATTGTACAGGCCCAGAACGAAGGAGGTGAACTCATGCCCGCCGGGCACGCCGTGGAAAGCAAGCCCGGTCCAGCTGCCGTCCTCGCGGCAGACCTGTACACAGGGCAGGTGCTCTGCTCCGGACGGCTCGGCCAGCTCCACCGTCAGTTTATCTGTATGGCTTGCCAGCTCCTCCATATACCCGCGCAGTTCCCGGGAGGCGGGGGTCTGATCCAGGAAAAGGCGAAGAATCAGGGAAGAGGACATCCGGTCAAAAAGGGTGCGAAGCTGCGCAGCCATCTCCTCGCTGATGAGTTCGCTGCTGCCGGAAACAGATTCCGGGGCTGTGCTGCGCGCTGCAGGCTGCTGGGGGCGAATCCCTGTTTTTGCCTGCATGGCAGCGCACAGCAGCTCCAGCTGGGTGGCAGCCAGAGCGCCGTCTCCCACGGCAGTGACCACCTGGCGCAGCGGCTTGACGCACACATCTCCGGCGGCATACAGCCCGTCCGCCGAGGTTTTCTGGCTGCGATCCGTGAGGATGTAGCCCTGCTCGTCCAGTTCTGCCAGACCCCGGGCGAGATCGGTGGAGGGGGAGTAACCAGCAAAGACGAATACGCCGAAGGTTTCTCCCTCCGCCGCCCGGTGCTCGGTTTCCTGTCCGGTTTTCGTGTTACGGATCCGGATGCGGCGGGGAGCGGTATCGCCGGAAAGCTCCACCACCACGGTGTTGGTCAGGATGCTGATTTTTTCGTGATTCCGGGCAGCATCCGCCACAGCCTGCGCACAGGTGAAGTCATCCTCCCGGATCAGGATGGTCACATGGCGGGCATATTTGGTGAGAAATACGCTTTCCTCCGCAGCAGCAAAACCACCGCCCACCACAAAAACATCCTTGCCGGTAAAGAATTCACCGTCGCAGGTGGCGCAGTATGCCACACCCCGGCCCCGGAACTGTTCCTCTCCGGGGAAGCCGATCATGCGGGGATGCGCGCCGGTGGCCAGCAGTACGCCGAAGCACTGCAAGGGGCCCCGGCTGGTCTGCACGGTTTTGATCTCACCGGTCATGTCCAGCGCCGTAACCTCTGCCAGCAGAAACTCTGCGCCGAAATGCTCCGCTTGTTTGCGCATGGTTTCGGTAAGCTGGGTGCCGCTGGTGCGCTCCACGCCGGGATAGTTGACCACCTCGGAGGTGATGGTGATCTGCCCGCCGAAATGGTCCTTTTCCACCACAACCACCCGGTAACGGGCCCGTGCCAGATAAAGAGCGGCGGTAAGCCCGGCCGGGCCGCCGCCGATAACGATTACATCGTAGAAATTGTTCATACTGAAACCCATTTGCCCATGGCCCGAAAAGGGCCATGGGTCTTTGTCAGGAGTGTGATTGGCAACCGTTTTCTCGTTACAGCTGGCCCACCAGATCCAGGCTGGGCTTCAGGGTCTCTGCGCCGGGCTTCCACTTGGCGGGACATACCTCGTCACCGTGCTTTGCCACGAACTGGCAGGCCTGCACCTTGCGCAGCAGCTCATCGGCGTTGCGGCCCACGTTGCCTGCGTTTACCTCATAGGCCACAATTTTGCCTTCCGGATTCACGATAAAGCTGCCGCGCTCCGCCAGACCGTCGGCCTCAATGTATACCTCAAAATCCTTTGCCAGGCAATGAGTAGGATCTGCCAGCATGGGGTACCGGATCTTCTGAATGCGCTCGGAAGCATCGTGCCAGGCCTTGTGGACAAAGTGGGTGTCGCAGGAAACTGCGTAGATCTCGCAATCCACCGCCTGGAACTTCTCGTAAAGATTCGCCAGATCCTCCAGCTCGGTGGGGCAGACAAAGGTAAAGTCAGCGGGATAGAAGAAGAAAACGCTCCATTTGCCCAGCACATCCGCCTTGCTCACAGCGCGGAAGGCGTTGTCCTGGTAACACTGGACGGTAAAATCGGCAATTTCTTTCTGAATCAGGGACATAGAAGTGTACCTCCATTTCAATGTGATTTTGATGCTGGCCTGCAAATGCGAACCATTACTGAAATTATATGCAAACGCAGTAGAACCGTCCAGTTGTGATTGGAAACAGTTTCTTTCTTTTCTTGCACACCCGAAAAAACAGGTGCGGCGAATTTTACGATAAATTAACGAAAGCATGGCGGAAGCTGGGTGCAAAACCCGTTAGCATAGGAAAAGGGTGTGGATGAATCCAGAATCCTAATTCTAGCTTGAAGGAAAAGGAGAGCGCTTTATGAGAGACACATGGAAGCGTAGACTGGCGGCGGGAATCATGGCCGCCACAATGGCTGCGGCAATGTTTCCCGGCGGGCTGACGGTTGCGGCCGAGGAAGGAACAACCGCCGGAGTCCCTTATAACCAGGATGGGGGATATGATGTAACGATCCCTCATGTTCTGGTCAATCAGGTGTACGGCGGAAGCGATGACGGTTATGCCAGCCACAGCTTTATTGAACTGTACAATCCCTGTGATGCGGCGGTGGATCTGACCGGCTGGGAGCTGCAGTACCGCTCCAGTACAGACGGCGGAGACACTGCCTGGCACGAGCTTTCCCTGACCGGAACGATTCCGGCAAAGGGCTATTATCTGGTGCGCTGTGCGGCGGTTGCCGATCCTTCCGGAGACTATCAGGTTCCGGCCGGAGACCAGGAATGGGAGGTTGCCCTTCACAACAAGGGTGTGGCAGTGGCGCTGTTCAGCCAGGATGTGACCCTGGACGAGAACTTCTCCGGAGCCATTACGGATACGAACCGTCCGCAGGGATATGTGGATCTTCTGGCTGTTCAGGGGAATGATACGGAAGAGGCACAGGTACCTCCGGCGTATGAAGGTGCGTATTCCGATATCCAGTCCAAGAAAAAGGCAGTCCGCAGAAATGCGTTCACGGATACAGACAACAATCAGACTGACGGCGGCGAGGTCAGCTATGCGGATACAGTGGACGCCGAGCAGGGCCCGCATAACTCCAGCGGGGAAACCGGCAGCGTAACACCGTCCGAGCCGGAAGGCGAACCCCTGCGCACCGGCAGCTTTGAGGAAAACGCAGCCCTCACGCTGGAGCGGCTGAACAGTGTGGCCATCGGAGCGGCAAATAAGGATGGCGGCGTTGCAGAGATCGTTTCCTACAATGCGGACACCGGTGAAGCCTATGTGGTCAATGGTCAGGATGGACTTTTGTACCGCCTGGCTGTTTCGGAAACCGGGCTGGCCATCAAGGACGGCAAGGATATGCGGGGCCTGGTGGAGGGCTTTGCCTATGGCGATATGACCAGCGTGGCCGTGGATACGGTCAATGATCACATTGCGGTAGCGCTTCAGGCGGCAGGCTATGCGGACAATGGCCGCATCGTTCTGCTGGATTATGATTTCAACATGATCGCGGCCTATGAAACCGGTGTTCAGCCGGATATGGTTACCTTCACCCACAATGGCCGCATGATCCTTTCCGCCAACGAAGGCGAGCCCCGGGAGGGCTACGGGGAAGGCACGGTTGATCCCGCCGGCTCGGTTTCCATTGTGGATCTGGTGGAGGATACCGTGACCACCGCCGGGTTTGAAGCCTTCGACGCAGCGGAGCTGGCCGCAAACGGCGTGCTCATAGGCGTTGTAAACGGCCAGATGAACACCGCCGCAGCGGATCTGGAACCGGAGTATATCGCGGTTTCCCCCGATGATGCCAAGGCATATGTTTCCCTGCAGGAAGCAAACGCCATTGCTACGGTGGATCTGAACAGCAAGACCATCACCTCGGTCAGGAGCATGGGCTTCAAGGATCTGAGCCTGGAGCAAAATGCCATCGATCTGGTGGAGGACAAAAAGTACGAAGCCAAAACATATCCGGGTGCGTTGGGCGTTTACATGCCGGATGCCATCAGCGTTTTTGCGGCAAACGGCACCAGCTATCTGGTAACGGCCAACGAGGGCGACGCACGGGAATGGGGCGACTATGTCAACGAGGCAAAGGCGACCCTGACAGCCTCCGATGGCTCCCAGGCGGAAAAGGTGCGTGTGCTGGACAAAGGCTGCACCACCGTACCGGATGCCGCCAAGGAATACCTTTACGGCGGCCGCTCCTTCGCCATTTATAATGCGGATACCATGGAGCTGGTCTACGAGAGCGGGAATGATTTTGAGGCAAAGACTGCCGCCTATCTTCCCAGCTGGTTCAACTGCTCCAACGACAATACGGATATTGACGATCGCAGCGCGAAGAAGGGCCCGGAATCGGAATCCGTTACCGTGGGTCAGATCGGCAGCTGCACCTATGCGTTTATTGCACTGGAGCGCATCGGCGGTGTTATGGTCTACGATGTGACCGACCCGGCCAATGCCAGCTATGTGAACTATATCAATACCCGTGATTTCAGCGAGGCAATCAAGGAGGATGTGTCCCCGGAGGGACTGTGCTTCCTCTCCCTGAACGGCAAGCCAATGCTGCTGGCAGCATGTGAGGTTTCCGGCACCGTTGCGGCCTACTCCTTCGGAGGCAGCGCGGCTGGTAATGTGCCGGAGGGCCCGGACTACGAGCCCATTCCGAACAATGCTGTGATTCTGTACACAAACGACGTCCACTGTGCCATGGAGGATTATTCCGCCCTGGCAGCCTACCGGCAGCAGATGCTGGACGAGGGCTATTCCACCATTACCATCGACGCGGGCGACGCGGTGCAGGGCGAGGTGATCGGAACTCTGACCGAAGGCTCGGCCATTGTGGAGCTGATGAATTCCGTGGGCTACGATTATGCGGTGCCCGGTAACCACGAGTTCGACTATGGCATGGATGTATTCAAGCAGCTTTCCGGGCAGACGGAAGCGGATGTGATGCCGGAATATGAATATCTGAGCGCCAATTTCGTGGATCTGAAGACCGACGATACGGTGTTTGATGCATATGATATGGTGTCTGTTGCGGGTCAGAAGGTGGCCTTCCTGGGAATTGCCACCCCGGAGACCTATACAAAATCCACACCTGCCTATTTCCAGGACGAAAACGGAAACTACATCTACAGCTTCTGCGAGGATGCGTTTTACGAGACCATTCAGAATGCGGTGAACGCCGCCAGAGCAGAGGGTGCAGAGCTGGTCATCGCGGTGGGTCACCTGGGAACCGACGCAGGTTCGGAGCCCTGGCGTTCCACCGATGTGATCGCCAATACCACGGGCATCGATGCGTTCATTGACGCACATTCTCACAGCACCATTACGGACGAAGCGGTCAAGAACAAAAATGGGGAAGACGTTCTGCTCACCTCCACCGGCACTAAGTTTGAAAACTTCGGCAAAATGACCATCTACGCGGATGGCAGCATTACCAGCCAGCTTCTCAAGCCGGAGGAGGTGGATGTGGACGCCACCGCTTCTTCTCTGGCAGCCTACGAGGAGACTCAGGCAATCATCGATAAGTATGAGGAAATGCAGGAGTTCACCTACGAGGAGCTGGGCTCCACGGAAGCGGCTCTGACCACCGTGGATCCGACCACCGGCGACCGGATTATCCGCAACCGGGAAACCAACCTGGGCAACTTTGTGGCGGATGCCTATCAGGTGACCACCGGCGCGGACATTGCCTTTGCCAATGGCGGCGGAATTCGCGCAAATGTGGACAAGGGCATTGTGACCCGGAAAAATCTGATGGATGTGAACGCATTCGGCAATACCATGTGCGTGCTGAAGGTTACCGGTCAGCAGATTCTGGATGCGCTGGAATGGAGCGCCCATGCCCCGCTGAATGAGGAGGGCACCGGTCTGACGGAAAATGGCGGCTTTATGCACACCGCCGGTCTGACCTATGAGATCAATCTCCATGTGAAGGAAAGCCCGGTTCTGACCGACAGTCAGGGCGTATACACCGGCATCGATGCCTCCAAGCCCCGCCGGGTGCAGAATGTGAAGGTGAACGGCAAAGCCATTGATCCGGCGGCTTTCTATACGCTGGCAGGCAGCGCGTATACCCTGCAGAGCGGTGGTGATGGCTACACCATGTTCAAGGGTGCGGAAGTGGTACAGGAGGATTGCGGAAAGGATCAGGATCTGCTGATCCGCTACCTGCAGAATGATCTGAAGGGTATGATCTCTGCGGCGCAGTACGGCAATCCCTACGGTCAGGGCCGCATCAAGCTGATCGACGCAGCCTCCGAGGAGGCACATCGCTTCGTGGAAACCGAGCGTGTGGAAGCGACCGGCGATCAGGACGGCTACATCAAGTATGTGTGCAGCATCTGCGGAGAAACAAAAACCGAGGTGCTGCCGAAGCTGGGCCCGACGGCAACTCCTTCCACCGACGACAGCAGTTCGTCTCAGGAATCCGTTTCCCAGAATGCTTCCGGCGCGAACAGCACCACTGCCGCACCCAAACCGGCAAATGGGCCTCAGACCAGCGACTCGGCCAATCTGGTGGTCTGGGTTGGCGTGCTGCTGCTGGCGTCTGCCGGAATGATCGGTACCGTGATTTACAGCAAAAAGCAAAAGGAAAAGTACTGAGCATTCGCTGAGTAAAAGACAAAAGGAGCGATACCGCCGCTTGCGGGTATATTCCGACGGCATTCTGGAATACAGCCAGTGGAAGGAAGAGCTCTTCTGGCAGGATGATGAGCAGGAAAAAATTGCCCGGGCGTTTCAGGATGATCGCGGAAAAGTAGATCCTCATGTGGAGGGACTGGTCTATCAGGATCCCGATAATATCCATGTGATCCGAAAAACAGATCGGTACACATTGCCGGAAATCACTCTGCTGCAGGAACTGTTGGCTCGAACCCCCAATGGCGAACAGTTGAGCGTGGAGCCTCTGGCAGCGGTTGTGCAGAATATGTTTTCTGATGCCCCGGAAAAAGAGCGGCAGGCACTGGAGATCATTTACAGCGATCTGTTGGCGCTTGCTCCGCAAGCCACACGCAAACAACTGTCCAGTTGCCTTAGACTTCGCACGGTATTGGGGCGGCGGGTGAATGAGGAAATCTTCGCACGCACTGGTGTGCTGCTCGGCAGCGGAATGAAGCAGAACAAAACAAAGGAACAACTTTTTGCAGGGACGTTGGATATCCGCCTGTTTACACAGGACGATGCCCAATACTATTACAGCGGCCCTTGCGGTCAGTCATTGCAACAATCGCTGGCGCGTGCGTGCTGCATCCGCAAGATCACAGCCACTGGCGGACAACCTCAGTTTGCGGAGTATCTGCCCCTGATGGAGGTGGATTTTGTGCGCGCCAGTGCGTGGACGGTGCTTCCGTTTCCCTTCAAATATCTGCGCGAATGGAAGCCGCAATAAGCGTGCAAATCAACACTTGTTGCCTTTCACCGAACATCAGTAAGCCCCCTGACGCAGGTTCCCTGTATCAGGGGGCTGTTGCTTTTCCTTGGGACGAAACCGTGAAATGTAAAACTCCCGGGAACATTGAATTGTTCCCGGGAGTTTTACAGCAGCTTGTAGAAAAACCTGCTGTGACAATCAAGCCAGAGCAGGTTTTTTGCATGAAAAGTAAAAGAACAGAGAAAAAGGAAGAAGATTTCCTCTCCATC
>NZ_NFHD01000014.1 GCF_002159185.1 Gemmiger sp. An87
ATGCGCCACATTTCATTGCTTTTTCCACCTGTCTTCTTGTTTTCAAACAGAAAACCTGCTCTGGCCTGATTGCCAAAGCAGGTTTTTCTACAGGCTGAATCCCCCTGGCATTTTGCCAGGGGGATAAGAAGTTATTGGATCATCTGAAGGAAGGTTTCTTCATCAATCACCGGTACGCCCAACTGCTGAGCCTTGGTGAGCTTGGAACCGGCTGCTTCGCCAGCCAGTACATATGCAGTTTTTTTCGAGACCGAACCACTTGCTTTTCCGCCGTTCTTTGTAATCAGAGCTTCCGCCTCTGACCTGGAAAGGGTGGGGAGCGTACCGGTGACCACAATGGTCTTACCGGCCAGCTTATCGGTTTTTTCCTCGCCGTGCCACTCCATATTCACGCCGGCGTCAGCCAGGCGGTGGATCAGGTCATCAGTACCCTCCTTAGCAAAGAAGGCGACCACACTCTGGGCCATAACCGCGCCGAAGCCGTCAATCTCACTGAGCTGCTCTTCCCCGGCCTCCCGCACTGCCTGCATGGAGCGGAAGTGTTCTGCAATCAGGGCTGCAGCCTTTTCACCGATGTTTCGGATGCCCAGACCAAACAGCAGCTTGTCCAGGTTGTTGCCCTTGGAGGCCTCAATGGCGTTCAGCAGGTTGCGGGCGCTCTTCTCCTTGAATTTCTCCAACGTCATCAGCTGATCCTCGGTCAGATCATAAAGATCCGCTGCCGAGTGTACATAGCCCTTGCTGACCAGCTGGGCAGCTACTGCCTTGCCCAGACCGTCGATATCCATGGCATTCCGGCTGGCGAAGTGGATGATGTTGCGCAGCGCCTGAGCCGGGCATTCCGGGTTCACACAGCGCAGAGCCGCCTCCCCTTCCAGATGCACGGCGGGTGCTCCGCAGGAGGGGCACGCCTGAGGCATCTGATAGGGCTCGGAGCCTTCCTTATGCTGGGTGACCGCCACCACTTCCGGGATGATGTCGCCTGCCTTACGCACCAGGATACGGTCACCAATGCGCACATCCAGCTGACGGATGAAATCCTCGTTGTGCAGAATTGCTCGGGAAACCGTGGTACCGGCCAGCTGAACCGGTGCGAACACCGCGGTGGGCGTGAGTACACCGGTACGCCCCACAGTAATGTCGATCTGCTGCAGCTCGGTTTCCTTCTCCTCCGGAGGATATTTGAACGCGATGGCCCAGCGGGGAAATTTGTTGGTGCTGCCCAGCATGGCCCGCTGTGCGAAGTCATCCACCTTGATCACCGCGCCGTCGATGTCAAACGGAAGTGTGCCCCGCATCTGGCCGATGGCCTCGATCTCGGTAATCGCATCTTCGATGTTGTCAAAGCTGCGGTATCGGGGCGACACTACGAAGCCCAGCTGTTTCACGTAATCCAGACTTTCCTGGTGACTGTGCAGCTCCTTACCTCGAATCTGCTGGATGTTAAACACAAAGATGGAAAGTCCCCGGCTTGCGGTGATCTTGCTGTCCTTCTGGCGCAGGGAACCGGCCGCTGCATTTCGGGGATTCTTGAAGGGCTGTTTGTCGTTCAGCTCCTGCTCTTCCACCAGCTGTTCAAAGGCAGCATGAGGCATGTAGACTTCACCACGCACCTCCAGAAATTCCGGTGCGTTCAGCAGTTTTTTGGGGATGTCCTTGATGGTGGCCAGATTCTTGGTTACGTCCTCACCCACCACGCCGTCACCACGGGTCGATCCACGCACGAACGCGCCGTTCTCGTATTCCAGACTTACCGAAAGTCCGTCGATTTTTACCTCGACCACGTAACGGGGCTCTACGCCCTCGCCACGAACCCGCCGGTCAAAATCCCGAAGTTCCTCATAAGAGAATGCATCCTGAAGACTTTCCATCTTCACCGTATGGGTTACCTTGGCAAATTTCCCCGAGGGGGTACCACCCACATGCTGGGTGGGAGAATCGGGCGTAACCAGCTGAGGGAACTGGGCCTCCAGATCCTTGAGTTCACGATTCAGCGCGTCGTACTCAAAATCCTCCAGTTCCGGAGCATCCTGATCGTAGTAAAGGCGGTTGTTATATTCGATCACCCGGCGCAGTTCGAGAACGCGCTGCTGGGCCTGTTCCAATGTCAAAATAATCACCTCTTGAAAATCCAACTGGGAAGCCAGAGAGCTTCCCTTGCTCTGGTTTTTAATTATACCACATTGGTCCATCCGGCGGCTAGGCTTTTTCAGCGCTTCCAACAGATTGCGCGTAAAGCTGCGGTACTTCGCCCACAATCAGAATCTGAGCGGCAAGCACTTCTGTCTGGGCATCCACCGGAATCACTTCGCCTGCCAGAAGTGCGCCGATCTGTACCGAAAAGCAGACTGTAACCTCCAACCGAGTCTGATTCACACCGGCCTGAGAAAAATCGCTTTGTACCTGACTGGTCACCAAAGAAAGCGGCTGTACATGTATGGCAATTTCCGGTCCCAGGTTGCTGAATAGCTGGATACCGGTCAGTGTGCCCAGAGGAATGTGCAGTGGCAGCTGCTGCAGCTGATACAGAGATTGATTGACCTGCTCCACCAGGGCGTCCTCCAAAGTGTTGATCCGAGCAGAGTTTACCGCCACACTTTGTACCCGGCCCGTGTCGTCGCGCTGGACGGTGTAAAGGTCTTCGTAAAGACTGCTGTTTTGCTCCAAAATGGAGTTGCAGGCAGTTTGAATGGTTTGTACCGCCTGTGCCCGGCACTGATATTGGACAACCTGTCTGGTGAGTGGTCGAATGGCCTGATCAATCTGCTGCAGCGCAAACAAAACCAGTGCCAGACCAATGACCAGACAAAGTCTTTTCTTTCTTCGTTTGGCAACACGCTGCCGGGCAGAGTGCGAAATATGGCGCATTGCTTCTTCCTCCATTGTTGGTGTTTTTTGATTCAGTATATTCGCAAAAAGAAGAAATTGTGAGGCAGTGATAGCTTTTTCAAACAAAAAAGGCATGCTGCAATTTGCAGCATGCCTTTTGAAATGCTCAGGAAAAATCAGATGGAGATGGTGTTAGCCACGTCCAGCATCATGGTGTCGATGGTCTTGTGCATGGACAGAGCAACGCTGATATCGTAGTCAACGATCTTGTCGGCAGAAACAGCAACTACGCGGTTGTAGATGCCCTTCTCCAGCAGGTTAACAGCATGGTAACCCATCTGAGAAGCGGTCACGCGGTCACGCAGGGTGGGAGAACCACCACGCTGTACGTGGCCCAGAACGGTGGCACGGGAATCGATGCCGGTGCGGGCCTGAATCTCGTTGGCCAGCTCCTGAGCATGACCTACGCCCTCAGCCACGATCACGATGAAGTGCTTCTTGCCGGTCTTCTGGGTCTGGTTCATACGAGAGATGACGTCGTGATCCAGATCGTAGGGACGCTCGGGAATCAGAATCGCCAGAGCGCCGGTGGCGATGCCCACGTTCAGAGCAATGTAGCCGGCGTTGCGGCCCATAACCTCAACCACGCTGCAGCGGTCATGGCTCTGGGTGGTGTCGCGCAGCTTATCGATCATTTCCACAGCGGTGTTCATGGCAGTGTCATAGCCGATGGTGTACTCGCTGCAGGCGATGTCGTTGTCGATGGTGCCGGGAATGCCGATGCAGGGAATGCCCAGGTTGGCCAGAGCGCGAGCACCCTTGAAGGAACCGTCGCCGCCGATTACAACCATCGCATCGATGCCCAGCTCTTTGCACTTCTCAGCGCCCTTCTTCTGGCCTTCTGCGGTTACGAACTCAAGGCAGCGGGCAGTGTAAAGGACGGTACCGCCCCGGTGGATGATCTCGGATACGCTGCGCAGGTCCATCTCGCGTACTTCGCCGTTCAGCAGGCCGTTGTAGCCACGCTGAATGCCAATAACCTTGATGCCCTTGCTCAGAGCGGTACGAACAACCGCGCGAACCGCAGCATTCATGCCGGGCGCGTCGCCGCCGCTGGTCAATACACCGATGGTTTTAATTTCCTTGTACATAGTAATGCCCCTCCTAAATCAAATCGAAATTTGACATTGGTATAATTATAACATCCTGGCAACATAAATGCAAAACTTTCTGCGCAATTTGTCGCCAAAAGGTTTGCCCAATTGACCAACTATTTTGTAACAACATTCCTGTCGCCCAAAATACGGCGCAATTCCGGATAAAGCAGCTCATGGTCCAATGCCCATAGGCTGCGCGGCGCCAGAGTCAGCTGCTTACGGTCTTCAAAATACATATAGACCGGCATGCTGCCGTCAAAGATGCCGCTGAGCAAGTTTGTCACCTTGCGGAACTGCTCGCAGTTCTGGCTGGGAAGCTTCAGATAAAGCCCTTTCTTGGGAGCCTGAGGTTTCCTGTCAGTTGTGCTGCCTGCCGCCGGTTTTTCCGAACGGCGTGCCTCGTACTGCTCAATGGGAACGATGGCTTCCGCCACCAGTTTGGCCGCTTCGTCTTCTTTTACAGAAACGCGGCCGGTGATAACCACTACGGCATTTTCCTGCAGCGCATCTCTGCAGTTGAGCAGAATCTTCGGAAACACCAGAATTTCCATGGTGCCGCTCAGATCCTCCACGTTGGTAAATGCCATCATGGTGTTGGAACGAGTCGTCATAAATTTGCTTTTGATCACCGCGCAAACAATGTTGACTACTTTATTATCGTAAGCTTTTGCGCCTTCCCCTGTCAATTCACTAATCTTGCAGCTGGATATATTTTTGATGATTTCCCGGTAAGCGTCCAGCGGATGACCGCTCAGATACAGGCCGCTCACCTCTTTTTCCATCTGCAGAAGTTCTCCTGTGGGGAATTCCTCCAGTGCAGGAATCACATAATCGTTTACCGATTCCTGTTCACCGCTCTGACTGAACAGATCAAGCTGCCCCTCCAGATTTTTGCGGCTGTCGGTTTCCACGCTCTTCAGAATACCCTCAATGCACTGAAGCATGGCCCGGCGGGTGGAACCCAGGCCATCGAAGGCACCGCTCTTGATGAGACTTTCCACCGCCCGGCGGTTGATTTCACAGCCGTACATCCGGCAGCAGAAATCATACAGTGAGCGGAAGGGCTGATCCTGACGCTCGCGGACTACTGCGGCGATCAGATTCCGCCCCACATTTTTGACCGCATTCAGACCGAAGCGAATGTTCGCACCGTCCACAGTAAAACCGCCATCACTCACGTTGATGTTGGGCGGCAGTACCTTGATCCCCAGTCGCTGACACTCACCGGAATACTCGATCACCTTGTCGGTATTGTCCAGCACACTGGTGAGCAGCGCGGCCATAAATTCGTTGGGATAATGACACTTCAGGTAGGCCGTCTGATACGCCACATAGGCATAACAGGCCGCGTGAGATTTGTTGAAGGCGTAGGAAGCAAAGCTGGACATATCGTCGAAAATTTCGTTGGCGGTCTTTTCGTCAATGCCGTTGGCAATGCAGCCTACACATTCGGAACCGGGTTCCTTGCTGCCGTAAACGAAGTTCTGTCGCTCCCGTTCCATGACATCGTGCTTTTTCTTGCTCATGGCGCGGCGCACCAGGTCGGCTTGGCCCAGCGAGAAGCCTGCCAGCTCCCGGCAGATCTGCATAACCTGTTCCTGATATACAATACAGCCGTTGGTCACATCCAGAATGTGTGCCAGCTGAGGAACCTTGTAGTGGATCTTCCCCGGCTCATGGCGGTTGCGCAGATAGGTGGGAATCGAGTCCATGGGACCCGGGCGATACAGTGAGATCAGGGCGATGATATCTTCCAGGTTCTGTGGGCGAAGGCCCAAAAGCACCTGCTTCATGCCGGTACTTTCCAGCTGGAACACGCCTTCCGTCTCACTCTGACCCAGCATCTCATAGGTAGCCGGGTCATCGTAAGGCATCTTCTCCACCGAGAACTCCGGTACCCGGCGCTGGATCATTCGCTCTGCATCCCGGATCACCGTGAGGGTGCGCAGGCCCAGAAAGTCCATCTTCAGAAGGCCCAGCTCCTCGATGGTGGTCATGGTGAACTGGGTTACGGGGACGCCGTCGTTGCAGGCTAGCGGAACGTATTCGTTGGCCGCCTCCCGGGTAATCACCACGCCCGCCGCATGGGTGGAGGCATGCCGTGGCATACCTTCAATCTTGATGGCGGTGTCCACCAGTTCCCTCACCTGCTCGTCGGAATCGTAGCGGGCTTTCAGCTCCGGCGATACCTCCAAGGCCCGGTGCAGGGTCATTTTCAACTCCATGGGGACCAGTTTGGCCACAGCATCTACCGCAGCATAAGGCATGTCCATCACACGACCAACGTCTCGCAGAGCGGCGCGGGCGGCCATGGTTCCGAAAGTGATGATCTGAGCCACATGATCATGGCCGTACTTGTTGTTCACATAATCGATCACTTCCTGCCGGCGTTCGTAGCAAAAGTCCACGTCAAAGTCGGGCATGCTCACGCGTTCGGGGTTCAAAAAGCGTTCGAACAGCAGGTTGTATCGAATGGGGTCAATGTTGGTGATGCCCACACAATAGGCCGCCAGGCTGCCTGCACCGCTTCCTCGGCCAGGGCCCACCGGAATGCCCTGGGTCTTTGCATAGTTGATAAAATCGAAAACGATCAGATAGTAGTTGGTGTAGCCCATGCGGCGGATGACGTCGATTTCATAATCCAGACGCTCACGAATTTCCGGCGCCGGATCATTTCCGTAACGGCGGGTAAGACCCTCGTAGCACAGCTTTTCAAAGTAGGCCTGGTTCTCCATGCCGTCCGGAGCCTCGAAATAAGGCAGCTTGGTCACGCCGAATTCAAAATCGAAATTGCACTGCTCCGCGATGCGGTTGGTGTTTTCGCAGGCATCCGGCGCGATGGCGAACAGGTCGTACATCTCGTCGGTGCTTTTCAGGTAGAATTCGTCGGTCTCAAATTCCAGCTTATCGTCATCCTGGATGGTTTTGCCTGTCTGGATGCAGATCAGAATGCTCTGCATCTTACTGTCTTCCCGGCGCAGGTAGTGCGCGTCATTGGTCGCCACCAGCGGAATGCCGGTCTCCCGGGCAAGGCGAATCAGCAGCGGCAGGACCTGCTGCTGCTCCTCGATGCCGTGATCCTGGATTTCGATGTAGTAGTTCCCCTGCCCGAACAGGTTGTTGTAATACAACGCAACCTGGCGAGCCTTTTCGTAATCGCCGGCCAGAAGTGCCTGCGGCACCTCGCCTGCCAGACAGGCGGAAAGACAGATCAATCCTTCGTGGTGCTGCTCCAGCAGTTCCTTGTCCACCCGGGGCTTGGAATAAAAGCCCTCGATAAATCCGGCAGAAACCAGCTTAATCAGATTTTTGTAGCCGGTTTCGTTTTTGCACAGCAGGACCAGATGATTGGAACCGTCGATTCGGTTAACCTTATCAAAGCGGGAGCGGTTGGCCACATAGACCTCGCAGCCGATGATAGGCTTGATGCCCGCCTTTTTGGCTGCTTTGTAAAAATCCACACAGCCGTACATTACGCCGTGGTCGGTGATGGCGATGGAGGTCTGCCCCAATTCCTTGACCCGCTCAAAGATCCGGTCGATCCGGCAGGCACCGTCCAGAAGACTGTACTCGGTATGCACGTGCAGATGGGTAAATTGCTTGTTGGAATCAGCCATTGGTTCTCCTTTGCTGAAGTTCGGATGCCAGACGCTCCAGCTTTTTCAGCCGGTGGCTAAGCCCCGATTTGCTGATGGGCTGAGGGCTTTTTTCGGCCAATTGGGAAAGCGAAAGATCCGGCCAGGCCAGCCGCAGCTCTGCTGCTTCCCGCAAAGGCTGACTCAGACCGTCAAACATGTGATTTTGCTTCAGATATTCGATGGCCCGTGTCACCTGGACGTTGGCCGTTGCGGTTTTGTCCATATTAGCGGTTTCGCAGTTGGTCAGGCGGTTGGTTTTGTTGCGCAGCTCCTTGATCACCTTGTGATTCATAATCTCCATGGCGGCATTGCCTGCGCCCATGAAGGCCAGAAGCTCTTCGATCTGCTCGCTGGCTTTGATGTACACCACATTTACGCCCTTTCGCAGAGTGCGATGCGGACGGAATTCATGTTCCGCCAGAATTCCCTCCAGATCCCGCGCCAGGTTGTGCCGGTTGGAAAGAAACTCCAGATTGTACTCCTTTTTGGGGTCGGTCATAGTGCCGCAGCAGACAAACGCAGCAGCCAGGAAGGCTGCGCTGCATTGGGGACAGCGCAACAGTGTGGGATCGATACGCAGGCTGACCTGTTCCGGGTCACAGTGGAACTTTTCCAGCATCAGTCGGACCTGTTCTGGCTCGTCCACCTTGAATTCATAGACCATGCCGTTGGGCCTCGGCTTGCTGGTTACGCTGCCCTCAATGCCACACAAATGAAAAATGCGTTTTACATAATGGGCTGCGGTTCCCAGTTCCGTTTGGAATACCACGCCCCGACTGTCGAAATAACGGCTGAAACAGGCTGCACCATAGCTGGCAGCCAGCAGACAGCAGGGCCGCGTGATTTTCTTTTGGGTGATCTCGGTTTTAACGTCCTGTGAAAAGCTCATTCGTTTTCCGATGCCCTTTCGTTAAAGTACGCGTTTCTGATCGCGATGATAGAGAATGGGACCATAGCCAAGGTTCTGGCAATGCTCTGCGATTTTGCGCGCGAAGGTGATGGAACGGTGCTTGCCGCCGGTGCAGCCTACCGCAATGGTCAGCTGGCTTTTGCCTTCTTTGATGTAAAGCGGCAGCGAATAATCCAGAAGCTCCAGAATACGATGCAGCAGTTCCTGAGACTGCTCAAACTTCATCACATAATCCACCACATCGCTGTCCAGACCGGTTTTTTCCTTCAGTTCCGGGATATAGAAAGGATTGGGCAGACAGCGTACGTCGAACACCACATCTGCCTCCTTTGGCAGACCATATTTGAAGCCAAAGGAAAGGATGGTCAGCACCATCGGTTGCTGATTCTGGTGCAAAAACAGCTTGCAGATCCGCTCCTTGTTCTGGGCAGCCGACAACAGCGAGGTATCCACTACAAAGTCAGCCCGCTCAAAGAAAGGCTGCAGGATTTTCCGTTCCTGCTCAATAGCATCGGTCATGGAAACGCCTTCCTGCACGCAAAGGGGATGGATACGCCGCGTCTCTTTGTAACGGCGGGCAAGCACATCGTCGGAGGCATCCAGAAACAGCACGCGATACGGGACCTGGCGGCTGTCCATACTGGTCAGCGCCTCCTGCACGTCGCTTTTGGTACGGCAGCCACGGATGTCCACCACTACTGCCACCTTTTCCAGCATTGTTTCACCCTGCAGAGCAAAATCCAACAGACGGGGCATCAGCCCGGCCGGAATGTTGTCGATGCAAAAATAACCGATGTCTTCCAATGCGTTTACCGCAAGGGATTTTCCCGCTCCGGAAAGGCCGGTTACAACCAGCAGCTCCATGACGCGTCTCTCCTTTTCCTTCTGATTTTGTTCATCCATCATAACCTGCATGACCGGCTGCCGATTGCCAGCAGCCGGTCATGCACGCAATTATTCCACTACACGGATCTCTTTTTCCAGTACAAAGCCAGTTTGCTGACGCACCCGGTCACTCACCTGACGGGCCAGTTCCAACACGTCCGCACAGCTGGCATGACCGAGATTCACGATGAAACCACAGTGTTTTTCACTGATTGCAGCATCGCCCACGCGATATCCGCGCAGGCCGCACTGTTCGATCAGACTGCCGGCAAATGCACCTTCCGGCCGTTTAAATGCGCTGCCTGCACTGGGATATTCCAGCGGCTGCTTTTCCCGACGGCGGTTCATCAGGTCATCCATTTTGGCCTGGATCTGTTCCCGGTCGCCTTTGGCCAGCTGCAGAGTGGCCCGCAGCACGCACCAGCCGGTACGCGCAAACACGCTGGTGCGGTACCCAAGCTCCAGCTGGTCCACCGGCAATGAGCGCACCTGACCGGCTTCGTCCACGAACTCCACTTCCAGAAGAACATCGCGGGTTTCACCGCCATAGGCACCTGCGTTCATATAAACCGCTCCGCCCAGACTGCCCGGAATACCGTAAGCAAACTCCAGGCCGGTGAGTCCCTGGCGGGCAGCCTCTTCACAAACTTGCTTCAGCGATACGCCTGCCCCGGCAATCATGCGGTCTCCTTCCACCCGGATCTCCGGTTGGATCAGCCGGGTACAGAGAACCACGCCGTCAAAGCCTTCGTCGCTGAACAGAAGGTTGGAACCATTGCCCAGAATATAAGTCCGAACACTCTCCGCACGGCAAAGCTCCAGCGCCTGAATCAGCTGCTGGGTGGTGTGAGGGGTACAGAACAAGGCGGCGGGGCCGCCGATCTGGAAGCTCGTATGGCGTGCAAGGGGCTCGCCGCAGGAATAAGGGATCGCTGCTTCCTCCAGTTTTTGCTTCAAATGCTCCATGCACGCCATAAAACGGCCTCCTAAAAATTAAAGTTTTTCCTGGTTGCCCAGCCAGGCAGCGCCCACAACACCGGCGTCGTTGAACAGCTCGGCGGGCTTGATGGTTACGCGGCGCTTGCCGTCACGGGCATAATCTTCCCAGTTAACCAGCTTGCGCACGGGAGCCAGCAGAACCTCGCCTTGCTTGGAAACGCCGCCGCCGATGCAGATGATCTCCGGCTGGAAGATGTTGACCACATTGGTCAGGCCGCAGGCCACATACTCTACGAATTTGTTGATCAGCTGGGTAGCCAGCTCATCCCCGGCGGCCATGCCGTCAAAAGCAGTCTTCGCGCCAACCTTGGTGATGTCTCCATCCACCAGCTGCCACATCATGTTCTTGGGATGGGACAGCATTGCAGCCTTGGTATCCTCGGCCAAGGCGCGGGCAGAAGCATACTTCTCCCAGCAGCCGTTACGGCCGCACATGCAGGGACGGCCGTCCTTCTGAATCACCATGTGGCCCAGCTCGGCGCCCGCATAGTTGAAACCGGCGAAAATCTTGCCGTCGATAATGATACCGCCGCCGATGCCGGTGCCCAGGGTGATAACCACCGCATACTTGGCGCCACGAGCGCCGCCAGCGATGAATTCACCGTAAGCGGCCGCGTTTGCATCGTTTTCAATGTAGACCTTGCAGCCCAGGCGCTTCTCCATGTGATCGCGCAGCTCCCAATCATAATAACCGAAATTGGCGTTAAAGTCTACTACACCGGTCTTGCTGTTTACGCTGCCCGGGGTGCCAATGCCAACCCACAGCAGATCGTCCAGGGTCAGATTGCTCTCCACCAGGACCTGACGGCACAGGTTGGCGATCTTTTCTTCAATCACTTCCTCGGGCTGAGGCAGATCGGTATCGCAGGTGCATTTGTGCAGCACCTTGAATTCTTCGTCCACAATACCGGCGGTAATGGTAGTACCGCCCAGATCCACACCAATCGTATACTTCTTCATCTTAACAACTCTCCGATCCGATCCACGATTTTTTTGTTATGTATTTCCAGTTCACGGCGAAGATTCTCGCCGGAACCATTGACAATCAGCTCTGGAGGAAACTCAATCTCCTCCAGAAGCCCATACAGATGCGAAACGCCTCGCTCCAGATGGTAAATGGAGTGCGCATCGCTGTTCAGCGCGATCTTGCAGCCGCTTTTTTTGCAGGCCAGCGCAAGCGCCTTCATGTTTGGGGCTCCTTCCGGGCGCACCGCGAAGGAATTTCCATTCAGTTCAACCACCTTGTTCCGGGCTGCAAATTCCCGGGTGACCCGCTCATAATCATACACGTGGTTGGCCTGCTCGGAATGGCCGATCATGTCCACGTATGGATTTTCAGCCACCTTGAGCCATAACTCGGTGGCCTGTTCCACGGTAAGCTTGCCGGGCAGGCAATCGCCATGAATGGATGCAATCACCCAGTCGAATTGCGCCAGCTGCTGCTGCGAAAAGTCCAGCGTGCCGTCCAGGTCCATCACATTTGCCTCAACCCCCTTCAACACGGGGATACCCTCCAGCACATCCGGCAGACGAACAAGATTGTTGAAATACCAGATATGAGGCGAGTCCGGCATTGCGCAGCCATGATCGGTGACTGCAATCGCTTTATAGCCCATGGATGCCGCCTTTGTGGCCATTTCTGTGATGGTATTGAATGCATGGTTGGATACCAGCGTATGTGTATGCAGATCCGCTGCAATTTGGTACAAAGTATATGCTCCCTTTCTGCGTCAGATGCCAACATCCTCGTCCAGACCAAGGCGGGCCAGCAGCTCTTTGGCGGCGTTGTAGCCCATCTTCTTCTGACGGTTGTTGATGGCGGCCGTTTCCAGAATTACCGCCAGGTTACGGCCGGGCATTACCGGGATCACCGTTTTGGGAATCTGCACGCCCAGAATATCGTAAAAATCAGTTTCCAGGCCGGTGCGGCTGTAGTTCTTGGTCTTATCCCAGGGCTCCAGATCCACCACCAGATCCACCTTCTCACTCACCTTAACCGAACCGATACCAAAGATACGTGCTACGTTTACAATGCCGATGCCGCGCAGCTCGATGAAGTGGCGGATATTCTCCGGGGCGGTACCAACGATGGTGCGGCTGGAAGTGCGGCGCAGTTCCACCGCGTCATCGGCGATCAGACGATGGCCACGCTTTACCAGCTCGACAGCGGTTTCGCTCTTGCCGACGCCGCTGTCGCCCAGAATCAGGATGCCCTCACCATATACCTCAATGAAAACGCCGTGACGGGTAACACGGGGAGCCAGCTCCACATTCAGCAGGCTGATCAATGCGCTCATCAGCGTGGAGGTGGATTCTGCGGAGGACAACACCGGGACGGAATACGTCCGGGCAAAATCGATCATTTCCGGCAGGGGTTCCAGGCTGCGGCTGATGAGCACCGCCGGGGGCGTAAGCTCAAACAGACGCTCCAGATGAGCGCGCCGGGTGGCGGCAGGCAGCTCCTGCAGATAAGACATCTCAACCATGCCGAAGATCTGAATACGATTGGCATCGAAGTATTGGTAATAGCCCGCAAGCACAATACCCGGACGGTTAACATCCGCCGTATAGATGGGGATCTCGTTCAATTCCTTCGGTGCGTAGACCGTTTCAAGATTCAGCTGTTCCGCTACTTTGCTCAGAGGTACGGAAAATGCCGGCATAAAGAACACCCTTCCTTTTTGATGAAATTTCAGAGTTGTTTTTATTATACATGATTGCGGAAAGATTATCAATTTGATTTGCAAGAAAAGCCAAAGGTGATGCACAAACTGCAAATGCTCCGGCAAAGCAGCTTGCCTGCCGGTCCCGCAGATGGCCAGATACAACGATGAATCCGCATTGTGATGAAAGAATGCAGAAAAACGCCCGGCGAAGGGAGCAATCCCATCATCGGGCGTTTTGCCATATCTCTTAAAGCAGCTGCAGCGCGCTGGAGAATTGCACGGTGCCGGGGCGGTAAAGAGTTCCGGTCTCGGCCAGACTGTTTGTCAGCTGTGTGTTTCGGTTGCAAAAGCGGCTCAGAAAGCAAAACGGGTCAGCCTCCGGGGTGAAGCTTTGCCGGATCACCTTCTCCGCCGTTTGTTCCAGCTGGGTGTTGAATTGCTTCAAAAGCTCCCGGCGCTGCTCCCGGGAAGCGGGCAGGTGTTCCCCGGTCATCTGTTCCACGTGACCGGAAAACCGAATCGTTAGCTGCAGGGAGCCTTCCTGCTCCACACAGTCATAAATCAGCTTCGGAGAGCGAATGCTCAAGGTAACCGGGCCGCTTTCCCCTTGTACCTGAAGCTGCCCGGTACCGGTTTGCCCGCTGAGCAGGGCGGCCAGCTCAATTTCGCTTCCGGTAAATCGGGCTGCCGGAACACCGTTTTGGTACAAAGTGAGTCCCTCCATCTGCACATCGTTCTCTTCGGACAAATACACCAGCGGCAAAAAAACGCCATTCCGTGCTGCTGCGAGCTGATACAGATAGGTGCGGTATTCCCCCCGCTCCCCCAGTCTGCGGATCGAGTCCAGCACAGGTCCGGCATTTTCTTCGTTGAACGGCTGTTCATTTGCGGGCCGGTTGATCCCCCATACCGCCATGTTTGGCCGCCCGGCGGAATTTTCATAGAGAAAGCGGCAACACTCTGCTATTCCCGTCTGCTGCAGTCCGGGCCCAAGCAGAAGCAGTTCGTTCTGTCCATAAAACAGTTCCTCTGCGCGGGCAGATTCCACATCATGAATTGCCTCGGCCAGAGTGCTTCCGCTGCCTTCAATCAAACGAATGGTTTCAGCAACCTCCCCTGCGTCTGCACTGGGCTGCGGCTCCAGAACCAGCACCTGAGCCAGGTATTCTTTCTGATATTCCAGCAGAAGGGCCTTTACAATCACTTTATCGCCGAGCCCAGTGGAAGAACACCCGCACAATGCTGCCGTAATCAAAAGAGAGGTGGCCAGTTTTAACAGCTTCATCCGTGTTTCCTCCCTACGGTGATTCGAACGATGCCCAGCCAGAGCAGCAGTGCAAGGCAGACCATTTGCTGAATCAGGTATGCAGTTTGTTCAGCCTGCCCCCAGGCTGCCAAAAAGACCCCGATCACGCCAATGACCGCCAGGAAATAGGCACTGTGGCCGCGCAGTATGGGGAACACTTTGCGGATGCTCTGGGTAAACGCCGAAAAATACAGCGTGATTTTTACAAAAAAGAGCAGCAGCCACACACAGGCATGCAATGCATCCAGCCGGCGAAATACCGAAATACCACCCAGCCGGGCAATGGTGAACAGTGGCTGCTCCTCCTGCTGGTAGGCAGATCCCAGAGTCATTTCGCCCAACAGGCAGAACAGGGCCTGTGCGGCGAAAAGCCAGACAAACACCACCGCAGGCCGGTGATCAGCTTGTTCGGAATGCTCCGGCCTCCATAAAATCGCCCACAGGATCAATTCCGGAGCCAGGTAGAATTGACTTGCGAAATCGCCGCCCACCTCGGCACCATTTATCGCTGCAGGCTGAAGATTGACAAATCGCAGCTGCGGCAGAACCGAAAGCAGAAGCAATCCCATAGAGACGGCAGTAAGTGCGAGCACGGCTACAGCTGTACGTGCCAGGGCATTCAACCCGGAATAGACTCCGTAGAATACCGCCACAAACAGAAGGACAAGGAAAAGCTCCACCGGCAGGCCGGTGCGCATGGCCTGGCTGTAAAATCGTTCGCCCTGAATGATTTCCAGAGCGGCAGAAACCAGCATCGCAGCGCTCAACAAGCCGCAGAAGGCTTTATTGTTCAGCGCACGTCCGGCGTCTTTTCGAAGTAAAGCCAACAGCAATGCAAATACAGCCATCTGCCCGGCCGCACATAAAATCCCGTGCTGCGCAGTTAAAAGCGGTGCTTTGCGGCCAAAGGGCTGCAGAAATACATCTGCCAGCAAAGCTGCGGCCATAAGCGCAGCCAGCTGGGCAGGCGCAAGGAAGGCTGATTCATTTTGTGCCATGCGTATCTCCTCCCGGCAGATCGTTGACAGAAAAGGGCCGATGGGCCAGCTGTTTCCAATTGGTACGCAGCACACCGTCGCGCACTGCGCCGCTTGTCCAGGGTATGAGGGGCGCTGTGTAGGGCAGGCCGAAGGAATCCATGCCACAAATGCTGGTGAGCATAATAAACAAAAGCGTGAGAATCCCAAATGGTCCGAACAGGCCTCCGGCGAACACGAACAGGATACGGAGCACGGTGGCCGGTTCATACAGCGACGGGATCACGAACATGGAAATAGTGGTGAGCGCCGCCGTAATCACAATGGGTGTGCTCAGGATTCCTGCTTTCACCGCCGCGTCACCCACGATAATCGCGGCCACAAGGCTTACGCTGTGTCCAATGGGCCGGGGCAGGCGCAGGCCTGCTTCCCGCACAATCTCCAGCAAAACGATGACCAGTACCATTTCCAAAAACAACGGAAGCGGTGTGGCTGCTTCCGCCGCTGCAATTTTATAAAGCAACTGAGGCGGAAATAACTCGGGCGTATATTCTGCAATGGAAACAAATACTCCAGGCAGCAGTACGGCCAGAAAAAATGCACCATATTTGATCACCCGAATGAAGCTTGCAAAATAGGCCTTGGTGGAATAGTCATCCAGGCTCTGAAAGTGCTCGCTGAAAAAATACGGAATCACCATGGCAAAGGGGCTGCCGTTTACCAAGATCACAAGCTTACCTTCGCACAGTTTGGCACAGGCTGTGGCCGGACGTTCGGTATAACCTGCCTGCTGAAAAAAGCTGAATCCGCCCCGTTGCAAAAATGGGGCCAGATAGCTGGAATCGAACAAAACCGGAATTTGCACCTGGTTGAGGCGGTCGCGCACCCGGCGCACCAGCTCCGGCGGGGCCAGATCGCGGTCATAGAGCAGGGCAACCTCGGTGGCAGTACGCTCCCCGCAGATCAGTGTCTCCACCGTGAGAGTCTCGGTTCGGATCAAACGGCGCAGCAGACTGATGTTGATTCGCAAAAGATCGCTGAAGCCCTCACGGGAACCGCGGACATTTCCCTCCCCTGAGGGCTCCTGAATCGAGCGAAACTGCATGTTCTGGGTGGAAAGCACCACGCCTTTGCAGCAGCCTTCAATCAGAATCACGGTGGTGCCTGCGGTCAGTTGAGTGCGCAGCTGATCCATGGTTTCCACATAAGAATTTTCCAACGGCAGATCGGTCTGCGTTTGCAGGTAGTCAAAAAGCGCTTCTCCGTCTTGGGGATGGAATTCACTTTTGCTCAGCATATCCAGTACCACCACCCACAGCCGCTCGATGGTGGAAAGGCCTTCAAACATGCATAAGCAGCATGGAATGCCCAGAATCTGCACCGGCTTTGTATACAGGTCGATTGAATTGCCAAATCTTTGTTTCAGCAGCTGAATGTTTTGCTGCAGCTGCGGCAATAACGATTCTTCTGGTTGCATCGGCATCACCTCCGGCCATTAGTATGCCCGGAAAACCGGCGCGTCAAACCTGTAAATGACTTTTGAGAGAAAGGCGGACCGAATATGTTGATCCTTATGCTGCGCACATTGCTGGTCTATCTGCTCATTCTGCTGGCCATGCGGCTGATGGGAAAACGTCAGTTGGGCGAACTGCAGCCCGCCGAACTTGTTTCTACAATTCTGATTTCCAACCTTGCTTCTATCTCCATTGAATCACCGGAACTGCCGCTCACTGCAAGCCTTGTGCCGGTATTTCTGATCGCGGCACTGGAGCTGCTGCTGTCCGGACTGTGCTTCTGCTGGCCTGGGGCGGCAAGACTGTTGTTTGGCTCCCCTGTTACCGTGATTCGCAACGGAAAAATCTGCCGAGATACCCTTCGGACATTGCGGTTTGGAACCGGGGATTTATTGGAGGCGCTGCGCGGCAAAGAAGTGTTTGATCCGGCTCAGGTGAGATGGGCTGTGGTGGAAACGAATGGCAGCATCAGTCTCTGCACGATGGACGAAGAGGAACCGTTTATTCCGGTCATTGCAGACGGACAGCTGCTGAAAGATGCATTGCGGCTATGTGAAAAGGATTGCCAATGGCTTTCGCAGGCTCTGAGAAAGGAAGGCTGCTCCCAGGCACAGGTCATGCTGCTTCTGGCGCGCGCAGACGGTAAATATCGATTGATCAAAAAAGAAAACAGCCCCTCGCCGCAAAAGCGGAACAAGGGGCTGTGGGAAGGACATTTATGAGGCGGGTACGCGTAGCCGCAGTAATTCTGGCGGCGTTGATTCTGCTCACACTGACCGGCCGGCGCCTGGTGTCCGATTCGCTGAATGCGCTTGAAGCCGGACTGACCCAGGTGGAAAGTCTGTGTACCAGTGGGGCATATCAGGCCGCCAAACAGCAGATCAGCAATATGACACAAGCCTACCAGAAAAAGCAGGCTGTTTTGGCACTGTTTATTCGCCGGGACAAGCTCAATGAACTGGAAACCGCGTTGTACGGTCTGAATGCCTATGTGCATCCGGACTACCGGCAGGACCTCTTCTGCGAAACCGGAAAGCTGAAGGCACAGCTGAACGGCATGCGCCGGTTATTCTTCGGTCTGCTCTGAGCGCTTGCTGAGCATCTCTTTCAGCTCATTCATAAAGGTGTTTAGGTCGGAGAACTGACGGTAAACCGACGCAAAACGCACATAGGCGACCTCATCGATTTTTTTCAGCTCTTCCATTGCCAGCTCGCCGATGTGGATGGAAGTGACCTCACGTTCATAGCTGTTCAGAAGGGACTGCTCGATGTTATCCACCGCGCGTTCCAGCATTTCATAGCTGACCGGGCGCTTTTCGCAGGCACGCAGCATACCGCCCAGAAGCTTTTGGCGGTCGAACACCTGGCGGGAACGGTCTTTTTTAATGACCATCAAAGGTACGGTTTCCACGATCTCATAGGTGGTAAACCGCTTGCCGCAGCGCAGGCATTCCCGGCGGCGGCGAATCTTTTCACCGTCCTCCGTGGGGCGGGAATCAATCACCTTGGATTCCAGTTCGCCGCAGTAAGGGCACTTCATATGGGGTCCTCCTTTGATGACGGCCGGGCTGCATTCGTTCCCGTGCCGCAGTTTAAGATTCCGTTATTATAACACAGATGCGCCTGCTGTTGCAATCCGGTTTTTCAAGCCTGCAGCAGCTTTTCCAGGCAGGCCAGACGAACGCTGACGCAGAGCAGCTGACTCGCCTGCTCCAGCTCAGCCACCGTGGGATACGAGGGGGCGATGCGCAGGTGGTGGTCCTGCGGGTCGTTGCCGTAGGGATAGGCGGAGCCTGCCGGGGTAAGCACTACACCGGCCTCCTTGCACAGCTGAACCACACGCTTGGCACAGCCGTCCATCACATACAGGCTGATAAAATATCCGCCCTTGGGATCGGTCCAGCGGGCAATGGAGCCACAGGGAGACAGCTGCTGAGCAAACGCCTTTTTGATGAGCTCAAATTTAGGCTCCAGGATTGCCCGGTGCTTTTTCATGTGTTCCAGTACACCCGCCTTATTCTTCAAAAAGCTTACATGGCGCATCTGGTTCATCTTGTCAAAGCTGATGGCCATGGGAGCCATCTGGGCAAGAATATGCCGGATGTTGGCTTCGCTGGCAGCCAGCGCTGCAACGCCCGCACCCGGGAAAGTCACCTTGCTGGTGGAGCATACCAGCAGGGGCCGGTCCTGGGTGCCGTACTTTTTGCACTCGGCCAGAATACCGGGAACCGAGCACAGTTCATCGGTGAGGTGATGTACACAGTAGGCGTCGTCCCAGATGATCTTGAAATCCGGCGCGCCGGTTTTCATGCTGGCCAGGCGACGTACGGTCTCGGCGCTGTAGATATAGCCGTCCGGGTTGGAGTACAGAGGCACGCACCAGATGCCTTTTACACTGGGATCGGCAGCAAGCTGCTCCACCAGGTTCATGTCGGGGCCATCCTCATGCATCGGCACAGGGATCATCTCGAAGCCGAAATACTCGGTGATAGCAAAATGCCGGTCGTAGCCGGGCACCGGGCACAAAAATTTCAGCTTTTCTTCCGTGCGCCAAGGATGGTCGCTGTCTGCAAAGCCGACCCGCCAGCCCATGTCAATCATATAGTACATCAGCGTGAGCGAGGAATTGCCGCCCACGATGACCTCGTTCTCCTCCACGCCCAGCAGTTCAGCAAAAAAGCGGCGGGCCTGGGGCATGCCTGCCAGCAGGCCGTAGTTACGGGAATCCTCACCGTTTTCTCCGATGTATTGATTCTGGCTGAGCAGCCCGTTGGACAGCTCCAGCTGTTCGGTGCAGGGCTTGCCGCGGGACATATCCAGCTTCAGTCCCTTTGCCTGGTAGTCCCGATACTGTGCCAGGACTGCCTGGTATTCCTCCTGCAGTTCCTGTTTGGTCATGCTCTGGTATTCTTTCATTGCAAACGCTCCTCTTTTGCAGCTTCCCAGCGGCGCACCCGGCGCAATTCTGCACCCGGCACGGGGTGGAACGACTCCTGATTTTCGAACTTATTATAGTATAAATCCGGGCTGCGCACAACCCGAAACAGGGAGTTTTATCCGGGAAAACGCCGCTGAGCGATAAGACACACTTATTTTTACAGAGAGATACAAATGCCGGGGTAAACTCTTCCTTGCCCCGGCATTATTATGAATGAATATTTGATTTTTCCCGTTCGGCAGTTGCTTCCTTCAGCAGCGCATAGGCGGCCGATGCCGCCGGGACGCCCAGCAGCATACCGATGGGACCGCCCAGGTTCCCGCCGATGGTCACTGCCGCTAGAACCCATATGGCGGGCAGATTGATTTTAGAGCCAACCACCTTGGGATAGATCATATTTCCCTCGATTTGCTGCAAAATCAGCAGAAACACCACAAACACAAACGCTTTGAACGGGTTAACGGTCAATATCATAATGGCCCCCACGATTGTGCCGATGAAAGCGCCCACAATTGGAATGAGAGCAGTAACACCGACCAGCGCCCCGATCATCGGCGCGTAGGGAATGCGTAGAATCAGCATTCCGATCATGCACAGCGTTCCCAGAATGATGGCTTCTGTGGCCTGACCGGCAATGAACAGACGGAAGGTTCTGCTGCAAACAGAGGCCACATGGATCAGAGAGTCGCCGAACTTTCTCGGCAGCCATGCATGCAGCACCCTACTTGCCTGGCGTTTCAAGCGCTCTTTCCCCGAAAGAATGTAAATTGCAAAAATCAGGCCGATCGAAAACGAGATTACGCCTCCGGCCAGCGAACCTGCTGCACCCACTACCTGATTTACCAGAGCGCCGCTCCGGGCCTTGACCCATTCCTCCATCTGAGTTTTCAGTCCGAGCCAATCAATATCGATTCGTTCAAGATATTGCCCGGCAGTGGTATTGGCCAGCGCGGAATCAGTTTCCATCTGAGCCAGCTGCTCCAGTCCACCGCCGGTGATCTGAACAATAAGTTTTACCGCTTTTACTACCTCAGGCACAACCAGCACGGTTACACCGAGGAAAATGCCAAACACCAGAATGAGTGCCAGGCAGATTGCCAGCGGTCTGGACTTATTCCGCAGCCGCGGTTTCGTACGCAGATAGCGCTCAAAAAAAGCTCATTGGCACATTAAAAATCAGAGCGAGAATCACACTGATCAACAGCGGCTTCACCAGATCAAGCAGCTGCAGAACAACTGATACAATACTGCTTATATGGCGGAAACCAAAAGTCATTCAATACACCGCGGAACACATAAGTAAAGCTCCCTGCCGGAAAGAACGACAGGGAGCTTTTGATTGTTTTGATACAAAAAAGGCCGAAGCAAAGCGAACTTTGCTTCGGCTTGGTGCCGCTGACCGGGATCGAACCGGTACGCCTTATTAGGGCGAGGGATTTTAAGTCCCTTGCGTCTGCCAGTTCCGCCACAGCGGCAAGCCTAATTATAATACATCAAATATGCCAATTTGTCAACGTTTTCCCCGTGAATGGTTCGGGGAACAAAACAAGGGAATTGTAGGATGACGAGCAATCGTTTATAATAAACAGAGCAACCACACCCGCGCAACTTCTGACCTGTGCCGGGCTTTTGCGCGAACGGAAAGGACGTGGCTTTGATTCAGATGCCTAGTTGTGAAAAAATCGAACGCCGGAAGCTGTTTATTCTGGGCTGCCTGCTGGGGGCGGCAGCCTTCTTTTTGCTTTACGGCTTTGCCCCACTGGATATGACCAATGACGCATGGCTGCGCGGTGGATATATCGAAGCGGATATCCAGCAGCATTACGCAGGCTGGCTGTTTTACCGGCAGTCGGAGCTGTCGCTGCCCTTTTGCTTTTCCGAGCAGATCAACTGGCCCTTTGGCTTGAGCGTGGCCTTCACCGACTCCATTCCCCTGTTTGCGGCGCTGTTCCGCCTGCTGGAGCCGCTGCTGCCTGCCACGTTTCAGTATTTCGGGCTGTTCACTCTGCTCTGCTTTGTGCTGCAGGGTGGCTTTGCCTGCCTGCTGGTAGGCTTGTTTACCCGCCGTCTGCCCGCCGTGCTGCTGGGCGCGGTGCCCTTTGTGTTCAGCCCCATTCTGCTGGAGCGGGCGTTCCGCCATACCGCGCTTGCCGCACAGTTCTTGATACTGGCCGCGCTGTACTACTACATCCGCGGCCGCAGAGAGAAACGTTTCTTCTACCCCGGATTATTCCTTGTAAACTGTGTGACGTTGGCAATCCATCCGTACTTTGCCCCCATGACCTATGCACTCACCTTTGCGCTGCTGGTGGAGCATGCGGTATTCCAGAAACAGATTGCGAAACCGGCCGCACTGCTGGCGGCTAACCTGGGCTGCACTGCCCTGGTGGGCTGGTTGTTCGGTCTGTTCAGCGGTGGGTCTTCCTCCGGCGGAAGCGGCGTACAGTACGGGCATTTTTGCATGAACCTGAACGCGCTTTGGAACCCGGTCAGCCGGGGCATGGACCGCTGGAGTCTGTTCCTTCCCGCACAGAACCAGACACTGGGCAACTACGACGGTTTTAATTACCTGGGCCTTGGCATGCTCCTGTGCAGTGTGGCAGTGGTGCTGGCAATGCTGCGCTGGCGCCGGGATGGGCTGCTGGAGCGGCTGAAAAACCGTTTCGGCCTGCTGTTCGTTGTGGCCTGCCTGACGGTGTTCGCGGTCAGCAATGTGATCACCGCCAATGGGGCCATACTCGCCCGCCTGCCTCTGCCCGGCTTTGTTGTCCAGCTGGCAACCACCCTGCGTTCCAGCGGGCGGCTGTTCTGGCCGGTGTATTACCTGATCTTCCTGTGCTGCGTGGCCGGACTGATTCAGCTGACACAGTACCGAAAACAGTGGGTACAAACCGCTGTAATCGGTGCGCTTTGTCTGGTGCAGTTGGTGGACCTGAGCCCGGCATTGCTGGAGAAAGCCCGCTCCTTCCGGCCCTATTCCGACACGGGCTTTAACCTGCTGAACCAGGAGGACAGCAGCCTTGCCGCTTTGCTTAATGCAACAGAAGGCAAATATCAGCATCTGGTGGCGCTGGACCCGCTGAAAACCAGCGGCCTGAGTCTGGCGCTGTATACCGCCGATGCGGGAATGACCAGCAGCGATACCTCTTTCACCGCTCGCTATGATGAGGCCCAGGCTCAGCAGCGGCGGGAAGAGTTTCTGCAGGCCATCACCAGCGGCGAGCTGCCTGCGGACAGCATCTTTTTCACTGAACAGGAGGAGACCTTCCTGAGCGTGGCGCAGACGGCTCAGGAGCAAGGTGCCTGGTGTGGGGTGCTGTACCAGCAAACCGCTGATGGCGATCGAACCCCGCTGATTTATGTGATTGCCCCCGGTCTGGAGGAATTTTCTCATCCGCTGGCTCAGGAGTTCAGCAAGGATTACCCGCTGCACCTGGCGGATTATTCCGACGATTTCTGGAATCACGGTATTTTAAGTCTGAACCTGGAAAGCATCGGCCGGCAGGAGGACGCGAACAAGGTGATTCTCTTCTATGATACCCCCTTTGCCCGACAGAAGCTGGAGGGCGCGACTGCTCTTTCCGACGGGGAGGGCGGCGTTTATCCCATTCTTGAAGTAAGTGATCAGGATGCCGGATGGCTGATGGTCACCCTGGAAATTGATGACGCACACCGGCTGTACGGTGAAGATGGCCTGTGCAAGGATCTGGAGGCCCTTTCATGAAGATCATTCCTGTGAAAAGTCTTACCCCGGTAAGGCTGGACAAATACCTCACCGAGCAATTCCCTGCCCTGACCTTCGGTAAGCTGAACAAGGCACTGCGGGAGAATAAGATCAAGCTGAACGGAAAAAAGCAGCCCCTCTCCACCCGGGTGCAGACCGGTGACGAGATTCGCCTGTTCCTGCCGGACGACCAGCTGACTCCGATAGAGGCGAAAGGTCCTGCGTTTCTGCGCGCCCGCTTTGCCGCAAAGCCGGTTTATGAGGACGAGCACATCCTGCTAGTGGACAAGCCTGCCGGGCTGCCGGTCATCCACGATACCGAGCCGGATACCCTGATTCACCGGGCCATGCTGTATCTGCATCAGGAACATGGTTGGGAGCCGGGCAAAGGCCCTGCGCCTGCCCTGTGTCACCGGCTGGACACCGGTACCAGCGGTCTGGTGCTGATTGCCAAGGACCCGCAGACCGAGCAGCTGCTTACCAGCCTGATCCGGGAGCGGGCAATCCGAAAGGAATACCTTTGTGTGACCTTCGGACGGCCCCGACCGGAGCAGGCCACCTTGGGCGGATACCTGACCAAGGACGCGGGAAAGGGTTTGGTGCGGGTGAGTGAACGCCCCACGCCCGGCGGTAAGGAAATTGAGACCCACTACAAAACGTTGGCGGTCAGCGGCCGTCTTGCTCTGCTGCAGGTGGAGCTGATTACTGGTCGAACCCATCAGATCCGGGCGCATCTGGCCAGCATTGGCTGCCCCATTCTGGGCGACAGCAAATACGGCAACAATGCTGCTAACCGGGAACTGAAGCTGAAATACCAGGCTCTTTGTGCCTGGCAGCTCACCTTCCCCACCCTGACCGATCCGCTGCTGCAGGGTGTGAGCGGACGCAGCTTTCAGGCGGAAAAGCCCTGGTGGCACCAGCAGCTGCTGGAAGGTAAACTGAAATAAAACAAAAAGGTCCGAGACCGTGAACAGAGCAAATCGCTCTTCGCACGGCCTCGGGCCTTTTTGATTACTCTTCAGTCTGCTCGGCCAGCGCCTGGGCTTCCTCGTAGGTATAAAGCTGATTGAGCACCTGGCAAAGTGCCTTCTTGGAAAGGCGGGGCGGCAGGCCCAACCTGCGCAGAAACGCAAAACGCTGCTCCTGACTGCCTGCGGTGCCGGAAAGCCCCCACTGGTACAGATCGGTATAGGTGATGGCCCGGCCACTGCGGGCAGCGGTTTCGCTGGCGCCCGCGTCCAGCAGCGCCTTTTTCAGCGCCTCAGGCGGCAGACCCTCCACACCCAGCAGGCCTTCTTTCCCAGGAACCGCTTTGCGGGACTCCTTGCCCGGAATAGCGGGTACATAGGCCTGCCGTACGTACTCCTGTCCAATCAGGTTGGACAAGAAGTTCCGGATGCGGAAGCCTGCCGCGTCCGGGTCAGTGAGCAGAATCACGCCCCGCTGGCGGCCCAGCTTTTTAAGCAGGGCCTGGGTCTGTTTGTCCTTGTAGATGGCGAAGCCGTCGGTGGTGAGGATCAGACCATCCACCACCGCACTGAGTGCGGCCGCATCGTATCGGCCCTCCACCACAATCACCTGCTGAATACGAAGCTTTTCGTTCATCGGTTCACCCCCGCAGCTGCCAGACGGCAAAGTGTGGTTTGCAGCAAAACAGCACTGTCCACCGGGGAGCCCTTCAGCCCCTGATCCAGCTCCAGCAGAATATCCAGGCATTGCTCCAGCTGAGGTAAGGTGTACCGGGCAGCGGTTTCAGCGGACTTTTTCAGCCGGTAATCGCTGCCCTTGTAACCCAGATCCTTGTGCACCTGACTGTAGCTCTTCTTGATGGAAAGGCCAGCCTTGACCCGGTACAGGTCCACATAGCTGCCGATCATGGCAGCGGTGATGGCGATGGGATCGTTCTGCAGCCGAAGCAGTGTGTTCAGCTTTTCGCAGGCCTTGGCGGCGTTTTTACCGGTAATCAGGCGGACCATATCAAAGACATCCGCCTCCAGATTCTGCGTGCTCATCTCCACAATCAGACCCGGGGTGATCTCGGTATAGCCACTGGCAGCGGCCAATTTGTCCACTTCGTTTTCCAACAGGAACAAGTCCTGTCCGCAGCGCTCCAGAAGAAGGCCCGCCGCGCTTTCGCTCATGACGGTGTCCATGCTCTGCGCCCGCTGCCGCAGCATGAGGCGAAGCTCCTGCACCCCGGGATGGGCTACCTCGGCAGCGTAGCCCAGTTCCTCACAAGTCTCGATCAGCTTTTTGGCCTGCTTGGGCAGCTTCAGCTTGCCCCGTTCCTCACTGAAGACACTGTGAATAACAAACACCGCATTTTCGGTGCTGGTCAGCACATCGCAGAATTCAGCCATATCCTTTTCCGAATAGGCCGAAGGCTGCAGCATAGGCAGCTCTACGATCCGGCGGGTACCGAAAAACGAGATGGTGCCCGCCGCCATAACCAGTTCCTCCACCGTGGGGGCGGGACCGTCCAGCCGTGTGCTTTCTCCATCCTCCTGCAGCAGGGCGGCCGCTGTTTTTTCTGCGGCCGCCCGGGCCAAGAACGGATCGGAAGAATAATAATAGAAAACCGGCACGCCCTTTTTCAGCGCAGCCTGCTGTTTTTGCTCAGAATGCAGCATTGGTTACCCCCTCAAATGTGATTGCCCTGCCGGGGCGAATGTACACGGTGCCGCCCAGAGGCGCATAGCGCCAGTGAACTCCCGTTTTACCGGAATGCCAGTCATAGACTTTGGCGGTAAGTACCTGCACCGGTTCCACCAGTCCCGGATTGGAGGAGCCTGCCAGCAGCAGGTCCGTTTGCAAAGGCGTACCTGCTTCCAGCTGGCCGGTGATCATTGCCACACGGTAGCCCTCAATCTCCATAAGAGCCAGATTGGCACCACTCTGATTGACCAGTGAAAGTCTTATCCCGTAAAAACTCTCGGTCCATTGTTCGTTTTCCGGGAGCTCTTCTGCGGAAAGCTGTCTTCCGGAAACGTTCAGGCTCCCTGAATTCTGGCGCAGGTCCACCCAGAGTTCCGCCCCGTCCAAGCCCTGCGCTTCCAGCGCAGCTTGTGCCTGCTGACGGTTGCTTTCTCCGCCTCGGAACAGCACCATTGCATGCTGCTGTACTGTTATCACCGCGCAGGGATTGGATGTACTCCCTACCAGACGGATTGTGATCACGTCCCGTCCCAGATGGTTGAAAAGCCCGAAGGACGCCACCAGCCCTACGCACAGAACCGGAAGCGCCCAGCGAAGGCGCCGCTTTTTCCAGGCATACCAAAGAGCCGCCCCGCAGACAAGCACAGCAAACACCGTGAATGCCTTGGGCAGCACCAGCTGCGCAGCCGGAAGCGACGAAGTGTAAAACACAATGGCGTTCTGCAGCTTTACCAGAAGTGCCGCCAGAAGCATCACTGCGCGGGTGATGTGGTACAAGGCCGGAACAAGTCCGGTCACCGCACAGATCAGGCCCAGACAGACAATAGGCCCAACCAGGGGCATTACCAGCAAGTTGGTCAGTACGGAAACGCCGCTGACCGAAAGGCCGTGCAGCAGTTGGAGCGGCAGCGTAAATACTGCTGCCAGAAGCGGAACCAACAGCACCGTACATCCTTGCCGTATCCGACAGCGCCAGGGATGTTCCTCCTGTTCACTCAGCCGCATGGGCGGAAAGAGGCGGGCGGCACAGAGTACGCCGAGCGTGGCCGCGAAGGAAAGCTGAAGCCCAAGATCGCACACCGCATAGCAATTTTGCAACGAGAGCAGCACCGCAGCAACTCCCAGTGAGGTAAAGGAGTCGGCCGGCTGGAGAAACAGCGCACCGGCGTAAAAAATCAGCGCACCAATTCCGGCACGGGTTACTGACGGTGTGAAGCCTACCAGAGCCATCATGCCCACCACCAAAACCATAGCAGCCAGTGCTTTCTGACGCCGGAATCGGCCGCTGCAGGGGCGATTGCCCAGAAATGCGCCGCACAAAAGCGTCAGGTGAAGGCCGGATACCACCAGCAGATGCGAAACACCTGCTGCGCGATAGGCATCGGTGATCTCATCGGTCAGGCGGCTTTTATCCCCCACTGCCATAGCGGCGAGCACACTGCCCAGCTCCGGTGCGAGATAGCGGCGGCAATTGCGGGCAAGGGTTTCCTGCAGTTGACGCAGGACAAAGCGTGGCGCCCGGCTCTGCCCTTCCAGTGTCACATCCTCTGCGGTTGTCGCTTGCAGCAACACGCCGTCCGCCAGATTGCCGTAGTAGTATTCGTCCTCTTCCAAAAGTTCCACAGAAAAGGTCCCGCGAAGCAGATCGGCTCGTTCGCATTCCGGCATTGCCACCGCCGAAATGCGAAACCGTTTCCAGACGGGAAGCGATTTGCCGTTCAGCTCCAGCACGGTGAACTCACCGCGTACCGTCCCATCCTGAAAGCCGGGGTCCACCTGTTCGGCCAGCACGACTGCTTCCACCTCTTGCCCTGCAAGCGCAAAGGCAGGGGCTACTACTGTGTCGTACATCAACGAGTGAAGGAAAATCGCAGTCAGCCCCACCAGCGGAAGGAGAAAACTGTAGTTTCGTTTTCTCAGTGCCAATGCGCACCAGAATACGCATACAAAAACTGCCGCGAGCAGCCCAAGGGCTGCAGGCGGCAGATACACAGCGATGAGTTTGGCGGAAAACCAAACAAAACAGCAAGCTGCCAGTACCCGTCTCATTCGTGTGCGGGGATCAATGGGTGAACAGAGGCAGTTTTTCCAGGAAAATGATATCGGTGCGGTCGGCAGCGTCACCTTCTGCCAGTGCTGCTGCACGGCCCACAACCGTACCGGTGCTCTTTTCCACCAGGGTCTCCAGCGCATGCAGGGAGCCGCCGGTGCTGATCACATCATCCACGATCAGAATCCGCTTGCCATCCATGGCTTCCAGATCCTTATGGTCGATTACCAGCTTCTGGCGGGCGCTGGTGGTGATGGACTGATCCTCCACAACCACCGGATTCTGCATGTAAAGCTTTTCACCTTTACGCGCAGGAATATACAATTTTCCGCTCTGGCGGCTCATCTCATAGGCCAGAGGAATGCCCTTTGCCTCGGCAGTAACGATCACATCGAACTCCGGGCACTTCTCAAGCAGCGCTTTGGCTCAGGCAACGGTCAGCTCCACATCGCTGAACATAATGAACGCGGCGATGGAAAGATGCTCGTTAATGGCACAGATGGGCAGCTCCCGGGTCAGGCCCGCCACATGCAGGGTATAGGTCTCGCTCATAATCAGATATCTCCTTTTTCTCGGTCACACAGCACAAAACGGCCGCGCATCAGCCCGGAGGCCAGGCAAGGCTGCGCTTCGCCAGCACATGAAAGTGCAAATGCTTTACACTCTGACCGCCGTCCTCACCCACATTGGTTACCACACGATAGCCGTTGTCGCAGCCCAGCTCCTTGCACAGGCGGGCGATGGTGGCAAATACATGGGCCAGCAGCTCGCCATCCTGCTCGCCGAGTGCGGCAGCGGAATCCACATGCTGCTTGGGAATCACCAGAAAGTGAACCGGCGCCTGGGGATCAATGTCATAGAACGCAAGGATCTTGTCGTCCTCGAACAGCTTATTCGAGGGAATCTGTCCCTGGGCGATCTTGCAGAACAAGCAATCCATTAAAACATCTCCTTTCCAGAATTCAACAATGCTGCAAAACAGGCTGCGAACACCGGGAGAGCTTTCCCGGTGTTCGCAGTGAATAACAGAATGAAATCAGCCTTCCAGAACGTTCTTCACAATACCGGCTACGGCATTCAGTGCCTCGTCGATCTTGTTCTCATCCTTCAGACCGGCCATGGCGAAATCAGGCTTGCCGCCGCCGTTACCGCCGGCGATGGCAGCGATCTGCTTAACCAGAACACCAGCCTTCAGGCCCGCATCCAGAGCACCCTTGCCGCAGGCAACTGCCAGGGTGATCTTGCCATCGGTGGAGCCCACCAGAGCAGCCACGGTGTTGGGAGCCTTATCGCGCACCTTTTCCGCCATGCTGCGCAGCGCCTCAGGCGCGGTACCGGAGAAGTACGCGGTCAGGATCTTGATGCCATTCACGTCCTCGGCAGCCTCAAACAGGCCGTCGATCTTGCTGGCAGCAGCAGCGGCCTTGGCAGCATCCAGCTCCTTGCTCAGAGCCTTCACCTCGCTGGCCACAGCCACAGCGCGCAGGGGCAGATCCTTCATGTTGTTGACCTTCAGCGCATCGGCAACCTTGTGCAGCATCTCGGTGCGCTCGTCCAGCAGGTTCAGCACGCCGTAGCCGGTGGTGCCTTCGATACGGCGGATACCGGCGGCTACGCTGGACTCGCTGAGAATTTTGAAGCAGCCCAGCTGAGCGGTGTTCTTCACATGAGTACCGCCGCAGAACTCGGTGGACCAGCCGTTCACGTCCACAACGCGAACCACGTCGCCGTACTTCTCGCCGAACAGAGCCATGGCACCCATCTTCTTGGCCTCTGCAATGGGCAGGTTCTGGATGTTCACGTCCAGAGCCTCGAAGATCTTCTGGTTCACGATGTGCTCCACCAGAGCCAGCTCTTCGGGAGTCACAGCGCTGAAATGAGTGAAGTCGAAGCGCACGCGCTCGTCGTCCTCATAGGAACCGGCCTGATGCACGTGGCTGCCCAGCACCTCGCGCAGAGCCTTCTGCAGCAGGTGAGCACTGGTGTGGTTACGGGCAATGGACATCCGGCGGCCCTTGGACACAGCGGCAGTTACGCCGTCGCCCACCTTTACGGTGCCCTCCATCAGGGTGCAGGTGTGCACGAAGTAGCCCTTACCGGTCTTCTTCACATCCTTCACTTCCAGACAGGCGCCATCAGTGGTCACGATGGAACCGGTGTCGGCCACCTGTCCGCCGCTCTCCGCGTAGAAGGGAGTCTGATCCAGAACAACCAGAACGCCTTCCTTGGCGCCCTCGTCGGTGGAGATGGCATCCTCCAGCTCTTCACCATCGGACAGAGCCATAACCTGGCCCTTGTCCTCCAGCTTCTCGTAGCCGGTGAACACGGTGGCAGGTACGGTCAGCTCGCTGAACAGATCGGAATCCCAGCCGGAGATGCCGCGGGACAGACGGTCCTTGCGGGCCTTCTCCTTCTGCTTCTTCATCTCGGAGTGGAAGTTCTCCTCATCCACGGTGATGCCAGCTTCAGCGGCGATCTCGCGAGTCAGATCCAGGGGGAAACCGAAGGTATCATTCAGCTTGAAGGCATCGATACCGGAGAGAATCTTCTCCTTGCCGGCCACAGCAGCCTTGGTGATGTTGTCGATCAGACCGTTCAGGATGGTCATGCCCTGGTCGATAGTCTTGTAGAAGCGCTCTTCCTCGGTGCCGATAACCTTCTTGATGTAGTCAGCATGCTCTTCCAGCTCGGGATAACCGGCCTTGTTCTCGTGGATTACAGTGTCCACCAGCTCGGTCAGGAAGGGGCGGGTGATGCCCAGCATCCGGCCATGACGGGCGGCGCGGCGCAGCAGGCGGCGCAGCACGTAGCCGCGGCCCTCGTTGGAGGGCATAATGCCGTCGCTCACCATGAAGGTGGTGGAACGGATGTGGTCGGTGATCACACGGATGGAGATGTCGGTCTTGGCATCCTCACCGTAAGTCTTGCCGCTGATCTTCTCCACATGGTTCAGGATGGCGCGAACGGTGTCAACCTCGAACAGGTTGCCCACGCCCTGCATCACGCAGGCCAGACGCTCCAGGCCCATGCCGGTATCGATGTTGGGGCGCTCCAGGCGGGTGTAGTTACCCTTGCCGTCGGAGTCGAACTGGCTGAACACCAGGTTCCATACCTCCATGTAACGGTCACAGTCGCAGCCAACCTTGCAGTCGGGCTTGCCGCAGCCATGCTCGGGGCCGCGGTCAAAGTAGATCTCGCTGCAGGGGCCGCAGGGGCCGGAGCCGTGCTCCCAGAAGTTGTCTTCCTTGCCAAAACGGACCATGTGATCCTCAGCAATGCCGATGTCCTTGGTCCAGATGTCCCAGGCCTCGTCGTCATCTTCGTAAACCGAGATGTACAGCAGCTCGGCGGGGATCTCCAGCACCTTGGTCAGGAACTCCCAGGCCCAGGCAGTGGCTTCCTTCTTGAAGTAATCCTGGAAGCTGAAGTTGCCCAGCATCTCAAAGTAGGTGCCGTGACGGGCAGTGATACCCACGCGCTCGATATCCGGGGTACGGATGCACTTCTGGCAGGTGGTCACCCGATGGCAGGGGGGCTCTTCCTGGCCCAGGAACCATTTCTTCATGGGGGCCATGCCGCTGTTGATCAGCAGCAGGCTGTTGTCGTTTTTCGGCACCAGGGGGAAGCTGTCCAGCCGCAGGTGGCCCTTGCTCTCGAAAAACGAAAGATACTTTTCACGCAGTTCATTCAAACCGGTCCATTGCATCGTTCATAACTCCTCTACATGTGTTGTGCGCAAAACGCCTGATCGGATAATTGCCGGAGTGCCCCAGAAAAAAGAATAGCCCACGCCCCCAAACAGGGACGAAGGCTACAAAAATCTCCGTGGTACCACCCAGATTGCGGTTTTAAAACATCAAAACCGCCGCTTTTTGCGCGTTAACGCCGCGTTACGCCCGACTCATCGCCGGGGGCTCAAGGGTGGCATGCGGCGGGAAAACAAGCAGAAACCTTGCACCGAAACGGTTCCCTCTCTGAAGCTGTCTGCCCGCCATTGGCCCTATCACAGCCATTATCATGATCAATTACTTTAACAGTATAGCGCGTACCGCTTTGATTGTCAACTGCTGGCGGCGGATTTTGCCTGCTCCTCTTCCAGCTTTTCCTGCTGTTCCAGGATCTGTGCCCTGGTCTCCTCACTTTGCAGCCAGAACAGCCCGTCGCATACCTGTGCGAAAATAGCCGCGGAGCTCGTTTCCGGCTCGGGGGTGCCATCCTGCAGCACTACAATGGTGTAGATCGGATCTTCGGCGGGATAAAAGCCCGCAAACCAGTAGTTCATCTCTTCCCTGCCCTCTTGGTCGAACACAGCGGTCTGGGCGGTACCGGTTTTGCCTGCGGCTGTGCCGTTTTGAGGGGCAGCCTGTGAACCGATGCCCTCGTTTACCACTCCGGCCAGCATGTCGCACAGGGTCTCGGCAGTGGATGTGCTCACCACCTGACGGGTATCCGGCTGATAAAGCTGCCGGACTGCCTCACCGGTTGTCTCGTCGATCACCGCTTCCAGAAAGCTTGGGCTGCGGTAGACACCGCCGGCGGCAAGAGTATTGTATGCAGCGGCCAGCTGAACCGGAGCCGCCATCAGCTGACCCTGGCCAAAGCTGAAATTTGCCAGCTGGCCCAGATCTTCCAGCGTCTCCCCATCCGGTACCACACCCTCGGCACTTTTCAATCCGCCCGCCAGATAGACCGTTTGCCCGAAGCCAAACTGACGGGCAAGTTCCGCCACCCGGTTGCCGCCCAGCTGCATGCCCAGATCAATAAAAAAGCAGTTACAGCTCTTTTCCAGCGCCCCGCGAATACTCATCAAACCATGTGCGCGATCCAGGGCGCAGTGGTAGTCGTGGTCGTTGATGGTAATCACACCTTCGCACTCCATGCTGTACCAGCCGATGCCCCGCTCCAAGGCGGCGGCAGCCAGAACCGGTTTGAACACGGAACCCACATTATATTGGCAGAGCACCCGGTTCAAAAACGGTGAGTCTTCATTTTGCAGGCTGGACTGAATGTTATCCGGGTCAAATTCCGGCATACTCACACTGGCGCGGACCTTTGCGGTAGCCACATCCAGCACCAGAATGCAGCCGGTGTCCATGGAAGCTTGCGCAATCGCTTCGCACACCCGCTGGGTGGCGGTATCCAGGGTAAGCATTACTCCCTGGCCTTCCGCCTGCTCCTCCAGAAGCTGCGGTTCGCTGCCTGCCAGCAATGAACCCTGCGCTGTGGTTACGCACTGAACCTCACGGGCAGACCGGCCGCTGGTGAGCAGTTCGTCAAACGCCTGCTCCAGACCAGCTACGCCGCTGCCGTCCCCATTCAGATAACCGATCAGATGCTCCGCAAGGGGAAGCGGACAATAGCGGTTAGGCACCGAATAGGTATAAATTCCCTGATCGGTCAGGTCGCGGTCCACCTGAATCAAAAAGGGGGCCAGTGCATTTCGCTTTTCATAGAGATAGGCTTGCTCGCTGTAGGGCACATATTGAAACAGCTCCGCGTAGCTGCTCTCTCCCGGAATGGACAGTGCATAATACTGTTGGCCATATCCGGTCATAGGTGTTCCGTTACAGTCGTACAAGTTGCCGCGGCTGTTTTCGAGAGTGAGCGTGGTCACCGTTTGTGCCTGCGCCGTTTGGGCATATTCCTGATTCTGTGCCAACAGATACAGCCTGCCCATGACCACCGAAAATGCCAGGAGCACAGCGCCGAACAGCGCGGCCAGACGTTTCTGTGTCATGCTTTTCACCTCCCTTTTCAGTCTGGGCAGGCGGAGAGAGTGTCATACCATAGGGATGCCAAAAACGTACAGATTTGATCCGGATGGCATAAGGGGGATTGAGACGCAAAAAGGCCTGCATGCGTTTTGCATGCAGGCCTTTGCTGTTTGGGTTATAGGGGTGTGATTTGGCTTAGTACATGCCGCCCATGCCGCCCATGTCGGGTGCAGCGGGAGCAGCAGCGGGCTGCTCGGGCTCATCGGCAACCAGGCTTTCGGTGGTCAGCACCATGGAAGCAACGCTGGCAGCATTCTCCAGCGCGGAACGGGTCACCTTGGTGGGATCAACGATACCAGCCTCGATCATGTCGCAGTACTGCTCCTTCTGAGCATCGAAGCCGTAGTTGGACTTGCCGGAGCTCAGGATCTTGTCGATGATAACGCTGCCCTCCAGACCGGCGTTCTGAGCGATCTGACGCAGAGGAGCTTCCAGAGCCTTCAGAACGATGCGGGCACCGGTGCGCTCGTCGCCTTCCAGCTCGTCGCATACCTTCTGAACAGCGGGGATAGCGTTGATGGCAGCAGTGCCGCCGCCAGCCACGATGCCCTCTTCCACGGCAGCCTTAGTGGCATTCAGAGCGTCCTCAATGCGCAGCTTCTTGTCCTTCATTTCCACTTCGGTGGCAGCACCCACGCGGATCACGGCAACACCGCCGGCCAGCTTGGCCAGACGCTCCTGCAGCTTCTCGCGGTCGAAATCGCTGGTGGAGCTTTCCATCTGAGCACGGATCTGATTTACGCGCTCCTTGATCAGCTCCTTGGCGCCAGCGCCGTCCACGATGGTGGTGGTCTCCTTGGTGACCTTAACCTGACGGGCACGACCCAGCATGTCAACGGTGGTCTCCTTCAGGTCATAGCCCAGCTCTTCGCTGATAACCTGGCCGCCGGTCAGAATGGCGATATCCTGCAGCATCTCCTTGCGGCGGTCGCCGAAGCCGGGAGCCTTAACAGCCACGCAGGTGAAGGTGCCGCGCAGACGGTTCACGATCAGGGTGGACAGAGCCTCGCCCTCGATGTCCTCAGCAATGATAACCAGCTTCTTGCCGCTCTGCACGATCTGCTCCAGCAGGGGCAGCAGGTCCTGGATCACGCTGATCTTCTTGTCAGTGATCAGGATGTAGGCATCATCAATCACGGCCTCCATCTTCTCGGTGTCGGTCACCATGTAGGGGGTGATGTAGCCACGGTCGAACTGCATGCCTTCCACGACCTCGGAGTAGGTCTCGGCGGTCTTGCTCTCTTCGATGGTGATCACGCCATCGGCGGTTACCTTCTCCATAGCCTCGGCGATCAGCTCACCAACGGTGGCGTCGTCAGCGGAAACAGTGGCAACACGGGCGATGTCCTTGGAGCCGTCCACCTTCTTGCTGTTGGCAGCAAAAGCGGAAACAGCAGCCTTCACAGCCTTCTGCATGCCGCGCTTCACATCCATGGGGTTGGCGCCGGCGGCAACATTCTTCATACCCTCGTGTACCAGAGCCTGAGCCAGAACAGTGGCGGTGGTGGTGCCGTCGCCAGCAATGTCGTTGGTCTTGGTGGCAACTTCACGAACCAGCTGAGCGCCCATGTTCTCGAACACGTCCTTCAGCTCGATCTCCTTGGCGATGGTTACACCGTCATTGGTGATCACGGGGCTGCCGAACTTCTTGCCCAGCACCACGTTGCGTCCCTTGGGGCCCATGGTGATGCGGACGGTGTCAGCCAGGGTATCAATACCAGCGGAAAGGGCCTTGCGGGCAGCCTCGCCATGCAGAATTTGTTTTGCCATAATGAATCTCTCCTTTTATTGCAGGATGCGCAGCGCGCATTCGATCAGTCATTTGTGAAAAGCGGAAATGGAAGTTACTCCTCAACGATGGCCAGGATATCGCTCTGACGAACGATGGTGCATTCCTCGCCGTCCACCTTTACTTCAGTGCCGGAGTACTTGCTGGTGAGGACCTTGTCGCCTACCTTGACGATCATCTCCACTTCCTTACCGTCTACCATGCCGCCGGGGCCAACTGCCAGCACCTCGGCCACCTGGGGCTTCTCCTTGGCGGAACCGGCCAGGATGATACCGCTCTTAGTGGTTTCTTCAGCTTCAACGGTCTTGATCACAACGCGATCTGCAAGAGGCTTGATTTTCATGGAAGATATCCTCCTATTCAAAAATAAATTTAATGATAACAAAAATTTGTTTAGCACTCATTCTCCCTGAGTGCTAATGTATATTTTAGTCGCTCTTCCAGGAAAAATCAAGTGGATAAATAAAAAATTTTTTGTGAACAAACCATGATTTTTCCCTGCAAAATTCCATTATACCGTTCGGTACGCCCTTTTCACTGTGCTTCTCTTTCCTTTTTAGCAATACCTGCCGCTGCTTTGCTGATCTCTTTTTGATTAAGAACACTAAAACAGGAAAGCTGCGGGCCGTCCTTCCGGGCCAGCCGCAGGTTTGTATTCCATGGCAGGCCGCATTATAATAAGGGCATCCATCGCCGAAAGACAGGGCGGTAAAGTGAGGAAGAATCAATGAAGCAGATATTTTTTGTGGAAGACGACCGCAGCCTGATCAGTGGGCTGACCTTTGCACTGGAACGGCAGGGCTATGCGGTGCAGGTGGCCCGCACCTTCGCCGAAGCACAGAGTGGCTGGAGGGAAAGGCCCTATGATCTAATCATTCTGGACGTCGCCCTCCCGGATGGCTCCGGTTATGACCTGTGCCGGATAATCCGGCAGACCTCGCAGGTGCCGATCTTATTCCTGACCGCTGCGGACGAAGAGACCGACGTGATCATGGGGCTGGACATCGGCGGAGATGATTACATCACCAAACCCTTCAAGCTGGCCATCTTTCTCTCCCGGGTCAATGCCCTGCTTCGCAGGAGCAGGAGTGCTTGTGATCGCGGCATAGAAATTTCATCGCACGGGATCATCCTGCGCCTGTTGGAACGAAAAGCTTATAAAAATGGTACACCGGTGGATCTGACCGCCGGAGAGTTCAAACTGCTGTGTCTGTTCATGCAAAACCCGGATACGGTGCTCTCACCGGGGCAGATTTTAGGTCGCCTGTGGGACCACGAAGGCGACTACATCGACAGCAGCACCCTGACGGTCTATATCCGCAGGCTGCGCGCAAAGATCGAGGAGGAGCCTGCGAATCCCCGGCGCATCGTAACCATTCGTGGTATGGGGTATAAATGGAGCAGTGCGGAGTGAGGCATTTATGAAAATTCTTGCAGATCGAAGAATCAAAATACTTTTTGTGCAGATTCTTGCCTGTGCCGCGGGATTTACGGCAGTGGCCGCACTCTTATTTTGGGCTATTCCGCAAAGTGCAGCGGGATGGATATGGTTTGCCGCCATCTGTATGACGGCATTGATTCTGTCTCTGCTCCTTCGCTATTTTCGCGTTGAGTGCCACACGATGGAGCAGGCGGTGCAGCGGATCGAAGACTATCTGGAGGGCGACTTATCCGCCCGTATCGAATGCGACGATGAGGGCGAACGGAACCGGCTGTTCCATGAGGTCAATTCCCTGGCGGCCATTCTGAATGCCCATGTGGAAAACCAGCAGCGTTCCCGTCAATTCCTGAAGGAATCCATTTCCGATATCTCCCATCAACTGAAAACCCCGCTGGCAGCTCTTTCCATTTACAATGGTATTCTGCAACAGGAGCAGGAAGACCCGGAAGTGGTGCGCCAGTTTACCGCTCTTTCAGAGCAGGAGCTGAACCGGATCGAAACACTGGTGCAGAATCTGCTTAAGATTACAAAGCTGGATGCCGGAACTGTTTTAATGGAAAAGTCGGATCAGAATCTGACGGATTTGATGCAGGCGCTGGAACAGCGGTTTTCTGTTCAGGCAGAACAGCAGGGCAAGCAGCTTCGCTTTTCGGGCGACGAATACGTGGTTCTCTTCTGTGATGCTCACTGGATGAGTGAGGCTTTGAGCAACCTGATCAAAAATGCACTGGATCACACACGGACAGGCGATTCCATTCAAATCGAGTGGCGCACCTTTGCGTCGGTGGTGCAGATCAGGGTGCGGGATACCGGTTGCGGGATTCATCCGGAAGACCTGCCCCACATTTTCAAGCGCTTCTACCGCAGCCGCTTTTCCAAGGATACGCAGGGCGCGGGACTCGGCCTTGCGCTGGCCAAATCCATCGTTGAGGCGCACGGCGGAACCATTGAGGTGGACAGTCAACCTGGTTACGGCACGGTGTTCACTATAAATTTTTTGATTCCTACAAAATTGTAGGCCGTATGTCATGGAGCAGTAGGGTTCCCATGGTACTCTTTTTCCATGCCAAATGAAAGAGAGGGACCAAAATGGATTTGTTGTATGTGGACCATGTTTCCAAAACCTACGGACAGGGTGAAACTGCCGTGCATGCTCTGAAAGAAGCGTGCTTTTCTGTTCCGAAAGGAGAGTTTGTGGCTATTGTAGGAGAATCCGGCTCCGGCAAAAGTACTCTGCTGAATCTGATTGGCGCACTGGATACTCCCACTGCGGGAAAGATTTTTCTGGACGGCAAGGATATTTTCTCCATGAAAGAACGCAACCTCACCGTCTTCCGACGCCGGAACATCGGGTTTATCTTTCAGAGCTTTCATCTGATTCCGGAATTGACGGTGGAACAGAACATCGTTTTTCCGGTGCTGCTGGATTATCAGAAGCCCAACCAAAAGCGGCTGGAAGAGCTGCTCGCTGTGCTGAATCTAAAAGACCGGCGGAATCATCTGCCCTGCCAGCTTTCCGGCGGTCAGCAACAACGGGTTGCCATCGGACGTGCGCTGATTACCCGGCCCGCCCTGATTCTGGCGGACGAACCCACCGGGAACCTGGACAGCCAGAACACCAGTGAAGTGATTGCCCTGCTCAAGAGGGCCTCCCGGCTGTATGAGCAGACTGTGGTTATGATTACTCACAGCCGGACCGTGGCACAATCGGCAGACCGTATTCTGCAGGTTTCCGACGGTGTGGTTACCGATTTCGGGAGGTGCCGGGAATGAAAAGCTATCTGAGCCTGATCCCGATCTCCGCAAAAGTGCACCGCCGCCAGAACCGTATGACACGCCTGTGCATTGTTTTTGCTGTGTTTATGGTGACCGCAATCTTCAGTATGGCCGAGATGGGTACGCGAATGGAGCAGGCGCGGCTGGCTGAAAAGCATGGCGCCTTTTCTCTGTGGGAGTTGTTCGGGAGCACCATGGGACAAACTCTTCTGCTTGCAGCGGCAGTGCTCTTTCTTCTGGTGCTGGTTGCCGGAGTTCTGATGATTTCCGGCAGCCTCCATAGCGGTGTGGTTCAAAGAACTCAGTTTTTCGGAATGATGCGGTGCATCGGTATGAGCAGGCAGCAGATTGCCCGATTTGTACGGCTGGAGGCGCTGAACTGGTGCAAAAGCGCCATTCCCGCGGGGCTGGTTCTGGGTATTGCAGTTTCCTGGGGATTGTGCGCCATACTGCGCTTTTGGGTTGGAGAGGAGTTTTCCTCCATTCCCCTGTTTGGCATCAGCGGCATCGGCATTGTCAGCGGCATTCTGGTGGGCATCGTGACGGTACTGCTGGCGGCCCAGGCTCCTGCTCGCCGTGCAGCCAGTGTTTCCCCTGCCGCTGCTGTTTCAGCCAGCACGGAAAACCGGCCGCAAATTCATCACTCTTCCCGAACCGGTATTTTCCCCATTGAGATCACCCTTGGAGTTCAGCAGGCAGCCGCTTCCAAAAAGAACCTGGCGTTGATCACCGGCTCGTTTGCGCTCAGCATCGTGCTGTTTCTGAGCTTTTCGGTTCTGATTGATTTTGTAGACCACCTGATGCCCCAATCTTCCGCAGCGGCAGACCTGGAGCTTTCCAGCCTTGACGGCGACAATTCCATTGATTTCGCATTGACCGAAACACTGGAAAGCATGGATGGAGTCGAACAAGTTTATGGCAGGCGAAGCAGTTTTGCTCTGCCCGCCCGATGGGAGGATGGAAGCAATAGTCTTTCCACCGTTGATCTGGTTTCATTTGATGCGTTTGATCTGAATGCACTGAAAAAAGACGGCGCGCTTCGCCGGGGCAGTGATCTTGCCCGGGTATATGGTGACAGCGGATTTGCTCTGGCAGCCTGGGACCCGGCTTGCGGCTGGAAAAATGGCGATGCCGTGATTCTGGGAACAGAACGCCTGGAAATTGCAGGGCTTCTGAAATACGATCCTTTTAGCCCCGATGGGTTGACCGGAGGGCAGCTTACCCTGATTGTTTCCGGTGAAACTTTTGCGCGTTTGACCGGTATAACCGATTATGCTCTGCTGATGATCCAAACTTCGGCGGATGTGCCGGACGAAACGGCGGATACCATCCGCCAGCTGGCGGAAGAAAACGGATGGGCTATGACTGATCTGCGAGAACAAAGCACCCGTGGAACCTATCTGACCTTTACAGCCTGCGTGTATGGCTTTTTGAGCATTATTGCATTGGTTGCCGTACTCAACATTGTCAACTGCATTTCCATGAGCGTGACCGCCAGAATCCGGCAATACGGTGCAATGCGGGCAGTGGGTATGGATGAGCGGCAGATTACCAGAATGATTGCCGCCCAGGCGTTTACCTATGCCCTGACCGGCTGTGCTGCAGGCTGTGCAGTCGGATTGCCACTGAGCCGCTTGCTCTACGGCTTTCTGATTCTGGAGCACTTCCCTTATGCGGTATGGCAATTCCCGGCCGGACGTCTGGCAGTGGTTTTTGTGTTCGTCTTGCTTGCAGCCGGAGCCGCCGTCTGGGCGCCTGCCCGGCGGATTCAGCGGATGTCCGTAACCGAAACAGTCAACGAGCTGTAACAGCTTTTTACAAAGAAAAACGGCAGCGTGAAGGAGTGAATCCTGTCACGTTGCCGTTTTTGTTTTATCTGTTGAGGATAGTGTCTTTCCGCAATGCGGGAAGTTCTGTATTCAGGACAGAACGAGGCAGCACAATCTGCGTAGCAGCGGGAAGTACATGCGCCCGCAGACTGCTGTAAGGGGCGCACTCCCCGTCTCTCGTTACCACGATAGGACGGCCGTCCAGGGTGTCCAGCCGCAGGCTGCGCACCTTTCTGGCCAGAATAATATCACGATAGGCCGGAGCTACCTGGTCGCCCTGCATGTGCAGCCCTTTCTGGTAGTCACCGATCAGGCGGGCAATTTGAAGCCGGCTGATCTTCCGGACCAGCACAAGCTCCAGCAGGCCGTCGTTCATGCAGGCCTGCGGTGCAGCCATAAAGCCACCGCCGTAGGTGGAGCCGTTGCAGAGTGCCAGCATCAAAAAGTCGCCGGTAATGGTTTCGTCATCCGCGCAGATCCGCAGCCGGTGCCCAAGAGGCCCGCTGACCGCCTGCAATATGGAGAGCTTATAGGCCATGGAGCCACCGCACAGCGGAATCCTTCGGAACTTCGGGATACCATAGGCAACCTGGGCGTCCAGACCGGCGGAGCAGATGGCGGCTGCCAGGCCCTGATCGGTCTCGATCAGATCCATGGAGACCGCTTCGCCTTGAATCAGGTTTTCCAGGTCCAGAAACGGCGCGCTGCCTCCGAAATTGCGCACAAAATCGTTGCCGCTGCCGCAGGGCACACAGGCCACCTGGGCATTTTTGCAGCCGTAGACGCCCTGCAGCACCTCATTCAGAGTGCCGTCACCTCCACAGGCATACAAGCGAACGGGCTCGCCTTCTGCTGCCTGCTGCTGTGCCAGCTCCACTCCGTGGCCAGGCCGCTCGGTCAGAAGGATCTCGTAGTCCACTCCCTGCCGGGCTGCCGCTTGAATGATCTTGGGAACCAGTGACCCGCTGGCATCCGCTTTACCGGAAACGGGATTTACAATAAAAACATGCCGCAACGGCCATGCCCTCCTGTCAGCGCGCTGCTGCGCACTTTGATATGATGGACCTATTATACATAATTCCGCCAGATTCGCCAAGTCTTGGTTTTCATGAATAATCCGCCGTTCCTTTGTACATACTCACAGCAGGATACCGCGGCCGTCTTGCCGCAAGAAAGGCCGGATATTATGCAGATCTATAGCGAAGTTGGAAAAATCGCCATCACTAGCCTGGTTTCCATCGTAGTCCTGTTTGGCCTGTGTAAGCTGGTGGGCCAGCGTCAGATCGGCCAGATGAGTCTGTTTGATTATGTAACCAGCATCACCATCGGGTCCATTGCCGCGGAGCTGGCCACCGATCTGGAGGCCTGGTGGCAGCCGCTCACGGCCACGGTGGTCTACGGAATTGCTGCTTTGTGCATTGACTGGTTTACCTGTAAATCCATCGCACTGCGACGCTTTTTCAATGGCCGCCCGGTAGTGCTTTATCAAAACGGGAGACTTTATCCCAAAAATCTGCTGCGTGCCCGGTTGGACTTGAACGAATTTTTGAGCCAATGCCGGGTAGCCGGCTATTTTGATTTGAGCCAACTGGAATCTGCGGTGCTGGAAACTAACGGACAGATCAGCTTTCTCCCTACTGCACAATACCGCCCGGCCACGCCATCGGATCTTCAGCTTTCCCCTCAGCCGGAAGGGCTTTGGTGCGCGCTGGTTCTGGACGGCTCCCCTCTTGCAGACAATCTGGAGGCCATCGGGCATAACCCCGCCTGGCTGCAGGAGCAGCTGACGGCCCGCGGCTATAAAAGCCCGAAGGAGGTATTTCTGGCCATGTACGGCCCGCAAGGGCAGCTGAAACTCTATCCCCGGCAATGCCGCCCGGAACGGGATTGGTTTGAATGAAAAAGGAGCGTGCAGCAAACGCTGCACGCTCCTTTGTGTATTCAGTCAGTAACCGGGAACCAATTACTTGAAGTAACGGTTCAGCAGGCCCTGCATGCCGCGGCCGTGACGAGCCTCGTCCTTAGCCATCTCGTGAACGGTGTCGTGGATAGCATCCAGGCCCAGCTCCTTAGCCTTCTTGGCCAGGTCCATCTTGCCGGAGCAAGCGCCGCACTCGGCGTCAACACGCATCTGCAGGTTCTTCTGGGTGCTGTCGGTCAGAACCTCGCCCAGCAGCTCGGCGAACTTGGCAGCATGCTCAGCCTCTTCGAAAGCGTAGCGCTTCCAGGCCTCAGCGATCTCAGGGTAGCCCTCACGATCAGCAACGCGGCTCATAGCCAGGTACATGCCAACCTCGCTGCACTCACCGTTGAAGTTCATGCGCAGGCCCTCGATGATCTCCTCGGGAACGCCCTCCTTGGCGATGCCAACCACGTGCTCGGTCACGTAGGTGTTCTCGGTCTTCTCAACGAACTTATCCTTGGGAGCCTTGCAAACGGGGCAGAAATCGGGAGCAGCGCCCTCGGCGATGTAACCACATACGGTGCAAACAAACTTGGACATAGTATTCATCCTCCAATATTTTAAATTTCAGCTCATTGACTCGGAAGCGGCTCGTAAATAGGAACCGTTCTTTGTTATAGCTAAAGTATAGCATCAAAGTATAGTTTCGTCAAGCACTATTTTCAGATTATTTTGAAAAAATTACAATTTCTTAATATTAAAGCCCATCCGGCCCAGCGCAGGCAGCAAAGCAGACAGACTGGAGCTGGTCACCATGCCCATGGCAAGACCGGAAACGATGAGCACAGGGGCGTAGGTCAGGGCCAATGTGCTGCTGAGCACGATGCTGGCACCGATGAGCTGCCCGATGTTGTGAGCCAGAGCGCCGCAGACGGACAAAATAAAATAGGTGATGTGCTTGCCGAACAAACGGAACAGCACCCACATGACCAGCAGCGACAGCAATCCCCCACACAGTGACAAAAAACCGGCGACCACTCCACGGGTAAGCATAACGAAAAAGGACTTCAGCAGCGCCAGGCTCAATGCCTGCTTTGCCCCCATGAAAAACAGCGCATACATGACCACAATGTTGGCCAGGCCGATCTTTACGCCGGGCATAAGGCCCAGCATGGGTGCAATGGCGGATTCCGCAAAGGAAAGCGCCATCGTCAAAGCGAACAGAAGGCCGGACAGCGCAATCCGTCTTGTTTTGTTTTGCGAAGAACGCATGAATTCAAACTCTCCTTATAATATAGTGCCTGTTTGAGGCGATAACAATCCAGTTTGATTGTAAAATGCCCGGGCGCTTCTGTCAAGCGCATCCCCTCATGGCCCCGGTGAATAAAGTGTAAATTTTCTGTCAATGCTACCGGTACAGCTTGCAATTCTACTTAATATAGTATAAAATCAATTACATAACTTTCCAGGAAAGGAAGAAGAATCAATGAAAAAAATCATCGCGATTGCTCTGTCTGCCGCTGTTCTCGCTCTTGGGCTGGTTGGCTGTGGCGGCCAGGAAAGCAGCAAAGCATATAATCTGAACGACATCGTTACTGCCGTGGAGAGCGCGAACCCCATCGCCAATCCCCGCGACGTGGATGACAACTTCATCACTCTGGACATGCTGCTCACCAAGGACAACATCGAAGAGTACGCCGGTAAGGTTTCCAACGATCAGGCCGACAGCGCTTTGATTGTTGCCGTGAAGGCTGTGGAAGGCAAGGGCGACGCGGTCAAGACCGAGATGGAGGCCTACAAGACCAGTATTTCCACCGGCGGCCTGTATGCGGAATTTGCCGACAAGGAAGCTGCCGCTAAGGACGCTCGCATCGTTCAGCAGGGCGACTACGTTGTAATGGTGGTTGCCAATACCAACGGTGCGGATTACAGTGCCATCGACACCGCTCTGGACGAAGCGCTGAAATAATTCCCCACAAAGACAATGCTTTTGGTCGGTATCACCAGACGGCGGTACCGGCCTTTTTTGTAAAGGAGTGTCGCAAGCTTGCTGTTCAGTACCATTCTGTTTTTGTTCCGCTTTTTGCCGATCACACTGGCACTGTATTACATTGCCCCCTACAAGCTGAAAAACCTAGCTCTGTTTATCTGCAGCCTGGTGTTCTATTCCTGGGGTGAGGTGCGGTTCTTCCCGGTGATGGTCGTGCTGATTCTCATCAACTATTTCTCCGGCCTTGCCATTGAACGGTTCGATCATTCGGACAAAATGCGCCGGGTCTTTTTGATCGTTTCCATTGTGGGCAGCCTGTCCATGTTGGTGTTTTTCAAATACACCAACTTCATCATCAGCACCATCAATGCAATCACGGGACTTTCCATCGGCATGGTGGAAGCAGCCACCGTGCTGCCCCTAGGCATCAGCTTCTATACCTTCCAGACCATGAGCTACTCCATTGACGTATACCGTCGGGATGTGAAGACTGAGCACAACATCATCGATTTCGGCGCATATGTGGTTATGTTCCCCCAGCTGATTGCCGGTCCCATCGTGAAATACCGGGATGTGGCTGCGCAGCTTCACGTGTACAAGGACCGCTACCGCCTCAAGCAGATTGAAGAAGGCATCTGCCTGTTTGTATTCGGCCTGGCAAAAAAGGTCCTGATTGCGGACACCGTAAGCAAGCTGTGGTACGACATTATCGGCACCTACAACGACCAGCATATTCTCACCTCTGCTGGTGTTGGGCTGGCAAACGCCAGCACGCCGCTGGTCTGGCTGGGTCTGCTGGCCTATTCCCTGCAGCTGTATTTTGACTTTTCCGGTTATTCGCTGATGGGCATCGGCATGGGTAAGATGCTGGGCTTTGATTTCCCCATGAACTTTAATATGCCCTACATCGCCCGCAGCATCACTGATTTCTGGCGGCGCTGGCATATGACGCTGTCCGGCTGGTTCCGGGAATATGTGTACATTCCCCTGGGCGGCAACCGCCGGGGCCTGAAGCGCCAGATCTTCAACATGTTCGTGGTCTGGACCCTGACCGGCATCTGGCATGGTGCCGACTGGAACTTCATCTTCTGGGGCATCTACTACTTCATTCTGCTTGCCATTGAGAAAATCTTCCTGCTCAAAAAGCTACAGACCGCCCGTATCTGGCCTCACATCTACACCCTGCTGCTGGTAGCCGTGGGCTGGGCGCTGTTTGTGGGCAATGAGGACGGCGTGGGTCTGGCTCTGTTGATGCAGAAGCTGTTCATTCCCTCCGGCGGCGTTTCCTGCCTGTACTTCCTGCGCAATTACGGTGTACTGCTGGTGGTGGCGATTATCTGCTGCACTCCGGTGCCCCTGCGTATCTACGACTGGCTGAAAAAGCACACGGTGCTCAAGATCATCGTGGTGTTCGCCCTGCTGCTGATGTGCATCGCCTACATTGTGGCATCCACCAACAGCCCGTTCCTGTATTTCCGTTTCTAAGGGAGGGGATCGCATGAAAGAAAAATTGAAAGAGCTGAAGCAGTATCCCCTGCTGGTGCTGTTTTTCCTGTTTATTTTCTGCTTTATGATTGCTGACGGGCTCTGGCCCAAGCGCGCTGAATCCGATCTGGAGCGTCGGGATCTGGCTCAGTTTCCGAAGTTCAGCTTCTCCAGTCTGGTAAAAAACGAGTGGACCGCCAAATACGGCGAGTACACCAAGGATCAGGTGATCGAGCGCGACAGCTGGCTGAAGGCTCAGAGCCTGTGCGAAAGCCTGCTGTTCCGGAAGGAAGAGATCGGCGGCGCGATGATCGGCAAAAATGATGCGCTGTTCACCAAGATGTTCGCCCTGACTCCCACCGAGGAAAAGCTGTTACAGAAGAACACCACGCTGGTGCAGCAGTTCATCGAAAAATTCCCCGGTCAGGTCACCTTCCTGCTGGCTCCTTCCTCCAGTGTAATCAACGCTGAGGAGCTGCCTGCCAACACCCCCATGCTGGACGAAAACGCCCGCTTGGATACGATCTTCTCCACCGTGGGCGAGGCTAACAGTCTTGATCTGCGGGAGCCTTTTACCGCGGCCAAGGACGATGTACAGCTGTATTACGACACCGACCATCACTGGACCAGCTACGGCGCCTATCTTGCCTATCAGCAGTTCTGCCAGATGCGTGGTCTGACCCCCATGGAGGTAAGCGAGAGCGACTACACCACCGTGCCCGGCTTCTATGGCACCACCTATTCCAAGGCGCTGTACCGGAAGAGCAAACCGGATACCATCGCGTATCTGGACCTGCCCAACGCCATGACCATATGGAATGTTTCTCCCACCTTTGAGCTGACCGAAAATTTCACCGCCACCATGTATGATAAGTCCAAGCTGGAGACAGGCGACAAGTATGCCATGTTCCTGTATGGCAACAACGGCTACTCCACCATTGAAGGCGACGGTGAAGGCAGCATTCTGGTGGTGAAGGACAGCTACGCCAACAGTTTCATTCCCTATCTGACTGCAAATTATGCCCGCATCGGCGTCATTGATCCCCGTGGTTTTGGCCTGAGTGTGGCGGACTTTGCCCAGCAGGAAGGCTACGATGAGGTACTGCTGCTGTTCAACTTCCAGTCCTTCAAGGAAAGCACCTTCCTGAGCTGCCTGAACATTACCAACTGACAAAGCTGTATCATCTTATGAGCGGAGGGGCAAAACGCCCCTCCGTTTTTACGTAGTTTTTACATTGAACTAGTGAAAAGCGCTTTCAGATGTTTTATACTTAAAATGAGCAACGATTTTGAGGAGGCCTTGAAACCTATGATTTATATTCTGGAAGACGACAACAGCATCCGAGAGCTGGTTACCTATACCCTGAATCGTTCCGGCTACGAAGCGAAGGGCTTTGACCTGCCCTCGCTGTTCTGGGCCGAGATGGAAAAACAAATGCCGGATCTGCTGTTGCTGGATATCATGCTGCCGGAAGAGGACGGCATTCATATTCTGAAGCGTCTGCGAGCCAACTCCACCACAAGCCAACTGCCGGTGATTATGCTCACGGCCAAGGGCAGTGAGTACGACCGGGTGACCGGCCTGGACAGCGGTGCCGACGACTATATTCCGAAGCCTTTCGGCATGATGGAGCTGGTGGCCCGGGTGAACGCTCTGCTGCGCCGTGCCAAGCCTCAGACCGCTCCGGACGAGTATCAAGTGGGTGAAATTCAGCTCTTCCCTGCCCGCCATCAGGTGCTTGTGAACAAAGAAGAAATCTCGCTGACTCACAAGGAGTTTGAACTGCTCAGCGTTCTGATGCAGCAGCCCGGCATTGTATTCACCCGGGAAAAGCTGCTCAATCAGATCTGGGGCTACACCTTCGAGGCGGAAAGCCGCACAGTGGACGTACATATCCGGACTCTGCGCCAGAAGCTGGGCGAATGCGGCAGCTATATTGAGACCGTGCGCGGGACCGGATATCGGATTCGGGAGAATGGCGTATGACAAAACGGCTTTTCAGCGCCATCCTTACTGTTACCCTCTCCACCCTTCTGGTGGGCATGATCATCCTGATCGCCATTCTGATGCCCTATTTTGAGCAGCAGTTGGCCACTGAGCTTACCACTGAACTGGGATATCTTTCCCGCGGGGTATCCCAATATGGGGAAGATTTCCTTTCCACCATCGACCCGGGAAGCAGTCGGATCACCTTGATCGACGCCGACGGTACGGTTTTGTATGACAGTTCCCTGGACGCTTCCACGCTGGAAAATCACGCAGACCGGGAAGAGGTAAAGCAGGCGCTTGTGACCGGCAGCGGCGAAAGCGTGCGTTATTCCACCACTCTGCAGGAAAAGACACTCTATCGGGCACTGTTGCTGCCCAGCGGTGATGTGCTGCGCATTGCCTGTACCCATTATTCCAGCATGGGCATTTTCCTGCTGCTGATCCAGCCCATCCTTTTGATTCTGACCTTCGGCGCGGTGCTTTCGGCAGTGATCTCCTACAAGGTATCTCACCGGCTGACCCGCCCGTTGAACGAAATTGATCTGGAGCACCCTCAGGTACCGGAGGACTACGAGGAACTCACTCCTCTTCTGCGGCGGTTGAACCATCAGAACCGGCAGATCAAGGCACAGCTGATGGAGCTGGGCGAACAGCAGGAGCGCTTCGCCTCCATTACTGAAAATATGAAAGAGGGGTTTCTGGTGCTGGACCGCACCGGTACGGTGCTTTCCCATAACACCAGCGCTGGGCAGCTGCTTCATGCAGAAGCACCTCTGATGGGCCGGGATATGACCCATAGCCCTATTGAAGAGCTGAACAGCGCCATTCGGGATGCTCTGGAGGGTCAGCACACTGAAACACTGATTCCTCTGTTCGGCCGGATGTGTCAGCTGTTTGCCAACCCGGTCTACCAGCAGGACCAGCTTACCGGTACGGTAATTGTACTGCTGGATGTGACCGAAAAGCAGGAACGCGAGACGCTTCGCCGGGAGTTCAGCGCCAACGTTTCCCACGAGCTGAAAACACCCCTGACCTCCATTTCCGGTATTGCGGAAATCATGAAAAGCGGCCTGATTGATCCAAACGACGTACCTCATTTCGCCGGGAAAATCTATGATGAATCTCAGCGGCTGATCCATCTGGTAGGCGATATCATCAAGCTGTCCCAGCTGGACGAAAACTCCATCCCCTACACCGCCGCTCCGGTGGACCTGCTGGAGTTGGCGCAGAACACCCGTATCCAGCTGGAAAATCCTGCTGCCAAACAGCAGGTTACGCTGCAGGTGGAGGGTGAACCAGTGGTAATCGAGGGTGTGCTGCCGGTGCTGGATGAGATGCTGTTCAACCTGTGTGACAACGCCATCAAATACAATAAGCCCGGCGGCCATGTGTGGGTCAGCGTAAAGCACACCCCGGACGGCCCAACACTTACCGTAAAGGATGACGGTATCGGTATTCCCACCGAAGACCACGAGCGCGTATTTGAACGGTTCTACCGCGTGGATAAGAGCCATTCCAAGGCCATTGGCGGCACCGGTTTGGGACTTTCCATTGTAAAGCACAGCGCGGCTTACCACAATGCCCGCATCGAACTGGAAAGCGCCCCCGGTAAGGGAACTTGTATCCGACTGATCTTCCCTCCCGGTCGGGAAATTCACGGACAGGAGCAGGCAGACTGAGCCCACTTTTCATTAAAAGATGCAATAAAAAATGCTCACGGCGTATCCGCCGTGAGCATTTTTTGTTATAAGTGTTCTGCAAACAGAAGGGTTACTCCGCCTGTTCGTACTGCTCCTGTTCCTCCAGAAGTTTTTCCCATTCGTCGAACAGTTCCTGCTGATGGAAGCGGCTGTCTTCCAGCTCGTCGCATTTATCCCGCAACAGTACATGGTCCCGCAGCACTTCCGGGCTGGCAATCTCGTTTTCCAGCTCCACAATGTGGGCGCCCAGAGCTTCGATCTCGTCCTCCACCGCCTTGATGCGGGTACGAAGCTCCGCCTTGCGGCGGCGTTGTTCCTTCCCGTAAGCAGCTTTGCCTGCGGGCGCCTTCTCCTTTTCCTCCTTGGGAGCGGCTGCGGCCGGGTCTTCCCGGTGCATCATCCGCTCATAGCTAGGGTAAAGGGTCGCGTTTCCGTCCTCCACATACAGGATGGGGCATTCCAGGCTGTTCATCAGATAGCGGTCATGGGTGATGAGCAGCAATGTGCCCTCATAAGCCATCAGCGCCTGGGTCAGGCTTTCGCGGGTGTAGATGTCCAGATGGTTGGTGGGCTCGTCCAAGAACAGCAGATTGGGCCGCTCCAGAACGATTTCCGCAAAGCGCAGCCGAGCCAGCTCACCGCCGGACAGAGCGCTGCAGCTTTTAAACACCTCTTCGCCCCGGAATCCAAAGCGGGCCAGATGATTACGCACCTCCAGCTCGGTGAAGCGGGGCCATTTGTCCCAAATGGCATCGATCACACGGCCGCCCCGGCGCATCTGCTGCTGCTCGAAGATGCTGGCCTTTGCGCCTGCACCCAGCCGCACCATGCCGCCGGAAGGCTTGCGTTTGCCGTCCAGCACCTGCATCAGGGTAGATTTGCCCGCGCCGTTGGGACCGGCGATTACCAGCCGCTCCCCACGCAGCACCTGCAGATCAAAGGGATGCAGCAACACCCGTTCGCCGATTTTCACACTCAGGTTCTTGATGGTAAGCAGTTCTTTATAAGGTGTGACATCAAACTCAAACTTGAAGTTCAGCTGCTGGGGCCCGCTGTGAGGCTTTTCGGTGATCTCCATTTTCTCCAGCTGCTTGCGGCGGCTCTGGGCCATTTTAGTGGTGGAGGCACGCACAATATTTCGGGCGATATAATCCTCCAGTTTCTGGGCTTTGGCCACATCCGCGTCGTGCTGCTTTTGCTGCAGTGCCACCGCTGCTTCCTTTTGGGGCAGGTAAGCGGAATAGTTCCCCTTGTAGCTGGTGAGCTGGTGATCCTCCACCTCCCAGATCCGGGTGCAAACCGAGTCCAGAAAATAACGGTCATGGCTGACGACCAACACCGCACCGGAATAGCTCTTCAGGTATTCTTCCAGCCATTCCATCGTTGCGAAATCCAGATGGTTGGTGGGCTCGTCCAGAATCAGAAGATCCGGCCGCTGCAGCAAAAGTTTGGCCAGACGCAGCCGGGTGTGCTCGCCGCCGGAAAGCACCGCCACTCCCTTGGTATAGGTTTCCGGCCCGAAAGCCATACCGCTGAGCACCTTCTTGATCTGGATGTCCATGTGGTAACCATCCGCTGCGTCGATTACTGCCGAAAGCTCCGCATGCTTTGCCAGCAGCTGCTCGTCACCGGGATTCTTTTCCAGCTTGTTCTCCAGCACCTGCATCTGTTCCATGGCGCTGAGCACCGGCGCAAAGGCACTGCGCATCTCACCATACACATCCAGGGTAGGGTCCAACTTGCTGTTCTGTTCCAGATAGCCCAGGGTTACCCCGCGGCTGATCTGGTATTCACCCTCATCGGGCTTGTACTCACCACAGAGTACCTTGAGCAGGGTGGTTTTGCCGGCACCATTTTCACCCACGATACCAATGCGCTCACCCTTTTCCACCGTGGCGTTGATATCATGCAGGACCACAGTGTCGCCAAAGCTTTTTCCTAAATTCTGTAATGATATGAGCATATGATTCCTTACTACTCTTCTTTATTCCTTACGCTCCAGGCTCTTTTCCGCCCAGGCCAGCAGGTCCTGATAGACCTGCTGACGATTCGTTTCGTTTATCATCTCGTGACGGCCGCCCGGATACAGTGTAAGGCGAACATCCTTTACACCAGACTGACGCAGCATTTCCGCCACTTTTTTCACGCCTTTGCCGTAATCGCCCACCGGGTCCATATCACCGGAGAAAAGCCAGATGGGCAGATCCCGGCGGATTTTCTGCGCCCATTGCAGGCTGCTCACCTGCTTGAGGGTAGAAAACAGCTCATGAAAAGCACTTACAGTGAAGATGAAGGTGCATTTGGGGTCCGCGCTGTAGCGGTCCACAATCTGTTCGTCCCGGCTGATCCAGTCATAGGGGGTGCGGGGATTCGGCACCTTTTTCAGATAGGCTCCAAAGGCCAGTTTGTTCACCAGCTTTGATGTAAAGGAGGAACCCTTCACAGAGGAAATCCAGCTGCTGAGCCGGATTCCTACATTTACAAGCGGGTTGGGGCCGCCGGTTCCGCTGATGATCAGTGCGTCCATTCCATCCGGGTATTCGGCAGCAAACCAGCGGGCAAAAAAGCTGCCCATGCTGTGGCCTAAAAGAATCAAAGGCAGGTCCGGATATTTCTTACGGGCCAGCAGATTCATGGTATGCAGGTCCCGCAGCACATAAAAGCGCCCATCCTTCTCGCCAAAATATCCGTCGATGCCCTCTTTCCCGCTGGTCTTTCCGTGACCCAGGTGGTCGTTGCCGCATACCACAAAGCCATGCCGGGCCATAAACTCTGCAAATTCCCGGTAGCGCTCAATGTGTTCACACATACCGTGGCTGATCTGCAGGATTGCCTTGGGCGTAACATCCGGCATGGTATAAAAGTATCCGGCGATGGTGTCCTTGCCGTTGCTGGATTTAAAACTGATGCTTTCGGTTTTTAAGTCCGACATTTTGCAGCTCATCCTCCTCCATCACAATGGAATACAGCTCCTGCCAATTGTGAATGATATGGGTGGGCTTATTGCCCTCCTCCGGTTCGGGCTGCTGGTGGAAATTGCACCAGCAGGTGGCAAGCCCGGCGTTCTGGCCTCCCTTGATGTCCGCGCTCAGGCTATCACCCACCACCAGGACCCGGTCCCGATGTTCAATGCCCAGGGTGCGGATGGCCTGTTCGAAGAAGCGGCGATTCGGCTTTTCCACGCCCATTTTTTCGGAGACGAACACCTCATCCATATAGGGCTCCAGGCCGGAATCCCGCAGGCGGCTTGCCTGTACCTTGGCCACGCCATTGGAGGCAATGGCCAGAGTCGCCACCTCAGAAAGCTCGCGCACAGCCTCCAAAGCGCCGGGAATCAGATCCGGATGGCTGCCTAGCCGGTCCAGATAATAAGCGCTCATCTCGGCGGCCGAGCCTTTTCGCTCCAGCTTCTTCAAAAGGCGTGCAAACCGCTCCACCACCAGCTTGTCTCGCTTGATCTGGCCCTTTTCCAGAGCCGCCCAGAGCTCCTTGTTGATCTCCACATAGAGCATCTCCGTCTCATGATCACTGGGCAGCTCGAAGTGTTCCAGCGTCTCCTGGATTGCCTTATGCTCCGCTGCCGCAAAATCCAGCAGTGTGCCGTCCATATCCAATAACAAACAATAATAATGTGCCATGGGTCGTTTTTCTCCCTTTATAAAATTCGGCCTGCTGCCCTGCCTGGGGTTTGGCGGGCTGCCGATGTATCGTTCCTTTTATTATCCCTTATTCTAACCGCTTCGTCAAGCAATACGCACCAAAAGGGCAGAGCCAAGCTCTGCCCTTTTGGAACCATTCTGTTACAGCTGAACCACCGGATAGTCCTCTTCGTCTTCGGCAGCCTCTTCCTCTGCCTCACACGTGCACTCGTTGACCGGCGGTTGTTTCTCCGTTTGACAGGTACAACAGGTCCTTCGGCAGCCGCAAGGGGGATTCTCTTCCGGCGAATTGCCGCTTCCCCAGTCAAAATCGTAATTGTCCACACTGCCGTTGGTCACGTTTTCGTCACCGGTATTCCAGGCGTCGATGATGCTGATGTCAAAACAACTGGCCATGCTATAAAGCACCTCCCCTTTTTTGCCATTGTATGCTGCAAATACGGGGACTGTGCAGAGCACGGAACTCAGTAGTCGAACTCGCCTTTTACGGTACGCTGGAACAAACGAGGCAGCGCTTCTTTGGCGCTGCAGCCCTCATACAGCATGCTGTAGATGGTCTTGCAGATGGGCAGGTCTACGCCATACTCCTCCCCCAGCTTCACCAAGGCCTTTACGGTAGGCGCACCTTCAGCCAGATGATCAAAATGCTCGCCCTTCACAAAGCTTTCGCCAAACTGGCGGTTGTGGCTGTGGGCGGAAAACAAGGTAGCTTCGTAGTCACCCAGATGGCACAGGCCATAGGCGGACAGCTCGTTGCCGCCCATGGCGCGGATCAGGCGGGCAATCTCCCGTGCGCCGCGGGCCATAAGAGCACCTTTCAGGCTGGAGTAACCAATGCCATCCAGCATACCGGCTGCGATGCCAATCACGTTTTTGGCCGCAGCGCCCACCTCGGTGCCAATCAGATCCCGACCCTTGTACAGGCGGATCAGATCGCTGCTCAGATTTTCCACCACATAGTCGGTGGTTTCCGGCTCATCCGAATCCACCACCATGCAGTTGGGAATACCGGCGGAGAAGTCCTGCACATGGCCAGGGCCAACCCACACAGCCAGACGAACCGGCTGCGTCACCTCTTCCCGGAACACCTGAGTCAGACGTTTGCCGCTTTCCACCTCGATGCCCTTCATGCAAAGGATAAAGGTTTTACCGGCTACCGGCAGCGCCTGAATCTTCTTGGCCAGATCCCGCAGCTGCTGAGCGCTGATGGAGATAATCACTGCCTCAGCAAATTCCAGTGCACCAGCCAGATCTTCGGTAAGCTGCAGCTGCTCCGGCAGTTCAATATAGGAATTTTTGCGCTCGGCCTTCAGCTGTGCCATTGCCCGGGAGCCGGGGCGGCCCCAGAGCATCACCTCATTGCGTGCGCTGTGATAGCAGGCCAGGAAGGTGCCCCAGCGGCCGCAGCCCAATACAGTCAGTTTCATAACAGAGCGTCCTTTCGTTTTGTTTTTCATAGAAAGGACCCGCCCTGCCGGGCAGAGCGGGTCCTTTGATCATATTAACCGGCAACTGTGATGCCGGAATGGAAGTCGGGTTACCCCTCGTTAGCTGCCGTAGCTTCGGAAGAGCTTGTAGGCTGTTCAGTGGGGTCCGGAGTAGGCTCCGCAGTGGGGTCCGGAGTCGGTGCTGCAGTAGGAGCGGGAGTCGGAGCTGCGGTGGGCTTCGGAGTCGGTTCTGCAGTAGGAGCAGGAGTCGGTGCCGGAGTGGGCGCAGCAGTAGGTGCCGGGGTGGGGGCTGCAGTAGGCGTCGGAGTGGGCGCAGCCTCTACCACCAGCTTGAAGCTTGCGGAAGAAAGCTTGCCGTTCACATTGATGGAAGCGGTAATGTCATAGGTGCCGGCCGCCCAACTGCTCTGGCCGTAGCTGTAACCGGTCTTGACCTTCTCACCGTTCACGGTCCACTGCACGTTGTCATCGGTCACATCGCCGCCAACCGCATTGATGTGCAAGGTGTAGCTTTCACCTTCCTTGATGGTAGCAGAGCTGCCTTCCTGGAAGGAGATGCTCAGCTTAGCGCTGAACATAGCGGTTACATTCACATTCTGCTTGAAGTTCTTGTCGGTTCGGGTGGGGCTGGTATTGCCGTCGCTCCACTTTACAAACTCGTAACCGTCAGCAGCAACCGCCTTCACGGTAACACTGTCGTTCTTGGTCAGGTCTTCAAATTTCAGAGTGGTCTTACCGGAAATATCCCCGCTGGTGAGAGTGCCGCCAACGTTTTTGTCCACGTTGTACTGGGCGGTAAAGGTCTCATTCGGATCGGGGGTTGCGGTTGCCTGGCTGGAACCGGAGGTACCGCCATTGCGCACCCGGGTGGGAATGTTATCCGTATCGGGGCGGCGATCTTCAGTATCGGTCCAGGCGTGAGTGCGGGCGTAGTCCAAAATGCCGTTGAGAGCATCCTTCTTCAGATGAATATCGCCCTGCTGATAGTACCGGTCCTGACCATAGCCGCTCTCGTCCATCAGCAGCTCGGAGATGTTCAAGAACTTATAGCCGTTCTTCTGGCACATCTTCACCAGAGCCAGATTGAACTCATTGATAGTCTCCTGGCTCATGTTGGGGTAACTGCTGTGGTCCTGAGGGATGGGCGGAACCGCGGCCACGATCACGTCGCAGTAGGGATAAGCTGTGACAATCTCGTTCAACGCCGATTCGTAGCTGCTGGCAAAGCTGTCAGCGCTCATGCTGCCGTCTGCATTGTTGGTTCCCATCATCACGATGATGCGGCGGGGCTTCATTTTTGCCAGCGCCTCGGGAATAGAATAAGCGGTGCTATCGTTCTTGAAGTAGATGGACTTGTCGGTAGTGAGCTGCTGGATACCCAGGCCCTCCACAGCCATCACCTGATCCAGCGACAAAAGGCCGTTCTGGTAGTAACGGTAGGTGTTGGAATCGCCCACAAAGATGGTTTCGTCGATGTAGGACTGGCCTGCGTCATCGGTCTCAGCCAAAACGGTATCGCCGTAGGCGGTGGCATCAAAGCCGGAATCCAACACAGCCTGAGAAGAGCTGGTAGAACCACTGGAAGAGTCCTTCGATTTGTGGGAGGTGTTCACGATGATCACCACCGCCACAATGGTCACAATCAGCACCAGTGCGCAAATGGCCAGCACAAGAACTGCCTGCTTCTGCTTGGGGGTTAAGCTGAGATTAGAAGAATTTCTTCTTTTCTTAGCCATGGGTCTGCCTCCTTTTTGGTCACAAGGTCTTTTGATCAATCATTTAATATGTAATCGGCCAGCTGCTGGCAATCCTTCGCCATCAGCACCGGCGCAAAGGGAGCAAGCTCCTGTTCGCTGCCGTAGCCGTACATCACTGCTGCCGCGGAAACGCCACAGTCTGCAGCGCCCTTCATATCGTCGCTTCGGTCACCCACCATCAGTACCCGGGCGCCCTGCAGCTCCGGCCGGGCAAGCACCAGGCGCATCACTGCGGTTTTGGTATCCACGCTTTTATCCTCGCTGGCACCGCCGATAAAATCGAAATATTGGGCCAGACCCTGTTCTTCCAGGATCGGCGTGACCACCACCGTGGGCTTGGATGTGGCGGTGTACAGCCGGATGCCGGCTCTTCTCAGCTGTTCCAGCATCGGGCGTACCCCATCGAATACCTGGCAGCGGTGGCAGCCGTCCTCTGCATAGCGGGTGCGGTAGATATCCACCATTTTTTCCACCATGGCCTCATCGGAGAAATGCTCCCCGAAACTGCGCCGCAGAGGCGGGCCGAGATAGCGGGTCAAATCAACACCGGCCGGGTCGATGCCCATCTGCCGGAAGGTGTATTCCATTGTTGCCAGAATTCCCGGACTGGAATGGATCAAAGTTCCATCCACGTCAAACAATACTGCGTCATATCGTGCCACAACTGCACCATCCTTAAACACAATTTTATCTATTATACCACCAAAATGCCGCCGCTACAATCCACCCGCCGCCTTTTTGCCGGTTTTGGGTTCTTCTTTGCCCAAAGTCGCGCATATATTGTGGCAAAATCTGCAAAAAGGAGCGCTGTATGGGGAATCTTCTCACAGGATATTTTTCCGATTGGCTGCGTTGGTGCAACACCCTGCTGAACCGGTTTGCCTGGGGCCCGGCTACCCTGACCCTGCTGGCTGTTTCCGGGCTCATGTTCAGTTTCGGAACCGGCTTTTTTCAGCTGCGCCATATCCGGCTGTGGTGGTTCAGCACTCTTGGTTCCACGTTCCGCAGCAAGAATGGTCCGCTCTGTAAGCGGAAAAGCAGCATTACCGGGTTTCAATCTGCCTGCACTGCATTGGCTGCCACGCTGGGTACCGGCAACATTGCCGGTGTAGCCACAGCCATCGCGGCTGGCGGACCCGGTGCGGTATTCTGGATGTGGATTTCTGCTTTTTTCGGTACCATGACCGGCTACGCGGAAAACCTGCTGGCCGGCCTGTACCGGGGCAGAAATTCCAAGGGGGAGCCAATTGGAGGAGCAATGTTTTATATTGAACAGGGTCTTGGCTGCCGGTGGCTGGCACTTCTGTTCTCGTTTTTCTGCATTTTAGGGTCTTTGGGAATGGGCGATATGGCCCAGGCAAATTCCATTGCCACCGGCCTGCAGGATGCCTTTGGCGTTCCCCCGCTGCTTACCGGTCTGGCCGTGGCAGGGGCAGTGGGCTTTGCCATGCTGGGCGGCATCCAGCGCATGGGGCGAATCACCGAACGGTTGGTCCCTTTCATGGCCATTGGGTATACGTCGGCAGCCGTGTGCGTGATTTTGGCAAACTGGCAAAGCGTACCGGAAGTGCTGCACAGCATTCTGCAGCAGGCCTTCAACCTTCAAGCCGGACTGGGCGGACTGGCCGGCTATGGCATGAAACAGGCTCTGCGCGTGGGTGTTGCCCGCGGAGTGAGCAGCAATGAGGCTGGGCTGGGCTCATCGGTTATGGCCAATTCTGCCGCCGGGAATCCGCCGGTTATTCAGGGAATGTGGGGCATTTTTGAGGTGGCAGTGGATACACTGCTCATGTGCACCCTCACCGCATTGGCTATCCTTTGCTCCGGCGTATACGATCCCGTCCGCTACTCCACCGCCCTTGGAACAGAGGCTTTTTCCTCTCTGCCCAACGGGGCCGCACTCACTGCCGATGCCTTTCGCTCGGTTTTCGGTTCGGGCGGTGGGGCGCTGATCGCAGTCAGCTTGATGCTATTTGCCTTCTCTACCCTGCTGGGCTGGAGCTACTACGGCGAGCGAGCGGTGGAATATCTGTTCGGTCCGAAGGCACTCGTGCCCTATAAGCTGCTGTATCTGACCTGTATTGTGATCGGTTGTGTAGCCCGTTTGGACCTTGTTTGGCAGATCAGCGACACCTTCAATGGGCTGATGGTGCCCCCGAATCTGCTGGCAGTGCTCTGGCTTTCGCCGCAGGTGTTCCGGGAAACCCGGCGTTTTTTCCGCACAAAGGCAAATCAGCGCTGTACGGAAACAGCTCCGATGTGATAAAATAAGGGAAAACAAGCAAAGGAGCAACCTGTTATGCCGCAGATTACCGTTAAAGGTTTTACCGACCAGCAGATGAAGACCGTTACCCCTGTTTTGAGCCAGAAGCTTTCCACCGCCATCGGCTGCCCGGAAGACTGGCTGATTTTCGAGCTTGTTCCCACCACCTTCTATGCGGGCGGCCAGCAAACTGCCGGATTTCCCATCATTGAAGTATCCTGGTTTGACCGGGCGGACGAGGTACGGGAAGAGGTTGCAGCAATTCTGCGGGATACCGCTTTTGAATTGGGTTATACATTGGTGCAGGTGATCTTTACCACCTTGCAGCCGGACCGTTTTTACGAATTCGAGGTCTGATTCGGACTCCAAAAAAGGCGCAGCTTTTTGTAAGCTGCGCCTTTTTTCTATATCTTATAGTGTTATACTCCCGCAAAGGAAAACACAATCCCTGCCAGGGCGGACAGTGCGATCCAAACCACCGGATGGAGCTTTTGGGTTTGCGGAATCCCCCGCGTAACCAGCAGCAGAAGAAGCGCCAGGATGACAGCCTTCCATTGAACGCCTGCCAGAATTCCCGCCGGGGCAGCCGCATAAAAGGTAATGGCCGCCACCGAAAGTCCGGATGCTGCAATCAGTCCGGTGGAAGCAGGTCGCAGACAGCGAAACACTGCATCCACATAACGGTTGGCGCGGAACGCCTTCAGAAACGAGGCGATGGCCAGGATAATCAGGATAGACGGCGTAACAAGCCCCAGAGTTGCCGCCAGTGCACCGGGAACGCCGCTTGTAGTGAAGCCCACGTAGGTGGCTGTATTGATGCCAATCGGACCGGGGGTGGATTCCGACACCGCCACCATGTCCATCAGCTGACCTTGCGTAAACCAGCCGGTTTTATCCGCCATCTGGGAAAGAAAGGGCAGCGTGGCCAGACCACCGCCTACTGCAAACAGACCGGTTTTGAAAAACTCCCAATAGAGCCGCAGCAGCAGAATCATACCTCTCCCTCCTTTTTACTTTTGCGGGCTGCCGGGGCGAACTGCTCCAGACAAATACCCAGCACAGCGGCCACCACCACAAAAAGTACCGGAGAAAGATCAAAGAACAGCGACCCCACCGTGACCACTGCAAAAATTGCCAGCGCCAACTTGCTTTTCACTGAGCCCTTCCACAGCTTGCAGACTGCGTTGAAAATCAGCACACAAACGCAAACACGAATGCCGGCAAAAGCATTTTTTACTACCGCCAGCTCTGCGAAGGTATTGATGAAGCCGGCCAGGACGGAAATGATCACCAGCGACGGTGCCACGATTCCCAGAGTCGCCACGATGCCGCCCAGCACTCTCGCCTGCTTTTGTCCCACGAATGTGGCGGTATTCACCGCAATGATGCCGGGAGTGCATTGCCCCACCGCAAAATAGTCGGTGAGTTCTTCATCCGTAGCCCATCCTCGTTTTTCCACCACCTCGCGCTGCAGGATCGGCAGCATGGCATAGCCGCCGCCAAAAGTCAGACCGCCCACCTGCATAAAGGTAAGAAACAGCTCACCCAGGATCTTCATGTTCCTCATCGAAAAGAAGCCTCCCTTATTTGATTTCACGGTACCATGATAGCACATTCAAAGCAATATTGAAAACATTTTATTTATGTGTTATTTATATGTTATCCATATAAATAATGAGGTGCTTTTATGGAACTGCGTCAGCTTGCCTATTTTGTTGCCATTGCCCAGTCTGGAACCATCACTGCAGCCGCACAAAAACTGCACATGTCGCAGCCTCCGCTCAGTTTGCAGCTGCAAAAACTGGAGGAGGAACTGGGCTGTCCATTATTTGAACGTGACACCCGCCATCTGCGCATGACTCCGTCCGGTGAACTTTTTTACGAACGGGCACAAGGCATTCTGCAGCAATGTGCCGACCTGAAACGGGAGATGGCAGACCTTCAGGCCGGAGGCCGGGGACTGCTGCGCATCGGGTCGGTCTCCTCGCTGAGCACCACTCTTTTGCCCCGCTGGGTAGCCCGGTTCCACAACAGTTACCCGCAAGTACGGCTGGAGCTGACCGAACGGGATTCCTACCAGCTGCTGGAACTGGTCCGCAATCAACGCATCGATCTGGCTTTGGTGCGCTGCCCTTTCTCCGGCCAGGGATTGGAAATTCATCCCATTTGCAGTGAGCCCATGTGCACCGTGGGACAGGCGCATTTCTTTCAGGGTCTTTGCGGACCGATTGCCCCGTCTGCGCTGGCAAACATGCCGCTGCTGCTTTACCGGCGCTGGGAGCCTGTGCTGATGCGCTATTTCGCCGAGGTTGGTTTCGAACCCACGGTGCTCTGCTGCAGTGAAGATTCCCGCACTGCCCTGCGGCTGGCACAGGAGGGACTGGGTGTAGCATGTGCACCGCTGTCTGCTGCACGTGATCTCTGGCCCGGCGCAGAGATGCATCCCCTGCAGGCAAAAGAGCTTTATAGTGAAATCTGCGCTGTAACGCTGCGAGGGCATTATACCGGAGCCGCGGCCAAAAACTTCATTGCTTTTACCCAAGAGACCCGACAGGAGTCAAATCTTTACAAATCTTAAGATTTCTTTAAAGGCCTGCTAAAGATTACTGCGATATCCTTTTTGCTGTAGAAAGCAAAACCCACACAAAAAGGAGTCGAAGCGATATGGCGATCAAGATATTCTCCCCTATTTTAAAACATAAGCGTGCGGCAGCCGCGATTCTGGTAGTGGCCATTCTGGCAACAGGCGGCACTTTCACACTGCGGGCCCGGATCTCCGCCTCTAAAGACAATACGGAGGAAAATCTGGCCTATGCACGCACAGTGTTCTTGAAAAAAGAGGACCTGAACGAGTCCGTAAACGTTTCCGGTGTAGTACAGAGCGCACAGGTTTCCTCGGTGACCACCGGTCTGAGCAACAAGGTCACTGCACTGAACGTGAAGGTGGGCGACCAAGTGAACAAGGGCGATGTGATCTGCACGCTGGATGATGCCGACATTCGAAAAGCCATTCAAGATAAAGAAAAGGAAATCGGCGAGGAAAAGCAGCGTCTGCAGGACGCCTACAACAAAGCAGCTGCTCAGGTGGAGGAAGCCCGCCGAGCCAAGGATAACGAAAAGAAGAATCAGGATACGCTGGTAGAGGCAGCACGCGCTGCCCGGGATAAGGCGGCCAGTGCGTTAAGCGCCGTTACCCCCGCCTACGATGCGGCCAAAGCAAACTATCAGGTAATGGAACAGGCAGTGTCCGGTGCACAGAGAGAGGTGGATGCGGCAACAGACGCACGTCAGAAGGCCTATGATGCCTGGATCGCTGCGGGCGGCGCTACCGAGGGCGATGCCTACCTTGCCTATCAGAATGCAGATACAGTTCTAAATGAGAAGAATGCCGCTTTGGAAAGCGCCCGCACCCTGTACAGCTACGACAGCTATACCCAGGCATATAACACCGCCAAAGAGGCTTATGACGCAGCCGCAGCGGAACGAGATACCGCGGAAAACGCCTACAAACAGGCGGATGCGGCCCGTTTCCAGGCGTTGGACGCCTGCGACACTACCATCAACACTGCGCTCACTGCCCTGCAGGATGCGGATAAACAGCTGAAAAAAGGTGTAGACAGCAAGGCACTGGACGATCTGAAGAAAAGCCTGGAGGACACCGTTCTGAAAGCTGAAACCAGCGGCAAGATCACCGATCTGAAGGTAAACGTGGGCAGCATCTGCAAGGGTGATGTGGCTACCATCCAGTCCACCGATCAGCTGGTGCTTTCGGTGAGCATTCCCGAATATGCCATCAACAAAGTACAGGTAGGTATGCCCGCCACCATTACCAGCGATGCGGCCAGCGGCGCAATTCAGGGTACCGTATCCCGTATTTCCCCCACTGCCGGAAGCGGCGATGGAGAAAGCAGCGGTTCCTCGTCCGGTTTTGCGGCAGATATCGCTATCCAGACCCCGGAAAATATCTTTATCGGCAGCAAAGCCAAAGCCGAGATCATTCTGGCCTCCAAGAGCAATGTATATTCCGTGCCTCTGGACGCGGTGACGGCCGGTGATGACGGTCAGGATGTGATCTATGTCCGCCAGGGTGAAGGAACTTTCTCCCCCGTAACCGTGACCACCGGCATGAAAAACGACTATGCGATCGAGGTCAGCGGCGCTTCCCTGCAGGATGGCTTGGAGGTTCTGGCCGATGCCTCCCAGATGCCGGATACCGGCGCTCCCATGCCCATGGGCGATGCAGACAGCTCCAGTGCTGAAACCTCTGCAAGCGCTGAAAGCACTTCCACCGGGGAGGTGGCAGAATGAACCAGTCCTTCCAGGCCCCGCTGATCGAGATGCAGGGCATTGTAAAAACTTATAACGTGGGCAAGGAAAACGAGCTGGAGATTCTGCACGGCATCGACCTGACCGTATATCCCGGTGAATTTGTCGCCATCGTCGGTGAATCCGGCAGTGGCAAGTCCACTCTGATGAACATCATTGGCGTATTGGATCAGCCCACAGCGGGCAGTTACCGGCTGGACGGCGTGGACGTTCAACGGGCCAGCCGCGACGAGATGAGCGAGGTTCGCAACAAGAAGATCGGGTTTGTATTTCAGAACTTCAATCTGATCGGGCGTACTACTGCGCAGCGGAATGTGGAGCTGCCCATGCTCTACGCCGGAGTCGGTGCCCGGCAACGGGAACAGCGCGCCCGGGAACTGTTGGCTATGGTGGGCATGGAGCAGCGCCGCTTTCATCAGCCCAACGAGCTTTCCGGCGGCCAGAAACAGCGAGTGGCTATTGCCCGCAGTCTGGTAAACGACCCGGCCATCCTGCTGGCGGACGAACCCACCGGCGCGCTGGATTCCGAAACCAGCCGTCATGTGATGGATATTTTCCACACCCTGCACCGCCAGCAGGGCAAGACCATTGTTCTCATTACCCACAGCCAGGAGCTTGCCGCAGAATGTCCACGGGTGATCACCCTGAAAGACGGCAATATCATATCTGACCAGCGAAAGGAGGCGTACGGGCATGCCAATCTTTGAAAATGTACGTCTGGCGCTTACCAGCCTGCGGGCTAATAAGCTTCGCGCATTGCTGACCATGCTGGGCATCATCATCGGCATCAGCGCGGTGATTGCCATCATTACGGTAGGCGACTCGCTTTCCGGCTCTCTGGCCGAAGAGATGTCCGGCTTTGGCGCACGGAACGTGACCCTGTCTGTAGTACAGAAGGACGACCCCTTTGCATTTGGTTCCTTTGAGGACAGTGAAGATCTGGACAAGGCACTGGAATCCTATGAATATAAGGATCCCTCTGCCGGCGACCGCATCACCGATGCTATGCTGCAGGAGTATCAGAAAAAATTTGCCGATCAGCTGCAGGCATTGGCTGTGAACGAAAGCTTCGGCAGCATCAGTGTTGTTTCCGGCCGCCACAAGGCTTCCGGCCAGCTGATGGGCGTTTCCCCCGGACAGCAAACTCTGGACAAAATGACTTTGTTGGCCGGGCGCTTTGTTACCGACGCAGACAGCGCTAACCATCGGGCAGTTGCCGTGGTGAGTGATCGTTTTGTTACCCAGTATTTCGGCAACAAAACCACTCCGGAAGGTGCACTGGGAAAAAGCTTCAAAACTGACGTTTCCGGCATTCCCCTGCGGCTTTATATTGTGGGTGTCTACGAGTACAAACCGCCGGCAGGTCAGACTGTAACCCGGAATCTGGACACCAATATCTATATCCCGGTGGGCAGCGGCTTCCAGTTGTTGCAGCGGGACAGCGGTTATCAGACCGTAACCCTGCAGTCCCGGGAGGATGTGAACAATCAGATCTTTATGGACCGCACCCGGGAGTTCTTCAACAGCTTCTACAGCCACAATCCCAACTTCACCGTCTCGGTTTCCAGTCTGGACGATATCGTGAAATCCATGAACAAGATGACCCAGAGTGTGAAGCTTGGCATCAGCGCCATCGCGGCCATCAGCCTGCTGGTAGGCGGCATCGGCGTGATGAACATTATGATGGTTTCGGTGACAGAACGTACCCGGGAGATCGGCATTCGCATGGCTCTGGGCGCAAAGGGACGGGTGATTCTGTTTCAGTTCATCGTGGAGGCAATTATCATCTGCCTGATCGGCGGCTTGATCGGCGTAATCCTGGGCGTGGGCCTTGGCAGCGCCGGCGCCATGATGATGCACTACCCGGTCAAGCCCTCGCTCACCGCCGCGCTGGTGGCTGTGCTCTTTTCCATGGCCATCGGTGTATTCTTCGGCTACTACCCCGCCAAGCGTGCCGCCCGGCTGGACCCCATCGACGCGCTGCGGTACGAATAAGTTTTTCTTTTCACAGGCTGCTGCCTGATGTACAATAAAAGTAACGGGCCGGAGCAATGGCTCCGGCCCGATTTTTAAACGGAGGTCACGATTTATGCCGCACACCATTTTGATCGCGGAAGACGACCAGGACATCACCAATCTGGTCAAGCTGTATCTGGAAAGCAGCGGTTACCGGGTGCTCTGCGCTCCGGATGGAGCCGCTGCTCTGGAGCTGGCGCGCACCGAACTCATCGACATGGCGGTGCTGGATATCATGATGCCCCGCATGAATGGCTATGAGCTCACCCGCGAATTGCGGGCCATCAGCAATATGCCGATTCTGATTCTTTCCGCCAAGAACACCGACAACGACAAGATTCTGGGCCTGGAGCTGGGGGCGGATGACTACCTGACCAAACCCTTCAATCCGCTGGAGATCACTGCCCGGGTCAAAGCCAACCTGCGCCGTTTTTATCAGCTGAACCCTGTCTCCCCTGTTCCGTCCGGCAGCAATGTGCTTTTACTGGGGCCGCTGCGGCTGGACCTGGATGCCATGAGCCTGACCAAAAACGGCGTCCCCATCGCGCTGACTCCTACCGAATACAAGATTCTCTGCTGCCTGATGCGCTCGCCGGGGCGGATCTTCACCAAGGTCCAGCTTTACGAAGCCGTAAGTGGAGCCTATTTTGAAAGCGACGAAAACACCATGATGGTGCACATCTCCAAACTGCGGGACAAGATCGAAGATGACCCGCGGCATCCGTGCTTCATCAAAACTGTGAGAGGGTTGGGATATAAAATTGAAGCGGTGTAAACGTACTAAATCCAGTTATTTTTCGGTCCTGCTGCGCTGCTTCGGGGCCTATACCCTGTTTCTGGTAATCGCAGCAATCGCCCTGCTCTTTTGGGCACTGATGGAAAGCAGCACTACGGTAATCAGCCTTTCCGAGCGGGATCTGAGCGAATACAACGACATTCTGCAGGCAGAACAGTATGACCAGTTCCCGGTGCGCACTCTTCTGGGAAAAACCGGAAGCATTGCGGTAACGGACAATACCGGTCGGATTTTGTACGGAAAGTCCCATGAGGATATCCCCCCGGAAGCGCTGGCCTGCATCCCCCTGCAGGGGCAGTATGTCTACCCTACGGTCACTCATTGGTACGATGAACATGGCCACCAGATGACACTGGTGGCAAGCGACGGCTATTCCGGCATATTCCATCAGACGCCCGTGGTACTTGATGCTGACCATAAAATTCTATACGGATCCATTCCCGGTGTGAATACCGAGGTTTTGAGTGATGAGGCCTATGGTTACCTGACACAAACGCTGCCTCAAGGCTACTACATCTGGAAATACCCCTTCGAAAGCGCAGATGGCCAAAGCCGATGGCTGATCTTGTACGAACAGATTCTGCGCAACGAGGAATATGCTCACCTGGATATGATCTGGAGCCGTACCCTGCTTCTATTTTTGGGGCTTTATGTTCTGGTACTGCTTGCAATGGCCCTCTGGCTCAGCCGCAAGGTATGCGGTCCTCTGAAACGCTTGGAGCAGGGATTTACCGAACTGGCCCAGCAGAACGACCCGGAGCCTATTCAATGCCGGGGTCCACGGGAGTTTGAGCAGATCTGCAGCGCATTCAATCAGCTTTCCGCCCAGCTTGCTGAAAGCGAACGCCAGCGAAAAGCCCTGGAGGACAACCGACAAAAGCTGCTGGCCGACATTTCACATGATTTGAAGACGCCGATCACCGTGATTCAGGGCTATGCAAAGGCCATTTGTGATGGGCTGATCCCTCCGGAAAAGCTGCCGGATTATCTGGACACCATCTATCAGAAGTCCAACCGGCTCACCGGGCTGATTGATACCTTCCATGAGTACAGCAAGCTGGAACACCCTCAATTCACCTTGCAGACCAAACGGCTGGATCTGTGCGAGGTGCTGCGGGAGTATCTGGCCTCCAAATACAACGAGCTGGAACTGGGAGGATTTGTGCCCGAGATTGAGATCCCGGATGAAGCCATCTGGTGCATGCTGGACAAGACCGCTTTCCTTCGGGTGCTGGAAAACATTATGTCCAATGCTGTAAAACACAATCCCTCCGGGACCGCCCTGTTTTTCGAGCTGCAATGCCGGAACGGTCAGGCTGTGCTGACCTTAGCCGACAACGGAGTGGGCATTCCGCCGGAGCTGGCCGACCGGATCTTCGACCCCTTTGTTGTGGGAGATGAATCCCGCAACACCCGGCAGGGCTCCGGCCTGGGCCTTGCCATCAGCCATAAAATTGTAACCGCACACGGCGGTACGATTCAGCTGGTGCAGCCTCCTCAGCCCGGCTATAGCACCCAGTTCCAGGTCACACTGCCGCTGGCCTGACAAACCCGCCTCTCTTTCTGTTTCTTGCAAAATAAAACCAGAGCCGCTCTGCGATGTTCGCAGGGCGGCTCTGGTTTTTCGTTTATTTCCGCGGGCTTTTCTGTGCGCTGTCCACTGTTTGGCGGAACGCGCCGAAAATGCCCTCCTTCATGTTGTTCACCATAATCTGCTGTACTTCCTCCATGCTGATTTCGCTCTCGTACTGGAACCACCAGCGCACCAGCGTCATGGTATTGGAGGCAAACATCTGGGCATACAAATCCACATATCGCTCCTGCGTGCCCTGCAGCCCGCAGGAGCGCAGCTTTTCCAGAATGTTGTCGTGGATGACCTGCACCATCTCGGTGAAGACCGGCCGGTTGATGGCACCGCTCCACAGCAGCGTATAGCGGGCCTTGTTTTTGTGCAGATATTGCAGCGCCCGCTCAAAATTCTTCTGGTACACCAGGCTGTGGATGTTCTGTGACGAGGCCTCCACAAAGGCCACATCCATCTGGCGGCGAAACTCCTGCAGCGTACGGGCCAGGTACTGGTCCATCAGGTCGTATTTATCCTGATAATACTTATAAAAGGTGGACCGGTTGATCAGTGCCTGCTGGCACAGCTGGTCCACCGTGAGCTTTTGCAGGGGTGTTTGCTCCAGGCATTCCAGAAGCGCACGGTCAATCTGTGCCAAGGTTTTGACCACTTTCTTTGGCTTTTTTCGAGATAAGCAACACCCCGCAGGCGTTTGTTGGATAAGCAGCAAAGCCTCGGGTTTTAATGGTATTCAAGCGAAAAAATCGCTGTTAAAATAATCGCAAAGATGCTGTGCAACTGTTTTCAGTATAGCATATTTTCGTTTTTTTGCCATCCTGTGTTTGAGAGAGAAAGGAGAACAACGACCAATGAGTATCAAAGTAATGGGTATCACCGCCGGCCGCAAAAACGGCAACAGTGAGATTCTGCTGAAGGAAGCCCTCACTGCCTGCGAGGAGGCCGGCGCTGAGGTGATCATGATCAACCTGCGGGATTTCAACATCCTGGACTGCACCGGCTGCACCGCCTGCACCAAGGCCATGTCTCAGGGCAAATACGTAGGCTGCACCCTGGATGCCAAAGACGACAAAAAGAAGATTATGGACGTAATGCTCGCCCAGGACGCGGTGATCTTTTCGGTACCCACTTACGACCTGATGCCCCCTTCCGCTTACCTGACCTTTGCTCACCGCAGCCTGAGCTACGAAACCTCCTTCCTGGAAACCATCGGCGCCATTGAGCACCGCAACCGTGTGGCCGGTCTGATCTCGGTGGGCGGTTCCACCCGCGCCTGGCAGTCCATGGCGCTGGAAGGCCTGCAGGCCACCATGTTCACCACCGATATGAAGGTTGTGGATATGGTCCTGGCCACCCGCGTTCCCGCTCCCGCCCAGTGCCTGCTGGATGATGATCTGATGGCCCGCGCCCGCCTGCTGGGTGAGCACATCATGCAGGCTGCCTCTACCCCTGCTGAGGAGCGCAAGTGGCTGGGCGAGGAAGACATGGGCTGGTGCCCCAACTGCCACTGCAATGCCCTGGTGCTGGGCGAAAAACAGTGGGATGGCCTGCACTATCCCATCGAGTGCCAGGTGTGCGGCGCCGGCGGCACCCTGGAGCAGACCGAGGACGGCAAGTGGAAGTTTGTGATTCAGAAGGACGGCCTGCTGAAGGACCGCACCACCGTGGCCGGACGCGCCAAGCATCTGGAAGAGATTGCACAGACTCAGGGCGGCTTCTTCTCCGACCCTGCCAAGATCCAGCTGGTACAGCAGCGCAAGCAGAAGTACGTGGAAAAGAAATTCAAGGGCATTGACTGAGCCCTGGAAAGGAGCGCCAAACATGAGCGTTACGATCGAGATTGACGGCAGACAGCTGACCGTGCCCGAAGGCATGAATCTGCTGGAAGCGGCCCTGCAGAACGGGATCTATATTCCCCATCTGTGCCACCACCCCGACCTACCGGACCTGGGCTCCTGCCGGTTGTGCATCGTTGAAGTGGAGGGGATGGAGGGCGTGCAGCCCTCCTGCAAGCTGAAGGCAACCGAGGGCATGAAGGTCACCACCGACAGCCCCCGTATCCATGACCTGCGCAAGCTGGCCATGGAGCTGCTGCTGGCTGCCCATCCGGAGGATTGCTCCACCTGCCTCAAATACGGCCGGTGCGAGCTGCAGACCCTGATTCAGTACATGGGTGTTTCCGCCACCCGCATGAGCACCCGCATCAAGGGCTTTGCCCAGAACAGCAAAAACCCGCTGCTCATCCACGATATGAACCGCTGCGTGCTGTGCGGCCGCTGTGTGCGGGCCTGCGGCGATCTGCGGGGCGTGGGTGTGCTGCAGTACAACAAAAAAAGAGCTGGAAACCTATGTGGGCACCCTGCACGACAAACTGCTCACCGACGCGGATTGCCGCTTCTGCGGCGCCTGCGCCGAGGTCTGCCCCACCGGCACCATCCGGGATCTGGTGGAGTTCACCCCTGTAGAGAAAAAGGATACCCTGATTCCCTGCCAGGCCACCTGCCCGGCCCACACCGATGTGCCCCGCTATGTGCGTCTGGCCAAGGAAGGCCGCTGGGAAGAGGCTCTGGCCGTGGTTCACGAGCGACTGCCCTTCCCCGAGTGTCTGGGCCGCGTGTGCGCTCACCCCTGCGAGAGCAACTGCCGCCGCGGTGAGGTGAACGAGCCGGTTTCCATCCGGAACATCAAGCGCTACGCTGCCGAGCATGCGGGCGGAGAACTGTGGAAGAAGAACAGTAAGCATCTGCCCGCCACCGGTAAGCGGGTCTGTGTGGTGGGCGGTGGTCCTGCCGGTATGACCGCTGCTTATTACCTGGCCAAGCAGGGTCACAGCGTGACCCTGAAGGAGGCCTACCCCACCCTGGGTGGCCAGATGGCCTACGGCATCCCCTCCTACCGTCTGCCCCGCGAGGTGGTGGCCAAGGAAGCCGCCTACCTGACCGATGCAGGCGTTTCGGTGGAGACCGGCTGCCGCGTGAGCGATTTCAAGGCACTGGCCGCGGAATATGACGCCGTGCTGCTGGCTCTGGGCACCCACCAAGGTGTTCGCCTGCCCATGGAGGGCAGCGAGCTGCCGGGCGTGCTGCTGAACAGCGATTTCCTACGGGATGCTTCCATGGGCGTGGAGACCGGCATGGGCAAGCGGGTCATCGTGCTGGGCGGCGGCAACGTTGCCTTTGACTGTGCCCGCACTGCCCGCCGCCTGGGCGCCGAGGAAATTCACCTGGCCTGCCTGGAAGCCCGGGAGAAGATGACCGCTGACGAAGAAGAGATCGAACAGGCGCAGGAGGAGGGCATCCAGATTCATCCCGCCCACACCTTCGAGGCCATTCTGGGCCCGGACCGGGTTTCCGGCGTTCGGTTCTGCAATGTAAAATCCTTCACCTTTGATGAAAACCGCCGCGCGGTGATCGAAAAAGAGGAAAATTCCGAGCATGTGATCGAGGCCGACACCGTGATCTTCGCAGTGGGCCAGCGCACCCAGATCAGCCCTGAGGCGGGTCTGGAGCTGGGCCGCGGCAATTCCATCGCCGTACAGTCCGGCAGCCTGCGCACCAGCGTGCCCGGCATCTACGCCTGCGGCGATGCGGTATACGGTACCCGCACTGTGATTCAGGCGGTTGCCGCCGGTCGTGACGCTGCCAGTGAGATTGACAAGGCCCTGGGCGGCAGTGGCGACATCTCCGAGGTGCTTGCTCCGGTGGAGATGCCCGATGCCTTCCTGGGCCGCATCGAGGGCTTCGGCCATCAGACCCGCCAGCCCGAGGTTGTGCGTGAGGCGGCGCTGCGCGAGAACAACTTCGACGCGGTAAGCTTCGGTCTGGCCGATGACGGCGTGCGCCAGGAGGCCGGTCGCTGCCTGCAGTGTGACCTGCGGTTCACCATTACCCCGCCCCGCATCTGGAGCGATTACGATCAGAACGGAAAGGAGGCACAGCAATGAGCCTACTGATGAATAACACCGACGCTCTGGTTCAGCTGCGCGGCTGCGACCGCGCCCAGCTGGAGGAGCTGTTCGGCACCATGGCCCCGGTATCCGGCCGGGTGGTGGGCGCACTGTACAACGCGGACACCGAAGGCATGAAGAACATGCTGCTGCACACCAATCCCGCCGGTGTGGTGGCCGGTTTGAAGATTGCTGCCCTGCTCACCGGAGCCTCCGGCGCAGAGCTGGTAGTTCGCTGTGAGGTGGACCGCCAGACTCTGCTAGCCAACGCGGGCACGGTAGATCTGCCGCTGGAAATCACCCAGGCTGCGCTGGTGAACAAAGCGCTGCACAAGACTGACCTGCTTTTGAACCTGGAGCAGCTGGCCGCCATGGCCGACCGCCTGACCGGTGCACAGCCCGGCCTCCTCGTGGCCGTGGGTGATGCCACTCCCACTGAGTTACCTGCTGATACCCTGTTGACTGAGATTGTTCCCGCCGGCAAGGGCTTGCTGGTCGATCATCGGTTCTATTCCACCCAGCAGCTGGAGGGCATGACGCTGTCCAGCCTTGCCAGCCGCAGCGGCGTGCTGTGCCCCATGACCGACCGGGACTGCCCGGTGGACCTGGCCAAAAAGGAGATGCTCACCCTGCGCCGCCAGAGCTGCGGCAAGTGCACCTTCTGCCGGGAGGGCCTGTATCAGCTGAATGAAATTTTCGAGCGCATTTCGCTGGGCCGCGCAAAGGCCGGTGATCTGAACCTGGCGGAGGAGATCGGCCGGGCGATGACCGTATCCTGCAACTGCACACTGGGCGAGGAGGCTGCACTGCCTGCCCTCAGCGCAATGGATGCCTTTGCCGCCGAAATCCAGGCTCACGTGCGCCGCAAGGAATGTGCCGCCAATGCCTGCCTGGCGCTGACCCAGTTCTATGTGGACCCTCAGCTGTGCAATGGCTGCGGCAAGTGCCTGCCCACCTGTCCCAAGCAGTGCATCGAGGGCGGCGAGGGACTGGTGGCCGTGATCGACAGCTTCGACTGCAGCCGGTGCGGCGAATGCCTGACCGTCTGCGAACAGCAGGCCATCAAGCGCACCAGCGGCCGCCTGCCCAAGCTGCCCTCCTCCCCCGTTCCCGTGAAGGGCGCAGCTCCCGCCGCACAGGTGGAAAGCGAGGCCGCTCCTCTGCCCGCCATGAAACGCAAGCGGGTGTTTGCCCGCCCCACCAAGCCCCAGGCCGCTCCGGTGGAAACCCCGGCGGCTCCCGTCAACCAACCCAAACATGTTGAGGTGAATATCATGAAAACCATCGAAACCGATATCGTCATCGTGGCCGGCGGCCCCGCCGGTCTGGCCGCTGCCATCGCCGCGGGCGAGCAGGGTATGAAGACTGTGATCCTGGAGAAATCCAGCGCCACCGGCGGCGCTGCCAACATGGGCATGGGCCCCCTGGGCATCGACACCAAGATCCAGAAGGCCGCCTTCAACAACCTGGGCGTGGACAAGGCCATTCAGATGCACATGGAATACACCCACTACCGGGTGGACGAGGATCTGGTGCAGGCTTACTTCCACAAGAGTGCCGACACCATTGAATGGCTGGAGGAGATGGGCGTGGAATTCGCCGGCGCCTTCCGCTACTTCAAGGAATCCGAAGCCACCTGGCACATTGTCAAGCCGGAAAACGGCGTGATCGGTCCCCGTGCCGCCAGCGCCATGGTAAAGGCCATGACCCAGCGCGCCAAGGAGCTGGGCTGCGAGATCCTGCTGGAGACCGCTGCCACCTCCCTGATCACCGAAGAGGGTAAGGTCTGCGGCGCTGTGGCCGTGGACAAGGACGGCAACGGCCTGGAAGTGCGCGGCAAGGCTGTGATTGTGGCCACCGGCGGCTTCGGTAACAACCCCGAGATGATCGAGAAGGAATTCGGCCTGCACATCGGTCAGGACTACTTCCCCTTCCGCATTCCCGGCATTACCGGCGACGGTCTGAAGATGATGTGGGAAGTGGGCGCGGAAAAGTTCGGCGCCAACATCGAAACCATCTACCAGCTGCCCGATAACCTGAACTGGTTCCTGCTGGACGCCGTACTGCGTCAGCCCAACCTGATGGTAAACCAGCTGGGCGAGCGCTTCATGAACGAGGGCGATCTGGGCAACACCACCTATGCGGGCAACGCTCTGGCTCTGCAGCCCGGCAACTACGGCTACTGCATCATGGATGAGGGCATTCTGAAGGAGTACAAGAAGAATGGACCCGACATTGTGGACATCGTACATCCCGCCGAGGCCTTCCTGGCCTTCGAGGGTCAGGCCGCACAGGCTGTGGAGCAGGGCTACGAGGCTTACTTCGAGGCAACCACTGTGCCCGAGCTGGCCGAGAAGCTGGGCATCGACCCGGATGTGCTGCAGAACACCATCGACGAGTACAACGCCATGTGCCGCTGCGGCGTGGACAGCAAGTTCCATAAGTCCCAGAAGTACCTGCACCCCATCACTGGCAAGGGCAAGTACCTGGTGGGCAAATATTACCTGGGCGCCTACGGCACCGTGGGCGGCGTGCGTATCAACCGGTACTGCGAGGTTCTGGACAAGAACCACATGCCCATCGAGGGCCTGTACAGCGCCGGTTCCGACGCCAACACCATCTACGGCGACAGCTACAACTTCACCCTGCCCGGCAACTCCATGGGCTTCGCGGTGAACACCGGCCGTATGGCGGGCGAAAGTGCTGCCCAGTACATTGCCGACTGCCAGTAACCGGAGGGGCCGGCATGCATAACAAAGCACAAACTCTGACCCTTGCATTCTGCATCGCGCTGCTGCCGCCCATCTGGGCGGTGGCAGCGCCCTACCTGAACGTGACTACCGGCGCGGTGGCACTGATCTGTGCCGGGCTGTGCGCCGCCAACGGCGACAAGGCCAGCGACGCGGGACGTATTTCCGCAGGGTTTCTTCTGGGTGATGCCTGGGCCTGCCTGGCGCTCTGGCTCATGGATCACCTGCCTCTGGGCGCGGACCTGAACCTGTTCTGCACCCTGTTCGTGCTGGGCGGTCTGGCGGTGCTGCTGAGCGCGCTGGCACCCCGGTTCATCTTCTGCCCCGCCTGGCTGTGCGGCTGGGCCATCGGGCTGACCATCCTTTCCCCCGTAGGCTTTACCGGAATGGGCAGCCTGCCCATTCAGATCGGCGTGGCCATGCTGGTGGGTGTGTGGTATGTGGGCGTGTTTTTGAACCTGGTCCAAAAGCAGCTGATGCGTCTGTTTGACAAAAACTCCGATTCCAAGAGGTGACATGGTATGAACAAAGCAGTCGGCGTGAGCCGCGAGGAAATGGCTCTGCCCTACTACAAATTCTTTGAACAGCCGCTGGCCGAGATTCCGACAGACAAGCTGGGAATCCTGAAAAGCGGCCCCTCTGCCCTGCCTGCGGTCCCCTTTGAGCAGCGCAACCGGTTCCTGGCCGGGCAGGACGGCGAATTCTGCCAGCTGGGCTACGGCGTTATGCCGGACGGCACTGGTTTTGTGTGCAACCAGACCTACATGCCCGGTGTGACGGGCGAGATGCTGGACTGGTGGTTCCCCTGGCACAGTGTGGGTTCCGACCTGCGTTACAAAATCTGGGACAAGGAGGACCACTATTTTGCCCGGGCAGACCGTGCGGACTACGTCTGCGACCCGGCGGTGCCTGTGAACCAGAAGACCTGGGGCGTAAACCACTACATCCTGGAGGATGTGGGCCCCGGCCCGGAATTTCTGAAGTTGTGCTTCAAGAGCCCGGCGGACTTCGGTTATGATCCGGCGCTGGTGGGCGGTGAACAGTGCCAGTCGCTGGTGTGCGCCATCGGCGAGGGGAACTGCGCTGCCGCCATGACCCACAAGTGGTACCCCTACAAGGACGGCGTAATGTTCTGCTCCCGGTTCTGGATCGGCTACGCACTGATCGACGGCGTTTACAAAAAGATTCTGCCGGAGGGCGTGCGCCTGCCCGAGATTGTGCCCCAAGGCCTGTTTGCCCACAACATCAAGGAATTTTCCAATCTGGCCGCCATTCTGCCCCGCCTGTGGGCCGAATGTCCGGAATGCCTAGGATTCTGATTCATACAGAAAAAGGACCGGCAGCAATTATGCTGCTGGTCCTTTTCTGTTGTATATGGCGGAAAGCCTGCTCAGGGCTCCCGCAGCTTTTCCTGCCGGTCGAAGTAGATGCCGGTGACTCCGTTGGCTTTTTCCATGATGCTCTTTTTCTTCTTCTCGGCCATTTTTTTGAAGCGGGGTTCCTTTTCCAGCGCCTCCAAAAAGCGCTTGCCCTTCTTCTTGGCGTTTTCCGGAATGGTCTCACACACCCGGTAAACCAGCTCGGCGGCCTCGCTGTCGCCGTTCAGCAGCACCCGGATGCGTTTTTTGCGGGGGTTCAGCTCCGGCTCACGCACCGGCTGAGCCGGACGGGCAGCCATCTCCTTGGCGTGGGCATAGCCCTGGCCCACCGCCAGCTTCTCCACCGTTACACCCCGCTGGGCCCAGAAGCCGGACAGCACCTCGTAGTCGCTGTCATTGGAGACGATGTAAATTTCGCCTTCGCCGCCGGCGGCACACAGCCCCACATAGGACGCGATGGCAAAATCCATTGCGTTTTTGGTGCGGACCTTCTCGCCGCACCAGACGATCTCGATCTGACCGGAGGCCCGCATGCAAGTCTCCAGCATGGAAAAATTGATGCTCAGCTTTGCGTCGCCGGAAAAGGCGAATACACACATTTTATCTTCGGGGCGCATCCGTTCCGCCACGGCCAGCCAGGCGGTGCCCACGTTTTCGGTATCAACCAGATAAGTTGCCATTTGTTTTTTCACCTCAATGGTATAGTATACACCATTTTCGCGCCTGCATCAAATTATACCGCCCGGCGGAATCAGCCGGAACACCGCCGCGCTGCGGGGCCCCATCTCCAGCGAGGCGCCGTTGAAGCCAGCAGGTTCAAAGGGATTCTCCTCGCTGGTGTGCAGCACAAGATGCCAGCAAAACCCCTTGGGCGGCGCAGGCAGCTGCTGCGTATGGGTTTCCCAGTGCATATTCAGCGCCAGCAACAGAATATCATCGTTTTCATCGGCCGCATCTCTGCCGGCGAACAACACGCCAATCTGACGTGTCTCAGGCAGAAACTCGCTGTTCCATGCCTTGCCGTTGTTGTGCAGCGAAAGATCCTTCCAGCCGCAGCGGCTGGGCGCGGTGGCTGCCCGCAGCACCGGGTGCGCCTTGCGCAGCGCGATCAGACGCCGGGTAAAATCGAAGAAATCCCGGTTTCGTTCCAGCTGTTCCCAGTTCAACCAGGAAATCTCGTTGTCCTGGCAATAGGCATTGTTGTTGCCGCTCTGGCTGTTGCCGAACTCATCTCCTGCCAGGAACATGGCCGCGCCCCGACTGCATAGCAGCACGGTCAGGGCGTTTTTACGCAGCCGATCCCGCAGTGCATTCACCGCAGGATTCTGGCTGGGGCCCTCCTCCCCGCAGTTCCAGCTGTTGTTGTCGTCAAAGCCATCGGTGTTGTTCCAGCCGTTGGCTTCATTGTGCTTTGCGTTGTAGGCGTACAGGTCATACAGGGTAAAGCCGTCGTGGCAGGTGATGAAGTTCACCGTGGCGTTGGGGCGCTTGTCCGGCGGATAAAGATCCGGCGAGCCGCAGATGCGCTGCACCGCCGCTTCGGCCATCCCCCCGTCCCCCTTTAAGAATTTGCGCAGGTCATCACGGTATTTGCCGTTCCATTCGCTCCATCGGTTCCAGGAGGGGAAGCTGCCCACCTGATACAATCCGCCCGCGTCCCAGGCCTCCGCGATGAGCTTCACGTGGCTGAGCACCGGGTCGAAGGCCAGGCTTTCCAGCAGCGGCGGCTTGGACAGCGGACTGCCGGTCTCATCCCGCCCCAGAATGGAGGCCAGGTCAAAGCGGAAGCCGTCCACCCGGTATTCCACCGTCCAGTAACGCAGGCAGTCCAGAATAAACTGGCGCACCTGAGGGTGGTTGCAGTTCAGGGTATTGCCCACCCCGGAAAAATTGTAGTACCGGCCATCCGGTGTGAGCATGTAGTAGATGTTGTTATCCAGGCCCTTGAAGGAAAAGAACGGACCGGTCTCGTCGCCCTCGGCCGTGTGGTTGAACACCACGTCCAGAATGACCTCAATCCCGTTTTCATTCAGGCTGCGGATCAGGCGTTTGAGCTCCATACTTTCCCGGTTCAGCTCCGGCTCGGCGGTGTAGTCCATGTTGGGCGCAAAAAAGCAGATGGGGTTATATCCCCAGTAATTTCGCAGCTTCTGACCGTTCACCACCCGTTCCTCGGCTTTTTCATCAAACTCGAATACCGGCATCAGCTCCACCGCGTTCACACCCAGCTCCAGCAGATAAGGGATCTTTTCCTCCAGGCCCGCAAAGGTACCAGGAAATTTCACCTGGGAGCTGGCATGCTGCGTGAAGCCGCGCACATGCATCTCGTAGATAATCATGTCTGAAAACGGGATGCGCGGATTATGGACCGTTCCCCAGTCGAAGGTGTCCTCCACCACCCGGGCATGATAGGTGCGCCCCAGCCGCTCGCCGCCCGCCCAGATGCTCTGGACTGTCACCGCCCGGGCATAGGGGTCCAGCAGGAATTTGGTTCGGTCGAAAATCAGACCCCGGGCGGGGTCACAGGGGCCGTCCATCCGGTAGGCATATTCGATATCCTGAATATCCAGATCGAACACAATCATGGAATAGGTGCCGCCCATTCGGCACTCCTCCGGGAAGGGCAGCACCGCGAAGGGCTCCTGGTCCGCCTGGTGAAACAGACACAGCTCGCAGGCGGTGCCGTTAAAGGAATGGATGGTAAAGCTGACGCCTCCCGGCACTAGCGTAGCCCCATTGGACAAAAACAAGCCCGGGCGAATCTGAAAACCGTTCACCTCGCCGGTGGCATGCAGCCGCCCGGGCAGCAGCGAACCGGAATGTGGTGTTCTGGACATGAGCATTTCCCTTCTTCCCGAAAGCCCGTGCGTTCTGCGTCCGTCGCGGGCTCTTTTCTTTCATGATACCAAAAAACGGACCGAAAATGGAACGGCGAAACCACCAAGAAAGCCCCCACTTCCTTGTGCGAAACAGCAAATATTTTTGGGTGTCTGGTGTTTTATTCCCAGGTCTGCCAAACCTCCGGGCAGCAGCCCACGGTAGCCTGCCGGCCGTTGCGCACGATGGGCTGGCGGATTAGCTGCTGGTTTTCAAACAGCTTGTCCGCCTGCTGTTCCGGCGCCAGGAAACGCAGTAAGGTCAGAGTGTCCTTGTCTTTGGCGTTCTCATCTACCAGGCTCTGCCAGCCGCCCAGTGCGCGGCACACGTTGTCGAACTCGCCCCGGCTCATCCCCTTTTCCTTCAGGTCGATCATCTGGAATTTGATCCCCCGTTCTTTAAACCAGCGCTGGGCCTTTTTGGTGTCAAAGCTTTTGTTCGTTCCGAAAATCTGGATGTTCATGGTTTGCACTCCCTATTTTTGTTTGTTCACAGCCCACATTATACCATAAGTGCATGAAAAAGAGGCTGCAAGGCCTGCCCCTTTCAACCATTTTGTAGTATACTGATAATCGATCTTAACCGAAAGGATGACCTGTTATGACCATTCGATATGCTCGTTCCACCGATCTGGATGCTCTGGATGCACTGGAGCAGCAGTGCTTTCCGCCGGAGGAGGCGGCTACCCGCGCCTCCTTTGCCCAGCGGCTGGCGGTGTTTCCGGAGCATTTCTGGCTGGCAGAGGAGGATGGGCAGATTCTGGCCTGTGTGAACGGCTGCGTAAGCGACTCGCCCCTTTTGCAGGATGAGATGTTCGAAAATGCAGGCCTGCACAACGAGCAGGGCGCCTGGCAGATGCTCTTCGGCGTGGAAACCCATCCCGCCGCCCAGGGCAAGGGCTACGCCAGCGCACTGATGCGCCGGATGATTGCTGACGCCAAGGCCCAGGGCCGTCAGGGCGTGGTGCTTACCTGCAAGCAGGAGCTGCTGGATTTTTACCGCCGCTTCGGCTTTGAAAACGAGGGTGTTTCCGCCTCCCAGCATGGGGGCGCCGTCTGGTACGATATGCGGCTGCGCTTCTGATTTTGCCACGGCAACATTTTACTTTGCGCACCTCTGCTACAATAGGAACGAAAAGGAGGCCCTGCCATGAAGTTCATCATCTCCCCCGCCAAAACCATGAATGTGGATACCGATTCCTTCGCGCCCCGCGATCTGCCCCGCTTTCTGGAGCAAGCTGAGGAATTGAAGAACTATCTGCAAAGTCTGGACTATGCTACCTGTAAGGCCCTTTGGAACTGCAGCGACGCCCTGGCAGAGCCGAATTTTGAGCGTCTGCAGAAGATGGATTTACGCCGTACGCTGACCCCCGCGCTTTTTGCCTACGAGGGCATTCAATACCAGTACATGGCCCCCGGTGTGTTCACCGAAGAAGAACTCTCCTATGTACAGGAGCATCTGCGAATTCTTTCCGGCCTGTACGGCCTGCTGCGCCCCACGGACGGCGTGACTCCCTACCGGCTGGAGATGCAGGCAAAACCGGTGGGCTTTCGCTGCAAAACCCTGTATGAATTCTGGAGCAGCCGCCTGGCAGACGCTTTGGCCGAAGAAACCGACTGTCTGGTGGACCTGGCCTCCAAGGAATACAGTAAATGCGTGCTGGGCAAGCTGCCCGCTTCTGTGCGCCGGGTGCAGGTGACCTTCGCCCAGGAAACCGGCGGAAAGCTGAAAGAGAAGGCCACCTTCGCCAAGATGGCCCGGGGTGCAATGGTGCGCCATGCGGCGGAACAGAACTGCAAAACTCCGGAGGAGCTGCGTTCCTTCTGCCGGTTTGGGTTTGCCTATTCCCCTGAGCACTCCTCCCCCGACCATTTAGTCTTTGTACAGGACCCCAACTGGAAGTCTGACTGACCAATTTTGACCATTTAATTTTCCAAATCAAAAAGCGAAAAGGAGCGACTGTTTATGCTGCAAATCGGAACCCAAGCCCCCGCCTTCACCCTGACCGACAAGGACGGTAAATCTGTAAGCCTTGCGGATTTCAAAGGCCAAAAGGTGGTACTTTATTTTTATCCCCGGGACAATACCCCCGGCTGCACCCGTCAGGCCTGCGCCTTTGCCTCCCGTCATGCGGATTTTTCCGCCAAGAACACCGTGGTAATCGGCGTAAGCAAGGACAGTGTTGCTTCTCATCTGAAATTTGCCCAGAAATATGATCTGCCCTTTGTGCTGCTTTCCGACCCGGAACTGCAGGCCATTCAGGCTTATGATGTGTGGAAGGAGAAAAAACTCTACGGCAAGGTAAGCATGGGTGTGGTACGCACCACTTATCTGATTGACGAGGAAGGCGTGATCCGCTGGGCCAAGGAAAAGGTTAAGCCGGACGAGAACGCCGGTGAACTGTTGGCCCTGCTGGAGCAGGAAAGCTGATTCTTCCGTTGTGAAACCATTCTTTTTGATATAACGAAAAACTGCCGCACCGGTTTTGCCCGATGCGGCAGTTTTTCTTATGAGAAGAGAGAAAGGGAAAAGAAATAATCAAAGAGTTTCAGCCCCGGTCTTTTTCCATCATGATATCCAGGATGGTCTTGTCGGTAGCAGTCATGCCCGGGTTGCTGATGCGGCCCATATTGCGAATGGCTTTTTCGGGAGTGGTATCGCAGATGCCGTCGCTGGCACTGACCACAACACCGCCCATAGCCAGGTAAGCACTCATCAGCGCCGCGTTGGATGCAGTGGCCAGTTTCAGCGCGCAGCCGATCTTGCCGCCGTCACAGATCATACCGGTCAGGTTGCCGCTCATGTTAATGATGGCTGCGCCCATCTGGGCATCGTTGCCGCCCATCAGCCAGACCATGGCGGCAGAGGCGGAAGCCGCGGCGGACACACCACAGCCACAGGTGGCGCTGAGCTTACCGGTAAACAGCTTGATGTAAACGTTCAGCATATGTGAAAAGGCCAGTGCCTTTACAGTCGCTTCCTGGCTGGCATTCAGGTGCTTAGCCATCTCCACAACCGGAATGATGGCAGTGATGCCATGGTTGCCGCTGCCTGCGCTGCTCATGACCGCGTAGGGGCAGCCGGACATACGCCCCTCGGCGCTGGAAGCCACACGGACCATGGTGTTGCTGAACAGGTTGTCGCCCATGGCGCCCTGCAGCTGAGCCTTCAGGGTGTCGGCAATGCCGATGCCCAACCGGTTTTCCAGGCCGTAGTCCGCAAGGGTCTCGTTCATTTTGGCACCATCCAGCATGAAGGCTAATTCCTCTTCAGTGGCGCTGTCCACCAGTTCACGGATTTGCGCAACGGTCATGGTCTTCAGCTTCTCGTGCAGCTCGTCCTCACCGCCCACAGTATATTCCTTCTCAAACAATACCTGATTGTTGGCACTGGTGTAAACAATATTGGAATGGGTGTTGCGGATGGTACTGATGCCGATGCCACGGGTGGTGATAACCTCAGCGTGGGCATACAGCTGGGTTTCCTCTTCCGCGATGGTCACACTCACCTGCTTTTCCTCCACCAGACGGGTGGCTTCCTTGCTCACAATGGGCGTGATCTCTTCCAGCAGCTGCAGTCCCTTTTCCGGATTTCCCAGGCAGGCACCCAGGGCAGCGGCGTATTTCAGGCCGACCCGGTCAAAGCCGGGAATGCCCACCGACATACCGTTTTTATAAACGCCCGGATTCACCTGCATCTTTACCGATACAATCTGCCCACCGATGGCATGGTAGGCATCCGCTGCGGCCAGGGCCACACACACGGGCTCAGTGCAGCCCAGAGCAGGTACCACTTCCTGATGAAGAAGATCCAGCATTTCCTGTTTTGTAAGCATTTTGTTCGCTCTCCTTTTTCCTGTTATGTTCTGCCGCCGTATCGCGATTTGATTTCTCTGCTCCCATTGTAGCAAGAATCATGCCAACATTGCCGATGTACGAAGAAACATTTCTGCGGGAATTTCTTCTTGACAAAAAGGATGGAATAGGTTAAAAACGAAAGCATAATTGGTTTATTTGGTTGAAAGAATTGGTTACAGGAGAGTTGTTCATGAAAAACATTGCTGTAATTTCCTGGGACCCGCTGGCAGGCCGGTTTTACGGCAAACAGGTAAAAGACCTGTTTGGAGACCAGGTAAGCGTACAGGTCTACAGCGTACGCGACGGGTCCGTGAATCAGCTGCCCCGGCGGCGCTATGATTTGTATATGACTTCCACCGACGCCTTTGAGTCCGGCAACGATTTACGTCAGTATCTGCCTTTGGATGCGGAGATTACCGAGATCGAACTGACCTTTTTGTGGGATGTGGTGCGCCGTCTGCAGAAACTCCCTGCCGGAAGCCGGGTATTGTTTGTCAATCTGAGCGATAAGATGAGTCGCGAAGCGGTGAGCCGGTTGAATCAGCTGGGCGTGAATCAGCTGCAGTTTGATCTGTATCATCCGGGCTGCCCGGAACCGGACATGGCGCTTTATGATTATGTAATTACGCCCAGCGAGCAGCGCTATGTTCCGGAAGGCGCGAAGGAAATTATTGATATCGGCCAGCGCGTCTGCACCAGCGCCACCATGACCGAAGCCGCTTTGAAGCTGGGCCTGGAGGATCTGCTGGAAACGCCCCGGTTCCACCATTATCAGGAGATCGTAGCCACCAACACCTACAGCTTTGACCGACTGTTCAACCGCAGCCGCCGGCTGGAAAGCCAGTTCGATATTCTGATGGACATTCTGGACGAAGGGCTGGTGGGCGTGAATGAGAAGGGCGAAGTATTCGCCTGCAACAAAAAGCTGGAGCAGATCACCCAGGTAAGCAACTCCCTGGCGCTGCATCGCCGGGCCAGCGATGTGTATCCCTTTATTCCCTTCAAACAATGCCTGAAAAGCAAGGAGGCAATTCCCGCCAAGGTTGTGCGGGCAGGTGGCACCAACCTTACTGTGACCGTTGCTCCGGTACTGCGGGGCGGGGTCTGCCTGGGTGCATTCGCCACGGTCCAGCGTTTCAGCGACGCAGAGCAACGGCAAAACGAATTGCGCAGTCAGTTGAGTCCCAAGGGATACCGGGCCAAATACACCTTTGAAAATGTAATCGGCGACTCCCCTGCAATCCGGCGGACCATCGAGATTCTGAAAAAGATGGCAGCCACCTCCCTACCTGTTCTGCTGATTGGCGAAACCGGCACCGGCAAGGAGTTGTTCGCCCATGCGGTGCACAATGCATCCCCCCGGGCACAGGGACTTTTTGTGGCCATCAACTGTGCGGCCATGCCTGAAAATCTTCTGGAAAGCGAACTGTTCGGTTATGAAGATGGCGCCTTTACCGGAGCGCGGAGAGGCGGAAAGCCCGGCTTGTTCGAATTCGCGCACCAGGGCACCCTGTTTTTGGACGAGGTGGAGGGCATGAGCCCTGCACTGCAGTGCAAATTACTGCGTGTGCTGCAGGAACACGAAATCATGCCGGTGGGAGGTAACCGAATCATCCGAGTGGACGTGCGCATTGTAGCCGCCACCAATGAGGACCTGGAGCAGCGTGTGGAGGAAGGCAGCTTCCGCCGGGACCTGTACTACCGGCTGAACACCCTGCCCGCCCTCATCCCTCCGCTGCGCCAGCGGGAGGGTGATTTACTGCTGCTCATTGAGTATTTCCGCAAGAAAAGCGGCGTGGAATTCACCCTTTCTCCGGAGCTGAAACAGATGCTGCTGGCCCATCAGTGGGGGGGAAACATCCGGGAGCTGCGCAACGTGGTGGAATATTTCAGCTACACCGGCAGCCAGGTTATCACGCCGGAGGACCTGCCTCCCACCTTTCACTATCTGCCTGCCGGAAGCACCAGTGGCAGGCTTTCACCCGCAGTAAGCGTGGCGGCGGCAGTTCCAGCCTCTTCGCCGGAACCGGTCTCCCCTCCGCCTCAGTTGAGCGAAGAGCAGTGGATGGTTCTGCAGCTGATTCACCAGGCTGCACGCCAGGGCCGTCCCGCCGGGCGAGACAGTCTTCTCGCTGCCGCCCGGCAGATGAATCGACCGCTCTCCCAGCAACAGGTCCGCCGCCTGATGAGTGAGCTGGCCAAATTGGGCTATCTGCGCATTGAGCGTGGGCGCGGCGGCAGCCATCTGACCGAAGAAGGCCTTCGATTGCTGGCCGATCATCCAACTAACAACCAATTGTGACCATTTAATCCATAATTATTTCAAAAACGACCAATATTCCCTATCTATTGGTTAACCATTTTTGAATATCGATCCCCTTTTATATAAGGAACAGGCCGGTACCGCGTGATGCTTTCTGCGGACCGGCCCGTTTTTCTTATTCCCAAACAATTCCCCATTGCGTGAAATCCGCCGTCAATCTGCTGCAAAGTGTAGTCCTAAAACCGTTAAAACGCCAAAATAGCTGGTAACACCGTCCACATTTTCGCTTTTGGCACGCCCCTTGCTATAATCTGGTCAGAGAAACGTGGCCGAGTGCCCAAACAGAAAGGCAGGAACCGATTTTATGAAATACGATTTTGACACCGTTGTGGATCGCAGCAAAAACAATGCCGCCAAGTACGATGAACGAATCAAGAAATTCGGCACCGACAAGGTAATTCCCCTGTGGATTGCGGATATGGACTTCAAGTCGCCCCAGCCGGTAATTGATGCTCTGACTGCCCGAGCCCAGGAAGGCATCTGGGGTTACACCAGCCGTCCGGCCAGTTACTTTGAGGCCATCTGCAACTGGCAGCAGCGCCGCCATGGCTGGACCATCGACCGCAGCCTGGTGAGCTGGAGCCTGGGCGTTGTGCCCGCACTGAGCATGCTGGTAAAGCTGTTCACTCCGGAAGGCAGCAAGGTGCTGATCCAGACCCCTGTTTACGGTGAGTTCTACGACGTGACCGAAGCCTGGAACCGCACCGTGGTGGAGAATCAGCTGGTGGAAAAGGACGGCAAGTGGACCGTGGACTGGGAAGACTTTGAGTCCAAGCTGCCCCAGGTGAGCATGTTCCTGCTGTGCAGTCCTCACAATCCCCTGGGTATCGTATGGACCCGCGAAGAGCTGACCCGTATGACCGACCTGTGCCGCAAATACGGTGTGCTGATGGTTTCCGACGAGATTCATTCCGACCTGATCTTCCACGGCAAGACCCATATCCCCACCGCCAGCCTGTCTGAGCAGGTGGCCGGTGAAGTGATCAGCTGCATTTCCGGCACCAAAACCTTCAACCTGGCGGGCCTGCAGGCCTCCACCACCGTATTCCCCAACATGCGGATGAAGGAGCTTTATGACAAAGCCTGGATGAACATGGACATCCATCGAAACAACGCCTTCAGTCTGACCGCCATGGAGGCCGCATTCAATGAAGGCGAGGAATGGCTGGATCAGCTGCTGGAGTACATCGACGGCAACTTCAACTTCATTCGGGATTACTGCGCCGCTCACATTCCCCAGATCAAACCCAATCTGCCGGACGCTACCTACCTGGTCTGGTTGGACTGTCGTGATCTGGGCATGACGAACGAAGAACTGCGCCGCTTCATGATTGAAAAAGCAGGTCTTGGCCTGAACGAGGGCTGGAGCTTCGGCCGAAGCCTGAACGGTTTCATGCGTTTGAACGCCGCCTGCTCCCGCAAGGTTCTGGAACAGGCCATGAAGCAGCTGGAAGAGGCCGTGAAGGCATTATAACCCGTAACAACGTTCCGTGCGGACGGGACGATAAAGGAAAAGGAGAATCATCATGTCTAACACTACCACCAAGAAAGCGTCCTTGTGGCAGCAGTACAAACTTCCCATCCTGCTGCTGGGCGGCATCGGCATCGGTTCCATCATCGGCGTGGTCTCCCCCAGCCTGGGTCAGGCTCTGAAGCCTGTGGGCCAGATCTTTTTGAACCTGATGTTCACCATCGTTGTACCGTTGGTATTTGTATCCATCGCTTCCGCCGTTGGCAGCATGGCCAACATGAAGCGTCTGGGCAAAATTCTGGGCAGCACTATCTTCAGCTTCCTGGCCACCGGTGCCATTGCCGGCGTCTGCGTTCTGGTATGGGTCAATCTGTTCAGCCCCTCCGCCGGAACCAACATTCAGATGGGCACCAGCGAAATGGGTGAAATGCAGAGCGTGAGCGATATGATCGTCGGTTCTCTCACCGTGGATGATTTCTCCGGCCTGCTGAGCAAGGATCACATGCTGCCGCTGATCATCTTTGCTATTCTGTTTGGCTTCTGTGTTTCCGCCTGCGGCGGCGATGAAAGCCCGGTGGGCAAGCTGCTGTCCAACCTGAATGAAGTCATCATGAAGTTCATCGGCCTGATCATGGCCATTGCCCCCATCGGTCTGGGTGCCTATTTTGCCAACCTGGTAGCCGAGTACGGCCCCCAGATCATCGGCGACTACGGCCGTTCCATGGTGGTTTACTACCCCCTGTGCCTGCTGTATGTGGTGGTATTCTTCCCCCTGTATGCTTTCTTTGCCGCCGGTAAGCTGGGTGTAAAACGGATGCTGAAATACATTTTCACCCCCGCTGTGACCGCCTTTGCCACCCAGAGCTCTGCCGCAACTCTGCCCGTTAACAAAGAAACCTGCGATAAGATCGGCGTTCCCAAGGACGTGAGTGACCTGGTTCTGCCCATGGGCTGCACCATGCATATGGATGGCTCTGTGCTGAGCTCCATTACAAAAATTGCCTTCCTGTTCGGCGTGTTCAACATGTCTTTCACCGGCGTGAGCACCTATGCCATGGCTATTGTGGTTGCGATTCTGTCCGCATTCGTTCTGTCCGGTGCTCCCGGCGGCGGCCTGGTTGGCGAGATGCTCATCGTAAGCATGTTCGGCTTCCCCGCCGAGGCCTTCCCCCTGATCGCCACCTTGGGCTTCCTGTTTGACCCCGCTGCCACCTGCCTGAACGCCTCCGGCGATACCATCGCTTCCATGATGGTAGCCCGTATGGTCGAGGGCAAGGACTGGCTGGTAAAGGCCGTGAAGGCAAAGGGCGAAGCCGCTTAATCGGAACCGGCCTCAAAACCTATTGCTTTTTGACTGCAAAGTTGCTATAGTTATAGACGTAGTTAAGCAGCTTCATTATTGTGTTTTTCACATAATGGACTGCCCTAAGATTTGATCCAAGGAGGACTTCTATCATGACTATCATTGATACCAAAAACGCTCCCGGCGCCATTGGCCCCTACTCTCAGGGTTTTGTTGTGGGTGATCTGGTGATCACCTCCGGCCAGCTGCCTGTTGACCCCGCTACCGGCACCATGCCCGAAGGCATCGCTGCTCAGGCTGAGTGGAGCTGCAAGAACGTTGGCGCCATTCTGGAGGCTGCCGGTTCCGGCCTGGACAAGGTCGTGAAGACCACCTGCTTCCTGGCCAACATGAGCGACTTTGCCGCCTTCAACGAAGTGTACGCCAAGTACTTCACCTCCAAGCCCGCCCGTAGCTGCGTGGCCGTGAAGGACCTGCCCAAGGGCGCACTGTGCGAGATCGAAGCCATCGCTGAGAAGTAATCTCCGCCTTTTAAATATCCCCCGGTCTTACAGCCGGGGGATATTTTTATATGTGTCGTTCAGGCGTTTTGTTTGAAACGAAAAAAATCCGCAAGCCTTTCAGCTTACGGATTTTTCTGGCGGAAAGAGAGGGATTTGGAAATCTTTGCTGCGCAAAGCTTCCCGCACTTGGAGCATAGCCCCGGCGCGCAGATCGCCTAAAAACCTGCCACCGGCAGGTTTTCTTCACGGCAATCACCCTTTCGGGTTCGAATCCCCGGTTAACTTTTTTCAAAA
>NZ_NFHD01000015.1 GCF_002159185.1 Gemmiger sp. An87
CTCGGTCTGCACATAGCCCACCACGCTGCCGTTCACTTCCACCGCCAGAACATAGTTGTATTCCAGCACGGTATGTACCGTATAGCCGAACACCGCCAGCGCCGCCACCGGCAGCACATAGGCAGCCGCACGGCCCAAAAGCGGGAAATATTTGTGTACGCCCAGGGCAAAGTACCGCAGGCCCTCCCTGGCCGCATGGGCCGTGCCTGCCTGCTTTTCCTCCTGCACATGGGCGCGGATGTTTTTCGCCCCGCTGGCCATGCGGGTGAACGGCGCGGTCATATCCTGCACACCGGTTTTCAGCGCGCCGGTTACCAGACCGGATGCCCGCTTCCAGACCAGGACGCAGCGCCGCCCCAGAAAGCAGCAGGCCTTCCAGCTTCCCCGTACCAGCCGCCGGGCGGTGTATTCGCCCCAGAATCCCACATCGTAGAGAAACTGCCCCAGCACCGCCGCACCCCGGCCAAAGCGCAGCCGCTTTGCCAGGCGGACCGCCGCCGCCCGCAGCCGGAGCCACCGCTCTCTGCCGTTTTTCCGCCCGTTCGGGGTTTTGTTTTCCACGCATTGTGCCATAAAAAAGCGCCCTCCGCCTTTCTTCTACAAAGTGTACAATATCATTATAGACAACTTGTAGAACAAAAGGCAACCGGCGGGCAGCCATTTTCACAGGGTTTTCAAACTTTTTCCGGCAGAGCAAAGGGCGGCGCAGCCCCTCTGCGGGGACGCGCCGCCCTTGTGATTTTATTCCAGCAGGCTCTGCATATCCGGCGGAAGCGGGCTTTCCACCACCACGGTTTTTTGGGTGCCCGGCTCGGTGAACTCCATCCGGGCGCAGTGCAGCGCCTGACGGCCGATGCGCTCCCGGCTTCCACCGTACAGCTCATCCCCGGCCAGCGGGCAGCCGATGTGGGCAAAGTGCACCCGCAGCTGATGGGTGCGTCCGGTGATCGGAACCGCCGCCACCAGGCACAGGCCGTTTTTCTCCTGCTCCACCGTATAGCAGGTGTGGCTGGGCTTGCCCTCCGGAGCCACCTGCCGCAGGATGATGCTCCCCGGCGCCCGGGCGATGGGCGCGTCGATCTGCCCCTCTTTCTGGGTCGGGCACCCCTCCAGCACCGCCCGGTATACCTTGCTCACCCCTTTGGACAGCAGCGGGGCGGCATAGGCGTTTTTGGCGCAGAGCACAAGGCCGGAGGTGTCCTTATCAATGCGGTTCACCGGCCGGAACACGCCCTGTTGCCCCCGTTGGCGCAGCAGCCCCATATAGGCATTGGCCAGGGTGCCGTCCGCATAATTCAGGGTGGGATGCACTGCCATGCCCGCGGGCTTTTCCAGCACCATCACGTGCTGGCTCTCGTAGGCGATGGTCAGCGGGATGTCCTGGGGCTCCACGGTGGTGGGCTTTTCCGGCGGCAATACAAAGGTGACCATCTGCCCGGCGTGCACCGTGTCACAGGTACGGGCGGGGCCGTCCTCCACCCAGAAGCCGCCGGTCTCATTTTTCACCGCCTTGATCAGCGTGGCCGACACGCCGCTGGCCCGCAGAAAATCCCGCAGGCAGCCGCCCTCAAAGCGGGGCGGCACAATAAAGCTCAGTTCCATGGGGTCCTTTCCCTCTTTCGTTGGTTTTGCTGTTGTACTGGCATTATAGCATTTTCCCGCACTGTCGGGCAAACAAAAAGGGGCACCCGCGCGGGGTGCCCCAAAGAAAATGCAATGATTAGTAGGCGATGCCCTGAGCGATCATGCTGTCGGCCACCTTGATGAAGCCGGCCACGTTGGCGCCCACCATCAGGTTGCCGGGGGCGTCGCAGGCTACGGAAGCATCGTAGGCAGCGTGGAAGATGCCCTTCATGATGCCCTTCAGGCGCTCGTCCACTTCCTCGAAGGTCCAGGACAGGCGCAGGCTGTTCTGGCTCATCTCCAGGCCGCTGGTGGCAACACCGCCGGCGTTGGCCGCCTTGGCGGGACCATACAGCACGTTGTTGGCCAGGAAGATCTCGATGGCCTCGGGAGTGCTGGGCATGTTGGCGCCCTCGCACACCACGGTGCAGCCGTTGGCAACCAGAGTCTTGGCGCTCTCGCCGTCCAGCTCATTCTGGGTGGCGCAGGGCAGGGCGATGTCGCAGGGGATGGTCCAGATGCCCTTGCAGCCCTCGGTGAAGGTGGCGCTCTCCTTGGCGTTGGCGTACTCCACGATGCGGGCGCGGCGGACCTCCTTGATGTCCTTCATCAGGTCCAGATCAATGCCGTTGGGATCGTATACATAGCCGGTGGAATCGCTCATGGCGACTACCTTGGCGCCCAGCTCGGTGGCCTTCTGGCAGGCGTAGATGGCCACGTTGCCGCTGCCGCTGATCACAACCGTCTTGCCCTCGAAGCTGTCGGACCGCATGCACTGCAGAGCTTCCTGGGTGAAGTAGCACAGGCCGTAGCCGGTAGCCTCGGTGCGGGCCAGGCTGCCGCCCCAGTTCAGGCCCTTGCCGGTGAGCACGCCGGTGAACTCGTTGCGCAGGCGCTTGTACTGGCCGTACATGTAGCCGATCTCACGGCCGCCCACGCCGATATCGCCGGCGGGAACGTCGGTGAACTGGCCGATGTGCTTGCTCAGCTCGGTCATGAAGCTCTGGCAGAAGCGCATGATCTCCGCATCGCTCTTGCCCTTGGGGTCGAAGTCAGAGCCGCCCTTGCCGCCGCCCATGGGCAGGCCGGTCAGGCTGTTCTTGAAGGTCTGCTCGAAGCCCAGGAACTTGATGACCGAGGCGTTCACGCTGGGATGCAGGCGCAGGCCGCCCTTGTAGGGGCCGATGGCGCTGTTGAACTGAACGCGGTAGCCACGGTTCACCTGGACCTTACCGGCGTCGTCCACCCAGGAAACACGGAACTGGATGAAGCGCTCGGGCTCCACCATGCGCTCCAGAACGCCGTTCTTCTCATACTCCGGGTGCTTTTCCACCAGGGTCTGCAGGCTCTCCAGAACCTCGCGCACAGCCTGCAGGAACTCAGGCTCGTTGGGGTTGCGGGCTTCCACCTGTGCATATACACGGGCCAGGTAATCGTTTTTGAACATAACGTACTTCCCCTTTCAAACGATCATCATTGATAGGCAGCGGATCAGATCTATCGCGTTTATCGATCAGGGCCAAAGCCCTGCTGCACTGCTATGCATTTTATTATAAAACCGTATTAAAGTGTTTGCAAGAAAAAACTTTTCCCGGCAAAGCAGTTTTTCCGGCACCCCAGCCAATATTTTTTGTGCAAATTTACAAAACGCTTTGGCGAATCAGTCATACTTTTCCCAAAACGCCCGGGTTTTCGGTCCGGGCTTGCGCCCAAAGCCGTTGTGTGATACAATATGGAACGGAAAACGAGTGGAACATACGGCAGCGGGGCGGCATTGCGTTCGCTCTGAGGAAAGTCCGGGCTTCACAGGGGAATGGTAACTGCTAACGGCAGCCGGGGGCGACCCCAGGGATAGTGCAACAGAAAGAAACCGCCGCGTTTTGCGGTAAGGATGGAAAGGCGAGGTAAGAGCTCACCAGCGCACTGGCGACTTTGCGGCTATGTAAACCCTACCAGAAGCAACACCCGTATGGGGCATACAGCGCTCCCCGCGCGCCCCGGAGGTGGCATGAACCCTGCGGCAACGCAGGGTCTAGACAGATTGCCGTTTAATACAGAACCCGGCTTACGGTCCGGTCGTTTTCTATCAAAAAGGGCGTGTTTCCCGTTTGGGAAACACGCCCTTTTTGACGTTCAAAGCCCTAAAAGCAGGTCCAGCAACAGCAGGGTGATGACCCCCGGCGCGCCCAGCACCACCGCCATAAAGCTGGTGGCCCAGTTCAGCGCCAGGCTCACCCCGGTGACCGGCGCCAGCAGGTTCACCGCCCCCAGCGCCCCCATTCCAGTGAGCGCCGCGCTCAGGGCCGTGCGCAGCGGGCGGCGGCTGTGCCCCGCGGCCAGCCCCACCGCCACCAGCAGCACGCCTGCTCCCAGGGCCAGCGCTGTCACAGAATGGCCCGCAGCCCCTGGGCCCGGGCCTTGCGCTGATAGTAGCGGTAGCGGCTTTGGATGGCCTGATACTCATAGATCAGCGCGTCGATCAATTCCGGTTCCGTCTCCAGATCAAAGCACATCTGGTTCTGACGCATCTGCGCAAGGCAGCGACGCAGCTGCTCTTCTAACGGCAGCACCCGGCATGCCTCCCGGTCCAGCCGCTCCTGCCGGTCCTCGGTCAGGGCCCGGGCCACCCGCTGCAGTGCGGGCGGGCGTTTGGCGGCAGCTTCCATCATTGGCGATCCACTCCCTTCGAATCCTTCCTGTTTATGGATATGCTTCCAGTATGGCCCGGTAGACCCGGTTCGATTCCGTCTGCATGCAAAAAATAACCGCTCGCTTTGTGTGTTGCAAAGCAAGCGGTTATTTTTTACTCTTTGGTGCGGGGAACGCTCCATTCCCCTTCCTCCTGCTGCCGGTCCAGCTCCAGCGGCTGCAGGATGCGGTAACCGTCCCGGGTCTTTTCCAGGATGCCCCGGGCGCACAGCTCGTTCATGGTGCGCAGAAGGTGACGGTAGCTCACCCCCAGATATTCGGCGGTCTCGGTGAGTCGGCCGGTGAACACGCCCTCCCGCTGGCTTCGGGCGATATAGGCCCGAAGCCGGGCTTCCAGCGGTGCCAGAATATTGAGGGTATCGTTCACCGCGTTGCGGGCCACGATCTGGGCCAGCATGTGGGCCACCCGGTTCATGAACCGGATGTTCCCCCGCAGGCTGGCGGCGTATTTTTGCATGGGCAGCGCCACGCAGCGCACGGTGCTGTCCGCCTGCAGGCTGGTGGTGACGGCCTCGCCGGTCATCAGCTCCACCTCACCCACCAGGGTACCGGGCCCGTTGTAGCAGAACAGCAGGGTCTTGTCCGCCGGGGTGACGGCACACACCTTCACCCGGCCCTCCACCACAAAGAGCAGCTCCTCCATGGGGCAGCCCTGACGGCAGAGGAAATCCCCCCGCCGGTATTGGCGCAGGCGGGCATCCGGGTAATCCTTCCGCTCCAGCCCAAAATCCTCCAGCTGCTTCCAGTATTGTTCCAGCCGGTCCTGCCTGTTTTCCATCCTTTTACCTCACCTGCTCCTGCGCGGCCTGCAGCGGCGCCTGGGGCTTGCGGCTGGCCAGCGCCGAGCCCAGCGCACAGACAAGGCCCAGCACACCCGCGACCCGGAATACATCCGCCGGGTTCTCACCCACAAAGCCTGCCAGAAAGCCGGTGATGTAGGGCGAGGCGAAATAGCCCACGTTCACCACCGTGAGAACCGCGGCGGTGACGGCGGCCAGGCGGCGGGGTCCCGCGCAGCGGGAGAAGCCCAGCATCAGGTTGGGGCTGAACAGGCCCATGCCCAGAAACGCACCCGCCACGCACAGCACTGCGCCGGGCAGGCTGATCCACAGGCTGCCCGCCAGATACAGCGCACCCAGAATGCCGAAGGCCCAGGTCATGGTAAAGCGGCCGGTGCGGCGCTCGAACCAGGCAAAGCCGGTGGAAATCAGCCCCGCCAGCACGCAGCCCGCCGCGCTGATCACACCGGTGAGGGCGGTATCGCCCAGGCCGTAGCCCTCCACATACAGGGAAAGGTGGGTGTTTACCATATAAAACAGAGCCGCGAAGGCAAAGCCCTCCACTGCCAGCCGCACCGCACCGGACAGGCTGAACCAGTCGCCCTCTTCCTGCGGGAGCTCCTGGCCGTGGCTCTGGCGGGGCAGGAACAGCACCGCCAGTACCAGCGGCACCAGCACCGCCAGAAAGCACAGGTACACATTGTACCAGTCCTGGCGGGCCAGCACGCCGCCCACCAAAGTGGCGGCCACACGGCCCAGCTGCAGCATACCGGTGACCATACCCATCACCCGGCTGCGCTCCTCGCCTTCAAAGCCATCGTTCACCAGCAGCGGATAGAGGGTGGCCTGCATGCCGTAGGCCGCGCCCATGACCACGCTGGCGGCGATCAGGGCGGGCAGATTTTCCCGCAGCACAAAGCTTGCAAGGCCCGAACCGAAAAACACAGCCAGCGCCGTGATGGAAAGCTGGCGGCGGCTGAACCGTTTCTCCAGCCAGGGCTCGGCCACAATGCCCGCGATGCCGGTCAGGTTGGGCAGCGTGAGCAACAGCAGCACCGTGTTCTGGGGCTGGTCCGGAAAGGCAGCCACCATGCCGGACACTGCCACCGACGGGATCATATACAGCAGATTCACAAAACAAATGGCCGCAATGGCCACCTTCAAGGGGGTACGCTTCATCAATGCTTCTCCTTTGTTGGGGGTGGTGCGGCGAATTCTGCCGCTCTTTCCTCTGTGTCCCATTCTAACACAACCGGGGCCCGAACAGGCAAGGACATCCGTCACAGAAAACGGGCGGGCCTGTTTGGTCCGCCCGCATTTGGGGTTACTCGGTTTCTTCCAGGGCAAAATCCACCCGGCCCAGGGCCACGTCCGCCCGGTCCACCCGGACGCGGACCCGGTCGCCCAGGCTCCACTGGCGGCCGCTCACCGGGTCCTTCAGACGCATGGATTCGATCAGCTGGGGCTCGCCCTTGCAGATGCTCTCGGCGTGCACCAGGCCCTCCACGGTGTTCTCCAGCTCCACATAGATGCCCTGGGGCGCCACGCCGCAGACCACGCCCTCGAACACCTCGCCCAGATGGGCGTGCATGTATTCCGCCTTATAGCAGGCTTCGGTGGAGCGCTCCAGCTGCATGGCCGCCACCTCGCAGGCGCTGGACTGGGCGCTGGCCTCCCGGGCAAACCAGGCATAGCGCCGGTTCAGCTCCTCCAGGCTGGTGCCGCCCAGCCAGTCGCTGAGGATACGGTGGATGGCCAGGTCCGGATAGCGGCGGATGGGGCTGGTAAAGTGGGTGTAATCCTCCAGCGCCAGGCCGTAATGGCCCTTGGGCTCCGGCTCATAGCAGGCTTTGGCCATGGCCCGCAGCACGCCGGTGTGCACCACCGGCTGCAGGTCGGTGCCCCGGGTGGAATCCAGCAGGGCGGCCAGTTCCTTCTGGGTGGGCGCTTCGCCGGCAAAGTGGTCCGGCAGGCCGCAGACCCGCAGCATACCGGTCAGCCGCTCCACCCGCTCCGGGTTGGGGGCCTCGTGCACCCGGTAGACGAAGGGCAGCTGATTGCGGCGGGCCAGCTGGGCCGCGCACTGGTTGGCCAGCAGCATGAATTCCTCGATCATGCACTCGGTCACCCCGCGGCTGCGGCGCTGAATGTCCACGCAGCGGCCTTCCTCGTCCAGCACCAGCTTGGCCTCCTCGGTCTCCAGCTCGATGCCGCCCCGCTCCCGGTGCAGCTTTGCCCGCTGCTCATAGAGCTTTTGCATCAGGGGCAGCTGAGGCCACACCTCCTCGTATTTTTCTACCAGCTCGGGGGTCTCGTCCCCGGCCAGCAGCTGATTCAGCTCACTGTAAACGCCCTTGACCCGGCTGCGGATCACGGTCTTTTCAAACCGGAAGTCCCGCAGCTGTCCATCCTCGGTCAGCTGCATGATGCAGGAGAAGGCCAGCCGGTCCTCGCCCGGGTTCAGGCTGCACAGCCCGTTGGAGAGCTGGCGGGGCAGCATGGGGATCACGCTGTCCGCGTAATAGATGGAGGTGCCCCGGCGCATGGCCTCCTTGTTCAGCTCGCTGCCCGGTTTCACATAATGGCTCACATCCGCGATGTGCACCCCCAGCTCCCAGCCGTTTTCCACTGCCAGCAGCGAAATGGCATCGTCGATGTCCTTGGTGGAGGCGGCGTCGATGGTGAAGATGGGCCAGCTGCGCAGATCGGTGCGCTTTTTCAGGTCCGAGGGCTGGATACCCTCCAGCTTGCGGGCCTCAGCCTTCACCTTTTCGGGGAAGTGCCGGTCCACACCGGCGGCGTACAGCAGCGCCTTGGCGCAGTTTTTGGCGGCCTGGGCACTGCCGAAGCGCAGCGCCACGCCCACCCGGTGGTCCTCATAATCCTCGCCCCGGCTCAGCAGCTCCACCGCTGCCTTGTCGCCGTCCGATGCGCCGCCCGCGGCGCTCTTTTTCACCTGCAGGCGCACAAAGGGGCATTCGTCCGGCAAAAGATACAGCCGCTCCTTCTCCCGCACAATGGTGCCCACAAAGTTTTTGCGGGGCTGCACCACTGCCAGAATCTCGCCCTCCCGGGAGCCGGGCACCTTGGGCCGGTCGAACAGCTTCACCATCACCCGGTCGCCGGGCAGTGCACCGCACAGCGCCCGGCCGGGAATGAAGATATCGCCCTTCTGGTCGTTTTCCGGCGCGGCAAAGCCAAAGCTGGGCCCCAGCTTGACCAGCACGCACTCCAGCGTGCCCTCGGCCTTGGCATCCTTCGCCAGGAAATAGGCGCCGCTCTTCTGGCCGATCTTGCCCTTTTTCTGCAGCTCCTCCACCGTCTGCTGCACCTTTTTGTCGTTGCCCAGCTTGTCCTTCAGTTCTTTGAGACGCCTGGGCTTTTTCTCCAGCTCCCGCAGGATTTTGGATCGAATGGACATGGCGTTTCCCTCCCTCTCTGGGCCCTGCGCCCCTCGCGCCGGGCCGTGTAAAGACAAAAAGGGCCCGCACAATGCGGGCCCTCTTGCTTGTTAGTTCATGCTCATAACGCTCAGCACGCTGACCGCGATCATGACAACAAAGAAAACGATGCCCACGATCTTGGTGTACTTGGCGAGCTTCACGTCCTTGGCACGGGTACGGCCGGCTTCCATCATGCCGCCCTCACCGGCAATGGCGCCGGACAGGCCGCGGCCCTTGGACTCCTGGGACAGGGTTAAAAATACGATCACGATGGCGGCCAGAATCAGCACGACACCGCTGATGATCTCGATGATACTCATAGTGTAAACGCTCCTCCGCTTTTTATACACGCTAATATGCAAGTATGATGATACCACACAGACCCGCAAAATGCAAGGGTTTTACCCGGTTTTACTGGCCCAGCTGCAGCTGCTCGGCCACGTCCTCCTCCCGCACCAGAGCGCCTGCGGCGGGCAGGCTGCGCACCCGGTAACGGTGGGGGTTGGCCAGCTCCAGCTCAGCGGCGGGCTTGACCCATTCGATGTGCTGGTTTTTCTTCAGGGTGATCACCGCCACGCCCGCGGTGTCGCGGGTCTGCTTTTCGGCGATCTGGGTGGTGTGGGCCAGCAGCATCCGGCCGCCGCTGGTGCGAACCGCCAGCTCGGTCTCCTCGGGCAGCTGCACCATGCAGGCCAGCTGCTCCTTGTCGCTGTAGGCCTTGAGCAGCTTTTTGCGGTTCTGCTTGGTGGCGTAGCTGTTCATGGGGATCTTGGCGAACTTGCCGTTGGCATAGGCGAACAGCATGTAGCCCTTGTAATCCAGGGTGACCGCCATGTAGACCGGCAGCTCGCCCTCGTCCATGCCCAGGCTGGCCGCCACGAACTCGCCCATCACGCTGGCCTTGGTGTCGGCAAAATCCGCCGCGCGGCACTTGTACACCTGCCGCTGGTCGGTGAAGAACAGCAGCCAGGCGTCGTTGCGGGTCTCGATCTGCTGCACCACCTCGTCACCCTCCTTGAGCTTCTGCTCGCCGCTCATGCGCAGCGACTGGGGGGTGATCTTCTTGAAGTAGCCCTCCCGGGTGAAGAACACGGTGACCGGGTAATCCGGCAGACTCTCCTCCTCGGCGGTGGAGTCCGCGGTCTCCACGTCGTACAGAATCGTGCAGCGGCGGGGCTGGCCGTATTTCTTGGCCACCGCGTTCAGCTCATCAATGATGATGCGGCGGATCTTGGCCTCGGATTTCAGAATGTCCTCCAGGCGGGCGATCTCGGCCTCCAGGTCAGCAATCTCCTGGGTGCGCTTGAGGATGTATTCCCGGTTCAGATGGCGCAGCTTGATCTCGGCCACGTACTCGGCCTGGGTCTCGTCGATGCCGAAGCCGATCATCAGGTTGGGCACCACTTCGGCGTCCTCCTCGGTCTCCCGCACGATGCGGATGGCCTTGTCGATATCCAGCAAAATGGTCTCCAGGCCCTTCAAAAGGTGCAGGCGCTTCTGCTTGCCCTGCAGGTCGTGATAGGTGCGGCGGCGCACACATTCCACCCGGAAGGCCACCCACTCGTTCAGAATCTGCCGCACGCCCAGCACTCGGGGCTGGCCGCCGATGAGCAGGTTGAAGTTGCAGGCGAAGCTGTCCTCCAAAGGGGTGGTGCGGAACAGCTTCTGCATCAGCTTGTCCGGGTCCTGGCCGCGCTTCAGATCAATGGTCAGCTTGAGGCCGTTCAGATCGGTCTCGTCGCGCATGTCGCTGATTTCCTTGATCTTGCCGGTCTTTACCAGCTCGGCGATCTTGTCCATCACCGCCTCCACCGTGGTGGTGGGAGGAATGCGGGTGATCTCCAGCATGTTGCCGTCCTTCTCGTAACGGTACTGGGCGCGCACCCGCACGCTGCCGCGGCCGGTCTCGTAGATCTTGCGCAGCTCGGCCTCGTTGTACAGAATTTCACCGCCGCCCACAAAATCCGGAGCGGGCAGGGTGGTGAGCAGGTCGTGATCCGGGTGGCGCATCAGGGCCACGGTGGTCTCGCACAGCTCCGCCAGGTTGAAGGAGCAGATGTTGGAGGCCATGCCCACGGCGATGCCCAGGGTGTTGTTGGCCAGAATGGTGGGGAAGGTCACCGGCAGCAGGGTGGGCTCGGTGGTGGTGCCGTCGTAGTTGGGCACGAAGTCCACGGTGTCCTTGTCGATGTCCCGGAACAGCTCCTCGCACACCGCCTCCAGCTTGGCTTCGGTGTATCGGCTGGCGGCGTAGGCCATATCCCGGCTGTAGGCCTTGCCGAAGTTGCCCTTGGAATCCACAAAGGGCACCAGCAGGCTCTCGTTGCCCCGGCCCATGCGCACCATGGTTTCGTAGATGGCCGCGTCGCCGTGGGGGTTCAGGTGCATGGTGCTGCCCACGATGTTGGCGCTCTTGGTGCGGGCGCCCTTTAACAGGCCCATGCCGTACATGGTGTACAAAAGCTTGCGGTGAGCGGGCTTGAAGCCGTCGATCTCCGGCAGTGCGCGGGAGACGATGACGCTCATGGCGTAGGGCATGTAGTTCTTTTCCAGGGTCTCGGTGATGGGGCTCTGGATTACAACGCCCGCGTCCAGGATCTCCACGTTATCGCCCAGCTGGGGCCGGGCGGGGGTGGCGCGTTTGGTCTGTTTTTTTGCCATTGCTCTTCTCTCCTCCCCTTACGAAAGATCCAGGTCGTCCAGGTATTCCACGCCGTGCTGGGCAATGTGCTCCTTACGGCCGGCCAGGTTGTCGCCCAGCAGCAGATCGAACACGGCGGCGGTGTGCTCCACATCCTCCGGGTTCACCTTGATCAGACGGCGGCTCTCCGGGTTCATGGTGGTGAGCCACATCATCTCCGGGTCGTTCTCACCAAGGCCCTTGGAGCGCTGGATGGTATACTTCTCCTTGCCGATGCGGGAAAGGATGTTCGCCTTTTCCGGCTCGGTGTAGGCAAAGTAGGTCTTGTTTTTGGTATTGATCTCGTACAGCGGGCTTTCAGCGATGTACACATAGCCCTCGTTGATCAGGGTAGGGGTGAGCCGGTAGAGCATGGTCAGGATCAGGGTGCGGATCTGGTAACCGTCCACGTCGGCATCGGTACAGATGACCACCTTGTTCCAGCGCAGGTTTTCCAGGTTGAAGGTGGCCAGGTCCTTTTTGGCCTTGCCGCCCAGCTCCACGCCGCAGCCCAGCACCTTGATCAGGTCGGTGATAACATCGGATTTGAAAATGCGGTCATAGTCCGCCTTCAGGCAGTTCAGAATCTTGCCGCGCACCGGCATAATGCCCTGGAACTCGGAGTCCCGGCTGGTCTTGACCGCACCCATGGCGGAATCACCCTCCACGATGTACAGCTCGCGGCGGCTCACGTCCTTGGTGCGGCAGTCCACGAACTTCTGCACCCGGTTGGCGATGTCAATCTGGCTGGTCATCGTCTTCTTGATGCTCTGGCGGGTCTTTTCCGCATGCTCGCGGCTCTGCTTGTTGATGAGCACCTGCTGGCAGATTTTCTGGGCCTCTTCCGGGTTCTCCAGGAAGTAGACCTCCAGATTGTGCTTCAAAAACTCAGTCATGGCCTGGGCCACGAACTTGTTGGTGATGGCCTTCTTGGTCTGGTTCTCGTAGCTGGTGCGGGTGGAGAAGGTGCTGGACACATACACCAGGCAGTCCTGCACGTCGGCAAAGGTGATCTTGCTCTCGTTCTTTTTGTACAGGCCCTTGGTCTTCAAAAAGTTATCGATCTGGTTCACAAAGGCGGTGCGCACCGCACGGTCCGGGCTGCCGCCGTGCTCCAGCCAGCTGGAGTTGTGGTAGTATTCCAGCATCTGCACCTTGTTGGAGAAGCAGAAGGCGGCGCTCATCTTCACCCGGTAGTCCGGCTGGTCCTCCCGATCCCGGCCGGTGGCGGTGGACTCGCAGTAGCGGGTGGGGGTGATGTAATCCAGGCCCACAGTCTCGTTCACATAGTCCTCAATGCCCTTTTCGTAGCGGAACTCGATGGTCTGCTTTTCCGGGCCGGTCTGGTCCACAAAGACAAGATCCAGGCCCGCATTGACCACCGCCTGCCGCTTCATGGTGTCGGTGAAATACTCGGTGGGCACGTTCACGTCGGTGAACACCTGGGTGTCCGGTTTCCAGCGGATGATACTGCCGGTGCGGCGGCCCTTGAAGGGCTCCTTCACCATCTCGCCCGCAGGCTCGCCCTGCTTGAAGTCCAGATGATAGTGGAAGCCGTCCCGGTAAATGTCGGCGGTCATCCACTCGCTGGCGTACTGGGTGGCGCACAGGCCCAGGCCGTTCAAGCCCAGGGAATACTCGTAGTTGTCCTCCCCGGCAGAGTACTTGCCGCCGGCGTACATCTCGCAGAACACCAGCTCCCAGTTGTAGCGCTGCTCCTTGGGGTTATAGTCCACCGGGATGCCCCGGCCAAAATCCTCCACCTGGATGCTGCCGTCCGCAAAGCGGGTGAGCAGAATCTTCTCGCCGTAGCCTTCGCGGGCCTCGTCGATGGAGTTGGAAAGGATCTCGAAGATGGAATGGGCGCAGCCCTCCACGCCGTCCGAGCCAAAGATAACGGCAGGGCGTTTGCGCACCCGGTCCGCGCCCTTCAGGCTGGAAATACTGTCGTTGCCATATTCCTGTTTTTTGGCCAACCTGTTCTACCTCCTGTTGGTTTTGGGGGCTTCTCTCCCCCGTTCTCCCCCTCTGTCTGCGCCGCAGGCAAGCCCTCGCGCACCGGGGATTTTCTTATTTTCTTGAATGCATACCATATTATTTAACCACGCCCCGGCAGAAAATGTCAAGGCAGGCCGGGCCCGGCGGAGCGCTCTGCCGGGCCGTTTGCAGGCCATCAGGCAGCGGTTTTCCGGCCTTTTTGGTCCTGCATTTCGCTTCTTTTCTCAGGCGTTCCACGCCGTTCGGTGGCCGGTCTGCCCATGCACTGAACCTCTTCCACGGCGAAAGAAAGACCTCCCGCACTGCGCACTGCAATGCGGAAGGTCTTTTTCTTTTTCGATGATTCAGCGCCGAAATCAGGCCAGCAGGAAGCCGATCAGGGCCACGATGGCACACAGCACGGCGGTGATGGGCGGGGCCCAGCGGATGATCTTTTCTGCGATCACGTCCCGGGGGTCCATCTCCTCGTCCTCGTATTCCTCGTACTCCTCCTCGTAGCCGTTCTCGTCCTCATAGGCATCCTGTTCATGGAAGCCCAGACGGGAAGCAGCATAGCGGCCGCGGCCCCGGTCATCGGCCAGGGTCATGTCCGAGTCATCCTCTTCGTCGGGATGCAGCGGAGGCACATCGTAGCTGGGGTCCGGCTGGTTGCGCAGCGGGGGCACCGCGCGGGTGGGCTCCTCCGGGCGAACCGGGGGTACCATGCGGGTGGGCTGCTGGTCCGCCGCAGGCTGCTGGGCGGTCTGCGCCGCCTGCAGCATGCTGGACAGGGTGTTCTGCAGCAGGATGCGGTCGGAGCCGCACTCGCTGCACCACACGCCGCTTTCCTCACGGGGATGGAAGGCACCGCAGGCGCAGTACCAGCCCTGATCCAGCACCTGGGGCACAAACTGCAGCCCCTCCTTGCCGGTGCGCTCGCTCAGCTTCTGGGCCAGGTCCTCCGGCAGCTTTTTCGGCGCAGGCAGGCGGGTGCGCACATAACCGGTCAGATCCAGAGCGGTACCGTCGGCCAGGTAGGCCTCGAGCAGGTCCACTTCAACACTGCCCACGGGAGCCTGACTGATGTAAACCGCATCGTCCGAGCCGAAAATCTGGCCATTGGCGGCGTTCAGGCCCTGGTATTCAAACCGGTCCTGGCAGACCACGGTGCCGGTGCGGTCCTTGCACTTGAACTCCACCAGCAGGCCGGTGACCGGCTGGCTGGAAATGTTTTTAAAGGACAGGCAAACCGCGATGTCGCCGCTCTGATCACCCTTCAGCAGCTCCACCTTCACGAACTGAATGGGGCTGCCCTTGGTGTAATAGTTGGCGCGGGATTGGGCCAAAAGGTCGAAATTCTCTTCCATAAGAGCGTTACTCCTTTCCTGTTACAGGGAGCCCTCGGGCTTTTCGCCCTGGTCCGGCTGCTCCGGCAGAGGCTCGGCAGTCTCCGCAGGTTCGGCGGGCTGGGCAGGCTCAGCGGCCTGGGCGGGCTCTGCGGGCTGCGCAGGCTCGGCGGGTGCTGCCGCCGGTGCGGACTGCTCGGCCTCGGGCAGGGTGCCGCCCTCCATCAGGGTCTTGAACTCCTCGCCGGACAGCTTCTCCCGTTTGATCAGCTCGGCAGCCACCACATGCAGCTTATCCATGTTGTCGCTCAGGATGCGGCGGGCTCTCTCGTAGGCTTCGTCCACGATGTCCCGGATCTCGCTGTCGATCTCGGCGGCGATGGAATCGGAATAGCCCTTGCCCTGGCTGAAATCACGGCCCAGGAAGGTCTCCTCCGGGTCGGACCCGTACACCACAGGGCCCAGCCGCTCGGAGAAGCCGTAGCGGGTAACCATGCTGCGGGCGGTCTGGGTGGCGCGCTCCAGGTCGTTGGACGCGCCGGTGGAGATATCATCCAGCACCAGGCTCTCGGCCACGCGGCCGCCCAGCAGGCTCACGATGCGCTCCTGCATGGCAGTCTTGGTCACGTAGCTGGCGTCCTTGTCGGGCAGGTACATGGTGTAGCCGCCCGCCTGGCCGCGGGGAATGATGCTGATCTGATGCACCGGGTCGTTGGTGGGGCAGAACCAGCTGGTGATGGCGTGGCCTGCCTCGTGGTACGCGGTGAGCTTCTTCTCCTTCTCGGTGACCACACGGCTCTTCTTCTCGGGGCCGGCCACCACCTTGATGGAGGCTTCCTCGATTTCCTTTTCCGTGATGGCCTTCTTGCCCCGGCGGGCAGCCAGCAGGGCCGCCTCGTTCACCAGGTTCTCCAGGTCCGCACCGGCGAAACCGGCGGTGGACTGAGCAATGGTCTTCAGGTTCACATCGGGAGCCAGAGGCTTCTTGCGGGTGTGTACCTTCAGAATCTCCTCACGGCCCTTCACGTCCGGCAGGCCCACATAGACCTGACGGTCGAACCGGCCGGGACGCAGCAGCGCGTGGTCCAGGATGTCGGCACGGTTGGTGGCCGCGATGACGATAACGCCCTCGTTTGCACCGAAGCCGTCCATCTCCACCAGCATCTGGTTCAGGGTCTGCTCGCGCTCGTCATGACCGCCGCCCAGACCGGTGCCGCGCTGGCGGCCCACCGCGTCGATCTCATCGATGAAGATGATGCTGGGCGCGGTCTTCTTGGCCTTGTCGAACAGATCGCGCACACGGGAGGCGCCCACGCCCACATACATCTCCACGAAATCGGAACCGGAGATGGAGTAGAAGGGCACGCCCGCCTCGCCTGCGCAGGCACGGGCCAGCAGGGTCTTACCGGTACCCGGAGGGCCCACCAGCAGCACGCCGTGGGGGATACGGGCGCCCAGGCTGTTGAACTGGCTGGGGTTTTTGAGGAACTGCACGATCTCTTCCAGCTCGGCCTTTTCCTCATCCGCACCGGCCACATCGGCAAAGGTGGTCTTGCGCTTGTCGTCGTTCTGGTCCTTCACCTTGGCGCGGCCCACATTCATGATGTTGCCGCCCTGGTTGCCCTTGAACATCACGTAGAAAATGAAGATCATGCTGCCCACCATGACCACCATCATCATGATGTCCCAGATGGGCACACTGCTCTTCACCGGGGTGTAGTCCTGATACATGGGGGCGTCCGGATGGGCCTCGTTGTAGGCCTGGACGTAGGGCTGCACCTCTTCGTAGAAAATGCTGAAATAGGGCACGCGGTATTCCACCTGCCAGATGCCCTCGCCGCTGGGCAGCTGATCCACGGTCTCCTTGGCATCGGTGGTGCTCTGGCTCTGGCTGCGAATCAGATCAAACATGCCGCCCTGGGCCAGCTGGCCGCGGGTGGCGGGCTGCTTGCCGGTATCCACCGCGTTGGAGGGCAGCTCCACGTCGCCCTCCACCAGCGCCAGCTTGATGTCGCCGGTGTTCAGGTCCATCTCGAAACCGACCACCTGCTGGGACTGGAAGTAGCTGAGCACCCGGGAGTAGCTCATGGTGGTGGTGGAGGTGTTCATCAGGCTCCACAGATTCAGAGCCAACACGCTCAGCGCCAGCAGCACGACGATGATCATGCCGTTGAATTTTGGTTTACGCTGCAAAGACTTCATCTCCTATTCCGCACGGGAGCCCGGCCGCGGTTCGGCCGTTGCTTCGCGCCCCCGTGCGCATGTTATTTGGTGTACACTTCGGGCTTCAGAATGCCCACGTAGGGCAGGTTGCGGTACTTTTCGTCGTAGTCCAGGCCATAGCCCACCACGAACTCGTCCGGCACCTCGTAGCCCACATAGTCCGCCTGCAGGTCAACCTTGCGGCGGCTGGGCTTATCCAGCAGGGTGGCAATGCGGATGCTGGCGGGGTTGCGGCCCTGCAGCAGACCCTTCAGATAGCTCAGGGTCATGCCGGAGTCCAGAATGTCCTCCACAATCAGGATGTCCTTGCCGGACAGGTCCTGATCCAGGTCCTTCACGATCTTCACCACGCCGCTGGTCTTCACGCCGCTGCCGTAAGAGGAAACGACCATGAAGTCGATGGCGCAGGGCAGATCGATGCAGCGCATCAGGTCGGCCAGGTAGACCACCGCGCCCTTCAGCACGGTAACCAGCAGCAGGTTCTTGCCCTGGTAATCCTTGGTGATCTGGGCGCCCATCTCGGCGCACTTGGCCTTCAGCTGCTCTTCGGTGAGTAATACCTGCAGGATATCGTTGCTCTGACTCATTGTTATTCACTGCTCCTTGTCGGTTGGTTCCAGCGGGCGGATCACCAGGATGCGGCTGGTGGCATTTGTGGGGGCATACCCCTGGGCCACGCCGCCGCCCCACAGCCAGACCACCTGACTGCCCTGGGCCAGAAGGGGCGCCAGCGCACGCTGTGCACCGGGTGTTCCCGCCTCGTTGAAGTATTTTTTCAGGCTTTTGCTCCCACTGCGCCCCTCCGGCTGGAACCGATCGCCCGGCTGGCGGGTACGCAGAGACAAACTACTCCTTATTCTATCATAATCCACACAATTGGTTAAGCCTTTTTTCCGGCCCCCGGCAAATTTTTTGATTTGTTCACATTCTTCGCCTTCCGCCAGCTCCAGCCGCAGCCGGTAGCCGCCGGGCAGCCGGTATTCCCCCGGCTCGGCGGGCTGTGGGGGGGCGGGCTGCTCTTCGGTGCCTTGCGCCCAGCGCAGCACCCCGGCGCACCGCTCAACGCGCACGCCGCCGGCCAGCTGGGCCGCACGGCTGCTGCCCGCGATCAGCGCCTCCAGCTTGGGCAGGTCCGCCTGGCGCAGGGTGGTTTTTTCCTCCACCAGGCAGCGCAGCGCCTCAGCCCGGAGCACCGGGTCCGCCTTTTGCAGCACCGAAACGCTCCAGCCATCACCGCAGCGGGCCGTTTGCAGCAAGTGTTCCCCCTGGCGGCGAAAATATTGCAGCCAGCCCTGGGCCCGGCGGCAATATTCGCCCAGTGCCCGCTGGGCCTCCGGGTTGATCTGCTCCAGCTGGGGCAGCACCTGATTGCGCAGCCGGTTGCGGGCGTATTCGTCGCTGGCGTTTGTCTCGTCCAGCACGAAGGGGGTGCCGGTGGCCCGGCAATAGGCCTCCGTTGCCTGGCGGGGCAGCTCCAGAAGCGGCCGGATGAAGGGCCCCCGCACCGGCGGAATGCCCACCGCCCCCGCCAGCCCGGTGCCCCGGGCCAGCCGGAACAGCAGCGTTTCCGCCTGATCGGTGAGGGTGTGGGCAGTGGCGATCTTCACCGCCGGGTCTTTTCCCCTCAGCTGTTCAAAGAAATCATAGCGCAGCTGCCTTGCCCATTCCTCACTGCGCCGTTCGGTCTGTCGCCCGGCCCGGTGGCAATGCAGCGGCACGCCCTCTTTTGCACAGAATTCCGCCACAAAGGCCTCGTCCGCGTCTGCCGCGTCCCGCAGGCCGTGGTTCACGTGAGCCGCCTCCAGCGTGATGCCCAGCTCCCGGCCCCGGCGCAGGAAAAAGCGCAGCAGGGCCATGGAATCCGCCCCGCCGGACACCGCCGCGATCACCCGGTCGCCGGGCTGCAGCAGGTTCAGACTGCGGATGCTCTCCAGCACCTGCTCCTCAAAGGCCTGCGGCTCCGTATACTCATCCCGCATGGTTGTAATCCACGTTCACAAAGCGGGTGTGCGCGCCGTCCCACCCCAGGTCCACCTTGCCGGTCTCGCCGTGACGGTTCTTGGCAATGATGCACTCGGCGGTGCTGGAATCGCTCTCCTCCAGGCTCTCGCCGCTCATGGAGGTGTAGTAGCCCTCGCGGTACAAAAACAGCACGATGTCGGCGTCCTGCTCGATGGAACCGGAGTCACGCAGGTCGGACAGCTGGGGCCGGTGGTCGGACCGGCCGCTGCTCTTTTCCGCCGCACGGGACAGCTGGGACAGGGCAATGACCGGCACGTTCAGCTCCTTCGCCATGATCTTCAGGTTTCGGGTGATGTCACTGATTTCCTGCACACGGTTTTCAGTGCGCTTGCCGCTGGTCATCAGCTGTAAGTAGTCGATGACCACCAGGCCGATGGGGGTCTTCTCCGGGTCCTGGTTGATCTTGCGGATCTTGGCCTTCACCTCGGGGATGGTGATGCCGGAGGTGTCGTCCATGAAGATGGGCACATCGTGCAGCACGTCCATGGCATGGGCCAGGTCGTCCCAGTCGTTGCCGCTCAGCGCGCCGGAGCGGAAGGAGTGGCTGTCCACACCGGCCTCGGCGGAGAGGATACGGTTGGTCAGCTGCTCCTTACTCATTTCCAGGCTGAAGATGGCCACCGGGATGTGGCTCTTTTTGGCCACGTTGGTGGCGATGTTCAGCGCAAAGCTGGTCTTGCCCATACCGGGGCGGGCGGCCAGGATGATCAGGTCGGACCGGCCCAGACCGGTGAGGATGGAATCCAGATAGGTAAAGCCGGTGGGGATACCGGCGTATTTGTCCTTGTTGGGGCCCGCGATCTTCTGCAGGGTGGCCATGGTCTCCAGGAACGCGTCGGACAGCTTGGTCAGCTCCTCCCGCTTCTGGTTGGAGCGGATGTCGGTCAGCCGCTGCTCCACGCTCTCCAGCAGCATGTCTGCGTCCGGCTGGGCGCTGGACTGCTTGAGGATGTTCTGGGCCAGCTGCATCACCTGGCGGGTGAGGTATTTCTCCTCCACGATGCGAGCATAGGCGGAGAAGTTGCTGATGGAGGGCACCACCTCACCCAGACGGGCAATGTAGACCTTGGCAGCCTCCATGCTCTCGAACACGCCGGTGGAGGCCACCGCGTCGATCAGGGTCACCGCGTCCAGCTGCTCGGTGCCGGAATACAGCTCCACCATCTGGCTGAAGATCTCGGCGTTCTGGCGGGAGTAGAACATCTCCGGCTTGAGGGTATTGATCAGCGCGGGCATCACCCGCTCGCTGTCCAGCAGGGCGGCGCCCAGCACCGACTGCTCCGCCTCCATATTATACGGCTCGGCCAGGTTCATGCTGTCCAGCTCAAAATTTGTATCCTGCATCAGGCATCGTTCCCTTTCGCTACGGTTGGTTTTTCAGGCAGGCTTTTGCGACTTTTTGCCGCCGCCTGCCTTTCAGCAAGCAGCGCCCAGCGGGCGCAGCCTTCGGGGCCATTCTTCCCCATGGCCGCCCCACTGGGCGCAGCAGTTCCGCTTTTTACTGCTCCTCGACCTTCACCTTAAAGGTGCTGGTCACGCCGGGGTGCAGCTTCACGGTGGCGTTGGTGGTGCCAAACTCCTTGATGTCCCGCTCCAGCTCCACCTTGCGCTTGTCGATCTCGGTGCCCACCATCTGGCTCAGGTGCAGGGCCACCTCCTTGGAGGTGATCTTACCGAACAGACGGCCGCCGTTGCCCTTGCTCTTGATCACAACGGTCTTGTCCTTGATGGTGGCGGCCAGCTGCTGGGCAGCGGCCAGAGCCTCGGCAGCGTGATGCTCCTTGGCCTCGTTCTTGGTGCGCACCAGGTTCAGTGCGCTGGCGTCCGCCTCGGCGGCCAAGCCCCGGGGGAACAGGAAGTTGCGGGCGTAGCCGTCCGACACTTCGTGGATCTCGTCCTTTTTGCCGATGTTCTTCACATCCTGCTTCAGAATGACCTTCATTGGTATCTCTCTCCTTATGTGCGCGGCGCCTGCTTACAAGCGCCGCGTATTTTGGCCGGCCGCGGGGGCCGGGTTTATCGTTTTTTGCCGGAGCGGGCCTCTTCCTCGGCCTGCTCCTGCCGGTAGCGGGCAATGGCCTGACGGATGCGCTTTTCCGCCTCGTCGATGGTGGTGTCCTTCAGCTGCGCGCCCGCCATGGTCAGATGACCGCCGCCGCCCAGCTGCTCCATGATGACCTGCACGTTCACGGCGCCCATGCTGCGGGCCGAGATGTTCACCCCGCTGCCCTGCTGCACCGCCACGAAGCTTGCTCCCACCCCCTGGATGGTGAGCAGGTCGTTGGCCGCCTGGGGCACTGCCACCGCCATATCCGGCGGCAGCTCGCCGGAGACCGACACCGCACAGCCCATATAGATATCGGCGTTTTCCACCAGATTGGACTTGGCGGTGTATTCCTGCAGGCTGGAATTGAACAGCAGCTTCACCCGCTCGGTCATGGCGCCCATGCGGCGCAGATAGGCCGCCGCCTCAAAGGTGCGCACGCCGGTGTGAATGCCGAAGTTGCGGGTATCCAGCATGATGCCGGCCAGCAGGGCCTCCGCCTCCAGAGAGGTGGGGCGGAACTGCTGCCCCTCCACGTACTGCAGCAGCTCACTCACCAGCTCACAGGTGGAGGAGGCATAGGGTTCATGGAAGAACAGCACCGCGTTGTCGATGTGGCCCACCGCCTTGCGGTGATGGTCGATCACCGCCACCTGACGGCATTTGCGGTACACATCGCCGCTTTCCAGCAGACCCTTGATGTGGGTGTCCACCACCAAAAGCAGGGTATTGTCGGTCATGCCGTCCAGCGCCACCTCCGGCGAGATGAAATCCTCGCCCAGGCCCGCGGCCTGGAATTCCTCCAGCACGCTCTGGGCCAGCGTGGCCTCCCGACGCACCACAATGGCGGCGGGGGCATCCAGCCCTTTGCAGATGCGCAGCACACCGATGGCCGCACCCACGCAGTCCAGGTCGCTCATCCGGTGACCCATAATCAGCACGCTGTCCGCCTGGCGGATCAGATCGCACAGGGCCTTGGCCACGATGCGGCTCTTGACTCGGCTGCGCTTTTCCACACTGCGGGACACGCCGCCGTAGAAGGCAAAGCCCTCGGGGGTCTTCACCGCCGCCTGGTCGCCGCCCCGGCCCAGGGCCATGTCCAGCGACTGGCGGGCCATCTCCTCGCACTGGCGCAGGGTGTCGCCGCCCCGGCCCACGCCGATGGACAGCGTCACGTTCACCTCGCCCTCCAGGGCGCGGATCTTGTCCAGCACATCGAATTTTGCCGCCACCATTTCCTTCATGTGGCGTTCCTCCACCACCGCTATGTAGCGGGCGTTGCTCACCCGCTGCAGAAAACCGGTGGTGCGGCCGATGTAGGTTTCCAGCACCCGGTTGATGCCTTCCAGCACCCGGGCCTTCTCCGAGTCCTTCAGCTCGGCCAGCTGCTCGGCGTAGGCGTCGATCTCGATGATCATATACGCCGGACGGGTGGCTTCGTATTCCGCCGCCCGCTGGCGCAGATCGGTCTCGTCCACCAGGTACAGCACGGTAAGTGCCTCGCGCCCGGCGGTGGCCGACGCAAAGATATTGTATTTGCGGCCTTCGTGCTCCAGCACCTGGCCCGCGGGCTCGCCGCACTGATGCAGGTCCAGCCCGCAGAGCACCTTGCCCACCGGAGCAAGCAGCCGGTCCTCGTCCGCCAGAATGCGCTGGCGGAAGGGGGTGTTGTACCACACCAGGGTCTTGCCGCTGAGCAGCGCCACCGGCAGTGCCAGCGCGCCCAGGCTCAGCTGGGCCTGGCTGTTTTCAAAGCTCTCGCACTGCAGCACCCGGGCAAGCCCACGGCGCATCCGCCGTGCCAGCAGCAGAACAGCCAGCGCCACCAGGGCCGCCAGAGGGATCAGCACCCAGAGCAGCCTCGGCTCCAGCAGGCCCACCAGAATGGCCAGCAGCGCACTCAGCACCACCATCCCTCCGGCGAATACCTCCAGTGTGAAACGGGGTTTCAGATCCATGGCCCAACAGCCTCCTTTGCGTTTGGGGTCAGACCTCCATGAGGATGGGCAGGATCATGGGGCTGCGCTTGGTCTTGCGGTAGATGTAGGACGACAGAGCCTCCCGCACGCGGGTCTTCACGCTGTTCCAGTCCCGCACATTCTCGGCGGCACACTTCTCAAAGCACTGGGTCACCAGACGGCGTGCCTCATCCATCAGCTGCTCGCTCTCGCGCACATACACGAAGCCGCGGGAGACCAGATCCGGCCCAGCCATCACCTGGCCGGTGCGGGAGTTGACGGTGGCCACCACGATCACCAGACCGTCCTCAGACAGATGACGGCGATCCCGCAGGACCACGTTGCCCACGTCGCCCACGCCCAGACCGTCCACCATCACGGCGCCCGCAGGCACCGGCTCACCGGTGGAAAGACCGTCGGCCGAGAGGATGATGTCCTGGCCGATCTCGGCGATGTGGATGTTCTTCGGGGGGATGCCCAGCTTCTCGGCGGTGATGGCATGCTTTTTCAGCTGCTTGTACTCGCCGTGCACCGGCAGGAAGTACTTGGGCGCCGCCAGCGTGAGCATCAGCTTCTGCTCCTCCTGGCAGGCGTGGCCGGACACATGCACGTCGTACATGGATTCATAAATGACCTCCGCGCCCAGCAGCAGCAGACCGTTCACCACCTTGGTGACCATCTTTTCATTGCCGGGGATGGGGGTGGCTGAGATGATGATGAAGTCGCCGGGGCCCACACGCACGTTGCGGTGGCTGGCGCTTGCCATGCGGGACAGAGCGCTCAGCGGCTCGCCCTGGCTGCCGGTGGTGATCAGCACGATCTGCTCCGGCGGATATTTGTTGATCTGCTCCAGGTCGATGAGCACGCCCTCCGGCGCATGCAGGTAGCCCAGCTCCAGGGCCATCTGGGTATTGTTGGCCATGCTCCGGCCGGACACCGCCACCTTGCGGCCGTTTTCCACCGCCAGGTCGATGATCTGCTGCACCCGGTAGATGTTGGATGCGAAGGTTGCAATGATGATGCGCTGTTTGTCCGCCCGGCGGAACAGGTTGGCAAAGCTGTCGGCCACCTTGTGCTCGGTGGCGGTAAAGCCCGGCCGCTCGGCGTTGGTGGAATCGCTCAGCAGGGCCAGCACGCCCTTCTTGCCGTATTCCGCAATGGTCACCAGGTCGGTGGGCCCGGCAGACAGCGGGGTGTAGTCGATCTTGAAGTCGCCGGTCTGGATGATCACGCCCGCCGGGCAGTCGATGGCCAGGGCCACCGCGTCCGGAATGGAGTGGTTCACATGGATGGGCTCGATGGTAAAGCAGCCCAGCTTGAACTTGTGGCGGGGATGGATCTCCACCAGCTTGGTGCGGCCCAGCAGATTGTGCTCTTCCAGCTTGTTCTTGATCAGGCCGATGGTCAGCTTGGTGGCGTAGATGGGCAGATTCACCTGCTTGAGCAGGTAGGGCAGCGCGCCGATGTGGTCCTCGTGGCCGTGGGTGATGACCACGCCCTTGATCTTATCCTTGTTCTGCACCACGTAGGTGAAGTCCGGGATAACCAGGTCGATGCCGAACATATCGCTGTCCGGGAAGACCAGGCCGCAGTCCACGATCAGCATATCGCCCTGGCATTCATACAGGGTGATGTTCTTGCCCACTTCGCCCAGGCCGCCCAGGGGAATGATGTGCACCGGCACAGCCTCTTCCTGCTTGGCGTGGTTCTTGGCAGCGGGCTTGCGGCCCCGGGAATAGAAGGGGCGGCGGCGCTGAGCGGGCTGCTGCGCGCCCGCGTTCTCGGCCTTGGGCGCGGCCGGCTTATGGGCAGCGCGCGGTTTTTTGGGTTCTTTTTCCTTTGCGTTTTTCTGTTGAGTCATAGATCTCCTCCGTAAAATTGCGTACGCCGGAAAAACCCGTTTTTCGTTCCGATGCAAAAACGGCCGGGCGCACGATTGATTCAGTTTGAAAATGCTTGTGGTGTTGGGCACGACGGGTCCATTTGTTCAATGCGACCGGGCCCCGGACGGATCACGCACACAGAGCGGCGGCGACGGGCCGCTGCTCGGCTAAGGCTGGCAAACTTCTCCAACCTAAAGTTAGTTTTATTATACCCTCTTTGTATGCTTTCTGTCAACAAAGTGCCCGGAGCGGGGCAAAATAATCCGGGGTGGGGTCTTTGTTCAGTATAGGCGGGCCCGGGCCCGCTTACACTTGCCGCCAACGGACAAACCCGGTATAATAATGCCATTGGGCGTCGACCGGCTGTTTGCGCCCGGAACAGAACGCCCGCCTTTCCGCGGGCAGGAGGACAGCAATGAAACAGATCGAGATTTTTACCGACGGCGCCTGCAGCGGCAATCCCGGCCCCGGCGGCTGGGGCGCGGTGCTGCGCTATAAACAGTTTGAAAAGGAGCTTTCCGGCGGCGAGGCCGAGACCACCAACAACCGGATGGAGCTCACCGCCTTCATCCGGGCGCTGGAGCAGCTGAAGGAGCCCTGCGAGATCACCCTGTGCAGCGATTCCAAATACGTGATCGACGGGCTGGAAAAAGGCTGGGCCAAGGGCTGGCGGGCCCGGGGCTGGAAAAAGAGCGACAAATCCCCCGCTCTCAACCCGGACCTGTGGGGCCGTCTGTTGGACCTGTGCGAGGGGCATGTGATCCACTACAAATGGATCAAGGGCCACGCCGGTCACCCGGAGAACGAGCGCTGTGACCGTCTGGCGGTGGAGCAGAGCAAAAAGTACGGCGGCCGCCAGGCCTGACGACTATTCCGAGCATAATAAGGAGCAACGATTATGAGCGATATTTTATTCCCCGGCAACGATTTTTCCACCTTTGAGAAGCAGGACAAGGTGCTGGTGGGCGTGTCCGGCGGTGTGGATTCCGCGGTGTGCGTGCACATTCTGCGGGAGCAGGGCTTTGCGGTGACCGGCGCGGTGATCCGCTTCTCCCCCGCCCACGACAAAGCGGTGGAGGAGGCCCGCAAGGCAGCCGCTGCCCTGGGTATTCCGCTGGAGATCATCGAGGCGGGCGAGGAGTTCGAGCGCCAGGTGGTGGAGCCCTTCTGCCAGGCCTACTGCGCCGGACGTACCCCCAACCCCTGCGTGCTGTGCAACCCCACCGTAAAGTTCAAGCTGCTGGCCGCCCGTGCCGATGAGCTGGGCATCCCCTTCATCGCCACCGGCCACTACGCCCGGGTGGAGCAGACCGCCGCCGGGCAGTACCACATTGCCCAGCCCGCCAGCGTGGCCCGGGACCAGAGCTACATGCTCTACCGCCTGGGGCAGGACATTCTGTCCCGCCTGTGCCTGCCGCTGGGTGAGTTTGAAAAAGAGGACATCCGCCAGATCGCTCGCGACCTAGGTCTGCCCTGTGCTGACAGCCCGGACAGCATGGAGATCTGCTTCATTCCGGACGGCGACTACGCCGCCTTCATCCGGGGCCGGGGTCTGGAGGATAAGCCCGGCCGCTTCATCGCGCCGGACGGGAAGGACCTGGGCCCCCACAAGGGCGTAATGCACTACACCCTGGGCCAGCGCAAGGGCCTGGGCTTGGCACTGGGCAAGCCCGCCTTCGTGAAGGCCATCCGAGAAAACGGCGATGTGGAGCTGGGCTGGGCCGGTGAGGAGTTCTTCTCCGGCATGACCCTGCGGGATGTGTGCTGCGCCGCCGGGGGCGAGCTGCCCGCCGGGGATTATCTGGTGAAGATCCGCAGCGCCGCGAAGCCCGTGCCCTGCCACTACGATGGCGAGGGCCTGGTACGTTTTGAAGAGCCTGCCCGCGCCCCGGCCCCCGGCCAGAGCGCCGTGTTCTACGGCGGCGGCCTGGTACTGGGCGGCGGCTTCATCGACCAGATTCTGGACTGATTTTTATTGCGAACAAGCAAACAGCAGCCCCCTGCCGTGCAGGGGGCTGCTGTTTTGTGTTTCTTTACTTGCTCTCTTCGGTCTTGGGTCCGAGACGGCGGCGGATGTCGTCGATGATCTCGGGGCAAACGAACTCGGAGATATCGCCGCCCATGGTGGCCACCTCCCGCACAATGGAGGAGGAAAGATACATGTACTTGATATCGGTGGTCATGAACATGGTCTCCAGGGTGGGGCAGAGCTTTTTATTGGTGAGCGCCATCTGGAACTCGTATTCAAAATCGCTCACCGCCCGCAGGCCCTTGATGAGGGTGCAGGCACCCACGTGGGAGGCGTAGTCTGCCAGCAGACCGCCGAAGAAGTCCACCCGTACATTGGGCATATCCTTGGTGACGCGGCGGGCCAGCTTCACCCGCTCGGCGGGGGTGAAGGCGGTGTTGCTTTTGGAGTAATTCACCAGGATCAGCACGATCACCTCGTCAAACAGGCTCGAGGCCCGGCGGATGATGTCCAGGTGGCCCTTGGTGATGGGGTCAAAGCTGCCGGGGCAGATGGCGATGCGTTTTTCCATAAAGCGTTTTCCTTTCCGCTGGGGCCGCTGGGCCCGCTGTTGGCTGTTTTCCCGCCGCCGTGCACGGCGGGCGCCATTAAGTATACCCCCCAAAAAGCAGCCTTGTCAATTGCATTTTGCCGACTGTCAGTCCTGCTCACACAGCTCGCAGAGCTTCTGGTAGAAGGGGGTGTTGTCCAGTGTGGCGAAGTAATCCATGGGAGTTTCGGCCCGACGGATCACCTCATGGCTGCCGTCCTCGTGCAGCAGCACCTCGGCGCTGCGCAGCTTGCCGTTGTAGTTGTAGCCCATGGAGAAGCCGTGGGCGCCGGTGTCATGAATGACCAGCACGTCGCCGATGCCGGTCTCGGGCAGAGACCGGTTGATGGCGAACTTGTCATTGTTCTCGCACAGACCGCCGGTCACATCGTACACATGGTCGCAGGGCTCGTTTTCCTTGCCCAGCACGGTGATGTGATGGTACGCGCCGTACATGGCCGGGCGCATCAGGTTGGCGGCGCAGGCATCCAGGCCCAGGTAATCCTTCTGGATGTGCTTTTCGTGGAGCACAGTGGCCACCAGATGGCCGTAGGGGGCCAGCATGAACCGGCCCAGCTCGGTGAAGATGGACACATCGCCCATGCCTGCGGGCACCAGAATCTCCTCGAACTTTTTGCGCACGCCCTCACCGATGGCGGCAATGTCGCTGGCGGGCTCCTCGGGGCGGTAGTCCACGCCCACGCCGCCGGACAGGTTGATGAACTTGATCTTCGCGCCGGTGGCCTTGTTCAGCCGCACCGCCAGCCGGAACAGAATCTCGGCCAGGGCCGGATAATAGTCGTTGCTGGTGGTGTTGCTGGCCAGGAAGGCATGGATGCCGAACTGCTTTGCGCCCTTCTTCATCAGCTTTTCAAAGGCGGAGGCCATCTGCTCCTCTGTCATGCCGTACTTGGCCTCGCCGGGGTTGTCCATGATGTCGTTGCCCATGCTGAACACGCCGCCCGGATTGTAGCGGCAGAACACGGTCTCCGGCACGCCGGCCACCCGCTCCAGAAATTCCACATGGGTGTAGTCGTCCAGATTGATGTATGCGCCCATCTGGCTGGCCTTTTTCATATCCTGGGCGGGGGTCACATTGGAAGAGAACATCACGTCCTGGCCGGTAAAGCCGCAGGCCTCGCTGAGCAGCAGCTCGGTATAGGTGGAGCAGTCCACCCCGCAGCCCTCCTCCTGCAGGATTTTCAGCAGCGCCGGGGTGGGCGTGGCCTTCACCGCGAAGTATTCCTTGTAGCCCTCGTTCCAGGCAAAGGCCGCGTTCAGGCGGCGGGCATTTTCCCGAATGCCTTTTTCGTCGTAGATATGAAAAGGCGTGGGCACGTCCTCGATGATCCTCTGGGCCTGCTCCAGGCTGATGAACGGATGCTTTTGCATGGTGATCTTGTCTCCCTTTCCCGCGGGGCTTGATTCGCCCGGTTTGCTTGCGCAGCATTTATTTTAGCACAGTATAACACAAAAGGGACCCACTGCGCAACGACATGTTTTGCAGGCAGCAAAAAAGCCCTTCAAACGAACTGTCTGAAGGGCTTTGACCATGGAGCTGCTAAGCAGATTTGAACTGCTGACCTCATCCTTACCAAGGATGCGCTCTACCGACTGAGCTATAGCAGCAAGATGGCGACCCGGATGGGGCTCGAACCCACGACCTCTAGCGTGACAGGCTAGCGTTCTAACCAGCTGAACTACCGGGCCATCTTTTGCGTTGCCTTGTGGCGACTCTTAGTATTATACAGACAGTTCCCCGAATTGTCAATCACTTTTTTAAAAAAATTTCAAACTTTTTTTACGCCGCTTTTTTGCCCCCAAAAACCGGCGGCGGGCGGGGTGTTTGAGCCCCTCGCCCGCCGCACGGAGCAGAGCGTTTACCGCACGGTTTCCAGCAAACCGCACCCGGCCAGCAGCCGCTGGTACTCCAGCAACATGGCCTTGTTTCCGCCGCCCAGCTCGGCGATCACCTGGTCCGCCACCCGGCCGCAGCTGCGCAACCCGTCAATATAGTAGACGCACAGCGCCTCCTGCATCTCCTTATCCGGCTCGGCCTCATGGCGGCGGTTATACTCCCGCACCAGGGTCAGCTTGTCCGGCTCGTCCAGCATCCGCTTTTCCAGAGACTCCAGCGGGTCGCCGAAGAGGCGGCGGTACACCGGCCCCTCCTCGGTCCACTGCACCCGGCCGGGCAGCAGAGCGTTCAGCCTTGCCAGCGGCTTTGCCGGGTCCAGCCCCGCCTGCTCGCACAGCCGCCGGGCGGCTTCGGTGTAGAACTCCTTCAATGCGCCCAGCTGGGCTGCCAGCTCCCTGGGGTCACTGTGCGCCAGCATGGCCCGCCGGGTGATGGCCTCCATCCGGGCCATGAGCCGGGTGCACTGATGATTCAGAATCAGCCGGGCGTCCCGCTTGTGCAGGTCGCACAGAGTATACACGTACACCGCCGCCAGCAGGGTGGAGAATTTCAGCACGTTCATATCCAGCCGCTCGATGGTGTCTGCGCTGGTGTGGTAGTATTTGTCCGGCCACTGACCCAGCATGATGCTGGGGATGCCCACCTGCGGGTCGCTGAGAATGAAGTGGTCACTGCCCAGGCCGAAGGGCACCGCATCGGTGCGCACGTTCTGCAGCAGCAGATCCTCCCGGCTGTTTGTCTCCTGCTTGAGCTCCTGCAGCAGCAGGGTGGCCAGGTCTCCTTCAAAGCCGGGCATGGCAAAGGGCAGGCCGGTCACGGTGATGGGGCCGGTGGTGTCCTCCTGTTTGGCGCCGATCATGTCCAGATTGATGCCCGCGGTATAAAGGGTTTTGTCCCGCCCGTCGTTCAGATAATTGTAGGTGCCGGTGAACTCGGGCACCAGAATCATCCGGATGGTTTTCTTCAGCGGCGGCAGCTGGCCCGCCTCCACCGCTGCGTGGATGGCTGCCATCAGGGTCATGGCCCCGGCCACACCGGAGGCGTTGTCGTTGGCACTGGCGCAGGGGTGGCACAGATGGGCGCAGACCAGCACGCTCTCCTCGCTCTCGCCGGGCAGCACCGCCTCCACCACCTCGCTGGTGCCGTTTTCCAGCGTGGCCTCCACATAGGCGTTCACTGCAAGATAGGGGCTCTCGCACTCTCCTTTTTCAAAGGCCTGCCGCCGCTGGCGGCACAGCTTCCGCAGACGCAGCGAGGTCCGGGGCGATACCACAAACCCGAAGGCCTGCCGCTCACCGGGGGTATGCTCCCACCAGAAGGAGGTGTAGTTCAGTGCATCCAGCAGCTCCTCGGGAATGCGCACGTGGGGCGTTTCGTTCAGATAATCCGAAACAATGCCCAGCGCGCCCCGCTTCTGGATGGCCCAGCTGAATTTGTTGATGTGCTGGTGGGTAAACAGCACCTTGCCCTCCAGGTCCCAGCCCTCGTAGGCTTCTTCCTCGCAGCCCTCGGTCATCTCCACCAGGTCCAGCGCTTGCTCCCGCCAGTCGCAGGCGCAGCTTTTCTGGATCAGCGAGATGGGCTCCACCGAATAGTCCGCCAGCACAAAGCCCTCCGGCCCGGCCAGGCGGCACCAGCCCGCGGTGCAGTTCCATTCCTGGAACAGCCGGTAGCTGCCCGCATAGCCCCCCGCCGGAGCAGGATAATGGAGCACCCTGGCCTGCACGCCCCGGCTGTTCAGCCAGTCGCAGCACCAGTTGGCCGCAGCCCGGAAGCCGCCGCTGGCCTGGATGCGGTGGAAGCTGCTTACCTCTTTCACAATCTGATACAGCCCCCGGGTCTGTATCCGCTCCTTCATTACATTAATCGTCTGTTGCATCATCTGCCGCGCACCCCGTTTCGTTTTTTGTTCCATTATACCACCCCGCCGGGCCAATTTCATCCGCTAGCGCAAAAAAGTGTTTTGTGCAAAAGCAAAGCCCCCGAAGCGGTACCTCGGAGGCTTTGGAAAGAGCGTTGAAAAACGGCTCAGTTGAAGCCGAAGATCTTCTGGCTGATCTTGTAGGCGGTCACCGCGAAGGCGCGGCCCACACGGCTGTTCCAGTTCATGGCCTGGCCCATGATACCCCGGCGCAGCCGGTAGTAGGCCCAGGGGTCGTTGGCCTTGATGTGGTCCCACAGCTCCTGCTTCTTGGCCAGGTTTTCGGCGGTGCCGCTGCGGATCAGCAGGATGGAGGACACCACGGTAATGATCTCCAGATAATTGTACAGGTACTGGCGCAGGCGGGCATTTTTGATGCCCTGCAGCCGCACCTGCTGCAGCATCAGTTTGTTCACCTTGATCTGCTGGTCGATGCGCTTGATCATCACACTCTCGTTCACCGACTGATCGTCACGGCCGATGAAGTAGTGGTAGAAGTCCACATTGATGTAGTAGATGCTCTTCACGCACTGCATGGGCACATACACAAACAGGTTATCCACATAGAAGGTGTGGCGGGGCAGATCCAGGCCGCTGTCGATCAGCAGCTGAGTGCGGTAGATCACCGAGTGCATCAGGATGTACTGACCCTTGTGGAAGCGGCCCACCTGATCCCAGCCGATCACCTGCTCTTCGGGCAGGGCATTGCCGTAGCTCATCACCTTTTTGTGGCGGGCGCCCACCTTGTCGTACACAAAGTTGCTCACCACCAGGTCCACCTCCTGCTCCGACTGCACGAAGCCGCGCAGGGCGCACAGGATCTTGGCATAGGCCTCTTCGTCCACCCAGTCATCGCTGTCCACAACCTTGAAGTAACGGCCCTTTGCATTCTTCAGCCCGGCCATTACCGCCGCGCCGTGGCCTCCGTTCTCCTGGTGCACCGCACGCACAATGCCGGGATACAGCCGTTCGTATTCGTCGGCAATGACTGCGGTATTGTCCTTGGAGCCGTCGTTTACAATCAGGATCTCCACCTCATCGCCGCCGGTGAGCAGAGTATCCACGCAATGGCGCATGTAGTCCTGCGAGTTGAAGCAGGGCACTGCGATTGATAACAGTTTCATGATTCACACACCTTTATATTGATTTGCCACCCGCCACCCAAACGGGAGGAATCGGGCCGGTCCGCAAGTTACTTTGGGCCAGTAAATTGACACAATGTTACTCGTATATCATCGCGCGAACAATGTTCAAAGTCAAGTTAATCCCACAAATTTATGCGACTTTTCTCCATTTTTTTCAACTTTTACACCAAAACGGCGCATCCCGGCAAAGGGATGCGCCGTTTTTCAATCCATTTTCAGAAGGAAAGCTCCCCTGCCCGGTCAGCAGGTGGCGCCGCCCTTCATGTGCTTCTGGGCGGCCAGATTCTCCTGCTTGCGGGCCAGCAGACCGCTGTCCAGCAGCTGGCGCTGCACCTCCTCGAAGCCGATGCGGGCCACGGTGTCGGCAAAGCGCTCGCCGGTGATGCCCTGCTCACGGAACAGCAGAATGGCCTTTTCGATCACATCCAGCACCTCCTGGCGGTCGGTAAAGACCTTATCCAGGTAACGGCCCTGGGCAACCTTCTTGCCCCAGCGGCCGCCGATGTAGATGCGGTAGCCGTCGATGTGATCCTCCACAGCCTTGAAGAGGCACTTGCCCACGCAGCGGCCGCAGTGGTTGCAGGCCTCGGGGTCAATGTGGATTTTACCGTTCTCCATCTTGGCCACGTGGATGGGGCAGGTTTCCTCGATCTGGCAGACCTTGCAGCCGCGGCACTTGTCCAGCTGAATCTGGGGAATGCGCTGGCCGATCACGCCCAGGTCGTTCAGGTCCGGCTTGACGCAGTTGTTGGGGCAGCCGCCCACGGCGATCTTGAACTTGTGGGGCAGCTTGACCTCGTGGTAGCCCTTATAGAACCGCTCGTGAATCTCCTGAGAGAGATCGAAGGTGTCGATCAGGCCGTACTGGCAGGTGGTGCCCTTGCAGGAAACCACCGGGCGCACCTTGCTGCCGGTGCCGCCCATTTCCAGGCCGGCGTTCAGCAGGTACTCCCGCAGCGGCTCGATGTTGGCAAAGGGCACACCCTGAATCTCCAGGGTAAGACGGCTGGTCATGGTCACCTCGCCGCTGCCGAACTTCTCGGCGGCCTGGGCCACTGCCATCTGCTCGGCAGCGGTGAGCTTGCCGTTGCGGGTGATCACGCGGCCGTTGAACTTATCCGGGGTGCGCTTGTCCCACAAGAAGCCCAGAGCCTTCACCCGGGTGACCTCAGCGGGAGACACCTTCGCGCCCACAGACTCCACACGCACGTCGTTGAAGAAGGTAGCGCCCTCCAGCACCAGGGTGTTGGTGTAGCCGTAGCTGCGCAGCCGGTTCTGCATGAAGTAGGCTCGCTTGCCCTTGCTGCACACGATCAGCAGCTTGTCGTCCTTGTCCAGACCTTCCACCGGGCCGTTCAGGGTCTCCAGCTGCACAAAGGTGGCGCCGTGAACTGCGGGAGCCGGGGCGGCATCCACCACCCGGTAGCCCTTGGCCGCGCCCGCCTGATACTCGGCGGGGGTGATACTGGCGATCTTGCCCTCCAGCTTGTTCTCCAGCAGATACACCGCCTGCACAAATGGATGGATGGCGGTGGAGAAGGGCGGCGCATAGGCCAGGTCCAGATTGTCGAAGTCCTCCAGGGCTGCGCCCATGGAGATGCCGGTCACCGCGATATCCACCATCTTGTCCACCGCGCCGGGGCCCAGCACCTGGATACCCAGCAGCTTGTGGGTGGCCTTGTCGGCGATGAGCTTGGTAGCAAACCAGGCGGAATCCGGATAGTAGTGGGCCTTGTCGTCGCTGACCATCAGGGCGGTGACCACGTCATAGCCCGCCTGACGGGCGGCGGCCTCGGTCAGGCCGGTGCGGCCGCAGTTCAGGCCGGGCAGCTTGACCACGCCGGTGCCCAGCACGCCGGGATAACGCTTGTTCTCGCCGGTCAGAGCCATGGCCAGGGTGCGGCCCTCCATGTTGGCGGAGGAGCCCATGGGCGACCACTGGGCCGCGCCGGTGAGCCGGTTGGTCACCAGGGCGCAATCGCCCGCGGCGTACACATCCGGCAGGTTGGTGCGCAGCTGGCCGTCCACCGGGATGGTGCCCTTGACCATCTCCAGGCCGCTGCCCTCCAGGAAAGCAGTGTTGGGGCGGATGCCCGCGCTCACCACCACCACGTCGGCAGGCAGGGTGCCCGCCTCGGTCTTGACGGCGGTGACCCGGCCGTCGCCCAGAATGGCCTGGGCCGCGGTGCCGGTCATCACCCGGATACCGGCTGCCTGCAGCTTCTTACGGGCAAAGCCGGCCATTTCCTCGTCCAGCACGCCGGGCATGATCTGGCCCGCCACGTCCAGCACGGTTACATTCAGGCCCTGGGCCAGCAGGTTCTCCGCTGCCTCCAGGCCGATGAAGCCGCCGCCGATGACCACCGCGTTCTTGGCGGCGTTCTGCTCCAGATAGCCGCGCAGGGCGATGGCGTCGTCCGGGGTGCGCAGCTTGAACACGCCCTGCTGGGCCGCGCCCTCAATGGGCGGAATCACGCTGGACGCACCGGTGGCGATGATCAGAGAATCGTATTCGTAGGTTTCGGTCTCGCCGCTGGTCAGGTTCTTGGCGGTCACGGTCTTGGCGGCCGCGTTCAGGCCCACGGCCTCCCGGCCGGTGAGCACCTTGGCTCCGGTGAGGGCGGTGTATTTCTGGGGAGTATTCACGATCAGCTCGTCGCGAGTTTCGATCAGGCCGCCCACATAATAGGGCAGACCGCAGCCCGCATAGGAGATGTCCCGGTCCTTGACCAGAATGGTCACATCCGCGGACTGGTCCTGCCGCTTGATCTTCGCGGCAGCCTTGGTACCGGCGGCAACGCCGCCCAGAACCAATACCTTCATTGCTCTTCCTCCTTGTTTCTCAAGCCGTTCGTATGCTCAGCCGTGGCAATGGCCGCCGCAGCTGTGGGAAGCGCCGTGGCTGCCGCAGTCGTGGCCTTCGCCCTCCTCATGATGATGGTTGCAGGTCACATCGCCGTTCTGGGGCAGAGCGCCTTGCAGCAGCTGTTCCACCGCCGCGTCGGTGCTGCCCGCCGCGCCCGCGTACACCGCGATGCCCGCCTGGGCCAGCGCCTGGCGCGCGCCGCCGCCGATGCCACCGCAGATCAGCACCTGCACGCCCTGGGCCTGCAGAAAGCCCGCCAGAGCGCCGTGGCCCTGGCCGTTGGTGCTCACCACCTGGCTGCCGGTAATCTGCTTGCCCTCGGCCTCATACAGCTTGAACTGCTCAGTGTGGCCAAAGTGCTGGAATACATTGCCGTTTTCATAAGTAACCGCGATTTTCATTCTTCTTCAACCTCTTTTACGCAAAGAAACGGCCGCCCGCGGGCAGCCAAAAGCCCCGGTCCGACCGCGCTTTGATAATTTTATATTTCTATATTACGCCTTTCGGGGCAGCTTTTGCAATTGACAAAGTCACAAAAGCTGCCCCGAATCGCTTTATTTGTGCGCAGGCGTAAAATAATATTCCCCCGCTTCATCCCGGTGGCCGCGCACGCCGAACACCCGGTCGATGCGGCCGGAGCAGAACATCTGCTCCGGCGTTTCAAAGGCCACCAGCTGCCCGGCTTCCATCAGCGCGATGTGATGGCTCACCCGCAGCGCCTGGGCCAGGTCGTGCAGCACCATTACAATGGTCTTTCCCTGCTCGTTCAGCCGCTGGAGAAGGCTCAGAATCTCGAACTGGACGCCCAGGTCCAGATAGGTGGTGGGCTCGTCCAGCAGGATGATCTGGGTATCCTGCGCCAGAGCCATGGCGATGTAGGCCCGCTGGCGCTCGCCGCCGGAAAGCTCCCGCAGGTCCCGCCCGCGCCATTGCTCCACTCCGGCGGCCTGCATGGCTCCGGCCACCTTCTGCCGGTCCTCCGGGCGCATGCGGCGGGAAAGGCCCAGATAGGGAAACCGCCCGTGGGCCACCAGGCTTTCCACCGTGATGGCAGGCACGTCCCGCACCTGGGGCATCAGGGAGGCAAACCGGGCAAACTCCCGGCGGTCGTAATCCTCCGCCGGGCGGCCCGCCGCCAGTACCTGACCGGCGGAAGGAGTCAGCTGCCGGGCCGCCACCCGCAGCAGGGTGGTCTTGCCGCAGCCGTTAGGGCCGATCAGGGTGGTGATGCGCCCTGCGGGAATGGTGAGCGACACGTCCCGCAGGACCACGCCGCCCTGATACCCGGCGGTGATGTGCTTCAATTCAATCATAGACCCGGCTCCTTTTCTGACGCAGCAGCAAAAACAGGAAAAACGGCCCGCCCAGGAAGGACATGAGGATGCCCACCGGTAGCTCGAAGGGGGCAAACAGCACCCGGCCCAGGCTGTCGCACGCCAGCACAAAGGCCATGCCCAGCAGCGCCGAGGCGGGCAGCAGAAACCGGTTTTCGCCGCCCACCAGCCGCCGGGCCGCATGGGGCACCAGCAGGCCCACGAAGCCCAGCAGGCCCGCAAAGCTCACCGCCGCGCCTGCCAGCAGGCTGGAGGCCAGAATACACAGAAAGCGCACCAGGCCCACCCGCATGCCCAGCGAGGAGGCAGTCTCCTCCCCCAGCTGCAGCAGGTCCAAGTCCGCCGCCAGAAACAGTGCCAGCACAAAGCCCACGCCGATGTAGGCCGCCGCGGGCCACAGAGAGCTGAGGGCCACGCCGGAAAAGCTGCCGGTCATAAAGCCGGTGGCTCCCACCACCTGGTCCGGATAGAGCAGGGTGATGGTGTCGATTCCGGCGGAGAGGATGCCGCTCACCGCGATGCCCGCCAGCACCAGCGTGACCCGGGAAAGCCCCGCCTTTGATGCCAGGCCGTAGATGAACAGGGTGGTGAGCAGCGCCCCCAGAAAGGCGGCCGCCGCCATGATTCCCGGCACGCCGGGCAATAAAGTGGCCGCCGCGATGGCGAAAAAGCCTGCACCGGAGTTCACGCCGATCACGTTGGGGCTGGCCATGGCGTTGTTCAGCACCCCTTGAATGAGGGCACCCGCCACCGCCAGCGCAAGGCCCGCCAGCATGCAGGCCAAAGTACGGGGCAGGCGCACATACACAAAGATGCGCCAGGTGGTGGAGCCGGTGTCGCCGGTGCGCAGCACCTGCCACAGCTGGCCCAGGGAAAGGGCCTGGCTGCCGCTGCACAGGCTGATGGCCGCAGCAACAACCGCAGCCACCGCCAGCACGGCCAGCACCGTCAGCTTGCCTTTAGCCGATCTGGCCGGCAAGCTCCGGGTAAAGGATCTTGGCAAGATATGCATAGCTCTCCCCCCAGCGTGCATTGGGCTTGTAGTGGAACAGGTCCTTGGGCAGGGTCAGGCAGCGGTCGTTCTGCACCGCGGTCAGCTGCTGCCAGGCCGGATTGTTCTCCACATTCCGGGCCATGTAGTCCATGGCCTGCTGCTCCGAGCCCATGGTGGTGATGAAGATGTAGTCCGGGTCCTCGGCGATGATCTCCTCCAGGTTGATGTCCTCCAGAAGCGACTCATGCCGGGCAACCATGTTGTCGGCGCCCAGGTCCTCCAGCATGTAGCCCACCATGTTATCGGCGCCCTTGGCCTTCACACCGGTGGAGTAGGCCCGCAGCAGCAATACCGTGGGGCTTTCCTCGTCCTTTACCAGCTCACGGATCTGATCGATCTGCTCTTTGACTGCCAGTCCGTTCTGCTCGTACAGGTCCTGACGGCCGGTGAACTGACACAGCTGGGCCAGCATGTCCAGGTATTCCTCAAAGGAATCCACCCGGTAGTAGGCATGGGTGATGCCCGCCTGGGTGAGCGCCTGGTCCATGTCCACCTGGCTGGAGGTGTCCGCATTCATAATCACGAAGTCCGGGTCGGCGGCGATGATCTCCTCCAGATTGGGCTCCTTCACAGTGCCAATGATGGCCACCTCCTCGCCCAGGTCCATGCCCCGCTCCTCGATGGCATCCTGGGTGGCGCCCACCAGGGTACCGCCCGCCAGGGTCCAGGTCTCGGCGTAGCTGCCGTAGGTGGCCACCACCCGTTCGGTACTCTCCACCGTGACCGTGTTGCCCACCGCATCGGTAAAGGTGTAAGACCCTTCGCCCTGGCTGGTGCTGCCCGGCTGAGCCTGCTGGGAGGCCTCACTGGCCGCCGCGCTGCTGGCCGTACTGCTGCCGCTGCTCTGGGCCGTGCCGCAGCCCGCAAGCAGGCCGGCGGAAAGAGCCGCAGCCAGCACAGCCGCGCCGATCTGTTTGCCTGTTTTCATGTTTGATTCTCCTTTGTGCGTGGCAATAAGCTTAGTCAAAAATCTGCCGGGCCACGTCCGCCGAGCATTTGGCATCCTTCACGTAGTAATCCGCACCGATCATTTTAGCGTAGTCCGGCGTGAGCACCGCGCCGCCCACCATGATCTTGCAGTCCACTCCGGCCGCGCGCAGCGCCTCGATGGTCTGCTGCATGGCGGGCAGGGTGGTGGTCATCAGGGCGCTCAGGCCCACCAGCTTTGCGCCGTGGCGGCTGGCCGCCTCCACCACCGCTTCCGGCGGCACGTCCCGGCCCAGGTCGATCACCCGGTAGCCGTAGTTTTCCAGAATCACCTTTACGATGTTCTTGCCGATATCGTGGATGTCCCCCTTCACAGTGGCCACCACAATGGGGCCCTTCTTTTCGCCGGAAACGCCCTGCTTTTCGATGGCGTTTTTCACCTCGTCAAAAGCAACCTGGGCCGCCGCCGCGCTCTGCAGCAGCTGGGGCAGGAAACAAGTTCCCTTTTCAAAGGCATCACCCACCTGGTCCAGCGCCGGGATCAGCACCCCGTTCACCAGCTCCTGGGGATCGGTGGTCTCCAGCGCCAGCCGGGCTGCTTCGCCCGCCTGGGCCTTCAGACCCAGAACCACTGCGTCCTTCAGGTCCACCGGCGCACCGGGCTGGGCCGCAGTCTGCACCGGGGCGGCGGTCTGGCCGCCATAGGCCGCAATGTACTCTGCGGCACCCTCGTCCTGAGCGGTGAACACCCGGAAGGAACGCACCGCCGCCATCATGGAGGGCTCGTTGGGATTCATGATGGGCAGGTCCAGCCCGTGGGCCAGGGCCATGCCCAGGAAGGCCGTATTCAGCTGGGGCCGCACCGGCAGGCCGAAGGACACATTGGAAACGCCCAGCACGGTCTTCAAACCCAGCTCCTCCTTTACGGTGCGCACCGCCCGCAGGGTGTCCCACACGTCCTGCTGCTGGGCGCTGGCGGTCAGGGTCAGGCAGTCGATGTACACATCCTCCTTGGGGATGCCCACAGCCAGCGCCGCGTCCAGGATGCGGCGGGCCATCTCCACCCGGTCCTCCGCCCTGGCGGGGATTCCGCTGTCGTTGAGGGTCAGGCCAACCACCGCCGCACCGTACTTTTTGCACAGGGGCAGCACCGCCGCCAGCACCGCGGGCTCGGCATTCACCGAGTTCACGATGGGCTTGCCGTTGTAGACCCGCAGGCCCGCCTCCAGCACCTCGGGGCGGGTGGAGTCCAGCTGCAGGGGCAGCTCAGTCACGCCCTGGATGGCGGTCACCGCCCGGCGCATCATCTCCGCCTCGTCAATCTCGGGCAGGCCCACGTTCACATCCAGAATCTGTGCGCCCGCCTGGGCCTGCTCCACTGCCTGGCCCAGCAGGTAGTCCATGTCACCGGCCCGCAGAGCTTCCTTCATCTTCTTTTTGCCGGTGGGGTTGATGCGCTCGCCGATCACGGTGCCGGGGCGCACCTTCACCGCCTGCATGGCCGAGCAGACCCAGCTTTCCGGCTGGTAAGCCGCCCGTTTGGGGGCACAGCCCGCAAAGCATTCGGCCAGTTCTTTCAGATAGGCCGGGCTGGTACCGCAGCAGCCGCCCACCGCGGCCACGCCCAGGCGTTTGTACTGGTCCATCTGCTCCCGGAAATCCGCCGGGTGCAGGTCGTACAGGCCGGTGGCCGGGTCGGGCAGGCCCGCGTTGGGCTTTGCAAACACCGGCAGACGGCAGGCGGCGCAGAGCCGCTCCACCAGAGGCATGATCTCGGCGGGGCCCAGAGAGCAGTTGATGCCCACCGCGTCCGCGCCCAGGCCCTGGGCGGTCACCGCGAAGCTTTCCACCTGGCAGCCGGTGAAGGTGCGGCCGGTGGACTCAAAGGTCATGGAGGCCATCACCGGCAGCTCGCAGGTTTCCTTGGCGGCCAGGATACCCGCCTTCACCTCCAGCAGGTCGGTCATAGTCTCGAAGTACACCGCGTCCGCACCGGCGGCAGCGCCCGCCGCCACCACCTCCTTGAACAGGTCACAGGCCTGCTCGAAGGGCAGGGTGCCCATGGGCTGGAGCATCTCGCCCAAAGGGCCGATGTCCAGCAGAATCTTCGCATCGGTGCCTTCGGCAGCATTTTTGGCGCACCGCACCGCAGCAGTGACCACTTGGGCCACCGTGTAGCCGCAGCCCGCCAGCTTTTTGCCGTTGGCTCCGAAGGTGTTGGTGCTGATGAAGTTGGAGCCCGCTTCCAGATAGGCCTTGTGGATGCCGGTCACCACCTCCGGATGGGTCACGCTCCACACATCCGGGATCTCGCCGGGAGCCAGACCCGCCTGCTGCAGCATGGTTCCCATGGCCCCGTCCAGAATCCAGACGCGGCTCTCGTCAAACAATTTATTGGGCACAGGGTTTGCCCTCCTTTCGTTTTGTGCAGGTATCCCGCAATGCGCAGGTGGCGCAGCCCGCCAGCTTTCCCTTCACCGGGTGGTCCGCCGCGCCGCACAGGGCGGTGATGCTTTTGCCCGGGGTGAGCACACAGCTGGCGGTGGAGCAGATCCCCGCCTGACGGCCCGCGTCCAGCCACTGCACAAAAGCAGGCTGCACCGTGATGGGCCAGTCGCCGTAGCCGGGGGAAAACCGGCCGGTCAGGTAGCGTCCCTCAGACTCCAGCAGCGCCCGCTGTTCATTTTCCAGATCGTTTGCCAGCTGCTCCACCAGGGTACTTGCGGCGGCATCTAAAACCACGCCGTAGGCCATATCGGTGGCCATGGCCCGGCGCAGGGCGCTGTCCACCCCGGCGCCCAGGGTCACCGCCAGCAGAAGGCCCTCGTCGCAGCCCTTCAGATGGGCGGCAATGTCCCGCCCGGCCAGCAGGGGGGCCAGCTTGTCCGCGCTCACCCGGCGCACAGCAGCCCGGGGCGCGGCGGTGCGCCACAGCTCGGCAACGGCTTTGTCCAACAGAGCATCCACCGCCGGGGGAACCTCTTTGCCCGCGCCGCCCAGGTACCGCAGCGCTTCGGCCCGGTCCAGCGCCGGGGGCAGCGGCCGGATCACGCCTTTGCCTCCGGCAGCAGGTCCCGGATGCCCTCATACACCCGGCGTGCCACCTCGGGGTTGTTCATGGCGTACAGGTGCACGCCGTCCGCGCCGCCCTCGATCAGGTCCCGCAGCTGCTCGATGGCATAGTCGATACCCGCGTCGAACAGGGCGGCCTCGTCGCCGTCGTACCGGCTGATCATCTTGGTGAACCGGGGCGGCAGGCTGGCACTGCTCAGGGCCACGGTGCGCTGCACCTGCCGGGCGGACACAACGGGCATGACGCCCGCCTGCACCGGGGCCTGGATGCCCGCCTTGCGCACCAGATTCATAAAGCGATAGTAGCGGGCGTTGTCGAAGAACAGCTGGGTGACCAGATGCTCCACCCCTGCGTCCAGTTTATATTTCAGGTTCTCCACGTCCTGGCGCAGGTTCTCACTTTCCACATGGCCCTCCGGGTAGCAGGCGCCCGCCAGGTAGAATTCGCCCTTGCTCTTTACAAATGTGGCCAGGTCGCTGGCATGGAAAAAGTCCTTGCTGCGGGGAGCGTCAGGGCAGATGTCACCCCGCAGGGTAAGCACATTTTCAATGCCTGCATCCTGCAGCGCCTGCACGGTTTCGGCCACCTGCTCCCGGGTGGAGTTGATGCCGGTCAGATGGGCCAGCGGCTCCACCCCCAGCTCCTGCTTCAGGTGCTTGGCGATCTGCACGGTGGACAGGCCCGCCTTGCCGCCGCCCGCGCCGTAGGTCACGCTGATGTAATCCGGCGAAAGGCCGGCCAGCTTCTCCAGCGTGGGATACAGGCTTTCGGGTGTGGCCCCGTTCTTTTTGGGTGGAAACACCTCGATGGAAAATACACATTCTTTTTGCCGGAACACCTGCGACAGACGCATAGCGCTAGCCCTCCCCTTCTATTTGCTTTGGTTTTGTATTGCATTAGCAGTAACAATTGTTCTATTATAGCATAGATGCCCGGTCGGAAAAAGCGGCCGCAGGATTTTTTCTTCCCGTGTGCAATAATCCGGCCCACCCGTGCGTATTCCGTGCAGCAGGCGCAACAAACCGCCCCCGCCCGGGCATACTAGGCAGTGCGGCGGCCCGGCGGCCTGCATTGGTTCAACACAAGGCAGCACCGCACAATTTCAGACGGTGGAGCGCGCCGGAAATTTTTTGTGAGATGAAGCAAAAAGCGCAGCCAATCCTTGGTGGATTGGCGAGCATTTTTGGAAAATATCACGGAAAATTCTGGTGCGATACGCCGCCTGAGCAGTTAGGCGTAAATTGTGCGGTGTTGGCAAAAGAAAAAGGAGTTATTTTTATGAAAAAGCTTGCAATCACCCTTACCGCCCTGACTCTGGCCCTGGCTCTGGCCGCCTGCGGTTCCACCGCCGGCAGCTCCTCCAGCACCGCCTCCTCCAGCGCGGCTTCCTCTTCCGCTTCCTCCTCTGCCTCCTCCGAAAGCAGCTCCGCCACTGCGGTGGACACCAGCGACCTGACGAGTCTGATGGATGCTCTGTTCAGCGGCATCGCCGAGGACCAGATGCCCATGCTCATGCCCCAGGAGGACGGCAGCAAGTACGCTCCTCTCACCGAGGAGAATTCCGAGTACAACACCGGCGTTGCCCTGAGCGCCTATAAAGAGGGCATCTGTGCCGAGGCCGCCATGAGCGCCCAGGCCCACTCCATCTGCCTGCTGAAGGCCAACAGCGCCGAAGAAGCTGCCAAGCTGGCCGAGGATGTGGCCGCGAACGCCAACCCCAACAAGTGGATCTGCGTGAGCGCCGAGCGCACCATCGTTGCCTACTCCGGCGACACCGTGCTGCTGGCCATGAGCTTCAACGATCTGGCCCAGACCGTTCTGGACAACTTCACCGCTCAGTTCGGCGCTGAGAACGTGACCGTTGTGAAGGACGAGACCGGTGCTGACATGGCCATGCCCGAGGGCGGTGACGTGACCTCCGACCCCGTGGCCGCTATGCCCGAGGATGCTTCCGGTGCGCTGTAAGCCGGTTGCGGTAAGCTGCGCGGCGGCCGCCCTGCTGCTGGCCGCCGTGCTGGCCCTTCCGCTGGCTGCCCAGCACCGCCAGCCGGACGAAAACGGCATGTATCAGCAGGAGGGCTACTGGGTGCAGTATCTGGGTGAGCGCAACGAAAAGAGCGCCGATTCCTTTGTAAAAAAGATAAACGGCCTGTGCGACACCCTGCTTACCGAAGAGAACAGAGTCTTTTGCGCCATCGTGCCGGATAAATCCCACTACCTGCCGGACGAGGGCTGGCCGGTGCTGGACTACGATGCCATGGCCAGCCAGGTGCAGGCCGGGCTGGACGACTCCATCACCTGGGTCAGCCTTGCGGACCGCCTCACCCTGGAGGACTATTATAAAACCGACGCCCACTGGCGGCAGGAAAAGCTGCAGCCGGTGGTAAATGCGCTGGGCGAAGCCATGGGCTTTTCCCAGGATCTTTCCGGCTGGGAGCAGAATGTGTTTGACGGCTTTGTGGGCAGCTACGGCAAGTACATCCCTGACGGGGCCGAGCCGGAAACGCTGGTTTATCTGACCAGCCCGGCCACCGAAGCGGCCCGGGTGGACAACTTCCAGTACCCGGACGCCACCGCCGTTTACGATGTTTCCAAGCTCAGCGGCACGGGCAGCTACGATGTATTTCTGAACGGGGCCACCCCGCTGCAGACCATCGAAAACCCCAACGCCGCCACCGACCGGGAACTGGTGATTTTTCGGGATTCCTTCGCCGGCAGCCTGGCCCCGCTTTTGTGCGAACAGTACCGCACCATCACCCTGATCGACCTGCGCTACATGGTCAGCGATCTGGTGCCTCAATACGTGACCTTCACCGACCAGGATGTGCTGTTTTTGTTCAGCAGCTGGGTGGTGAACGAGAGCGCCATGCTGCGCTGAAACAAGGCCGCTTTTCCGCCCCGGGAAGCCCCGGAACGGAGAGCGGCCTTTTGTGCGCCCGGTTTGCAAAAGAGGGTGGATTATGGTAGGATATCCATAAGAGAATTTTCGCCCGGAAAGGGGGCTTTTGCCATGAAGATCATGGAATCCGCCGAGGATTATCTGGAGACCATCCTGGTGCTTCTGCACCGGAAGGGCCATGTGCGCTCCATCGACATCGCCAACGAAATGTCCTATTCCAAGCCCAGCGTTTCCACCGCCATGAAAAAGCTGCGGGAAAACGGTTACATCCATGTGGACGAGATCGGCCTGATCACCTTGACCGACGAGGGCCGCGCCATCGCCGAGAGCGTGTATGAGCGGCACACCCTGCTCAGCCAGGTGCTCATCGACCTGGGCGTTCCCGAGGACATCGCCCGCGAGGACGCCTGCCGTTTGGAGCACGACCTGCATCCGATCAGCTTCGAGCGGATCAAGGAATGCTATCACCGTCACAAAAAGGAGGCCTGAACAGGGCCATGCCGCGGGCAGCCCATCACTCACCGGGCTGCCCGTCTTATTTCAATTAATACCACAGATACGAGGTGTTGTTTGCATGAATTACGAAGAAATCCGCGCCCAGAGCGCACAGGCCGTTCGGGAGCTGCTGGCCGCCGCCAAACTGCGGCCGGGCAGCATTCTGGTGGTGGGCTGCTCCTCCAGCGAGATCGTGGGCAGCCAGATTGGCCACGGTTCCAGCCTGGAGGCCGCTCAGGCCGTGTATGAGGGCATTGCGCCGGTGCTGCGCGAGGCCGGAGTCTTTCTGGCCGCCCAGTGCTGCGAGCATCTGAACCGGGCCATCATTCTGGAAGCGGAGGCCCTGCCCGCCGGGGCCGAGCCGGTGAACGTGATTCCCCAGCCCAAGGCAGGCGGCAGCTTTGCCACCACCTGCTGGCAGCGGTTTGCCCATCCGGTGGCGCTGGAGGCCATCCGGGCGGACGCAGGCATGGACATCGGCGACACCCTGATCGGCATGCATCTGAAGGCGGTGGCGGTACCGGTTCGTCTGAGCCTGCGCCGCATCGGCGAGGCCAATCTGGTGTGCGCCCGCACCCGTCCCAAATACATTGGCGGCAGCCGGGCTGCCTACGCCGAAGCGTAAAGGAGGCCGCCGCAATGAACGAACTGCATGAACAACTGGCCCAGCGCACCGCCCAGGTGCGCCGCCGCATGGAGGAAGCCTGCCGTGCCGCCGGGCGTGCGCCCGAATCGGTGCAGCTGTGCGCCGCCAGCAAGACCCAGACCGCAGACACCGTGCGCGCCGCCTGGGACGCGGGCATTGACATATTCGGCGAAAACCGGGTGCAGGAACTGGTGGAAAAGCGGACCGCCGGGGCCTACGGCTCTACCCCGCTGCATTTCATCGGCCATCTGCAGACCAACAAGGTGCGCCAGGTGGTGGGCGCGGCGGATCTGATCGAGTCGGTGGATTCCGAGCATCTGCTGCTGGCCGTCCAGAAGGAGGCCGCCCGCCAGGGCATCGTGCAGCCGGTGCTGCTGCAGGTGAACATCGGCGCGGAGGCCAGCAAGGGCGGCGTTGCCCCCGAGGGGCTGACCGCACTTTTAACCCAGGCGGACGGGATGGAGAACATTCTGGTCAAGGGCCTGATGTGTATTCCCCCGAAGGAGACCGACCCCGCCGCCCAGCGCCGCTGGTTCGCCGCCATGCGCGCACTCTTTGATGAGGCCGCCGCCCGCAGCTGGACCCGCACCCGCATGGAGATTCTGTCCATGGGCATGAGCGGTGATTTCGAGGCCGCCATCCAGGAGGGCGCCACCCTGGTCCGGGTGGGCACCGCCATCTTCGGGCCAAGGGCCTATCCGCTGCCCGCCGAGTCCTGAACCCGCACCTCTTTCCCTTGCAAAACAGCCTTTCGCCCCGGCCGGTTGCCGGGGCTTTTTTGCGCCCGTCTCCCCCCACCGCAATCTGGCAATATACCACAATAAAGTGGTAGCAAAACGCACTATTCTTCCGCTTTTTCCACAAAACAGGGGCAATTTTCTGCATCTTTTCACCAAGCTTTTTGCCATGGATTTGCCCCCACCGCACACAATTGCCGAACCTTGCCCCAAACCCTTGCAATGCAGCCAAAGCGTTGTATACTTTTATTTATATTGCAAAATCGTTCTGTCCTTTTGAACAAAGGCGTTTGGGAGCGATGGGAAAGGCGGTCGTTTTGGATGAAACAGTTTAAGGTGCCGCGCAGGCTGAGGAACCTGCTGCTGGTGCTGGCGGGCAACGCCCTTTACGCCCTGGCGGTGGACATGTTCGTTCTGCCCTGCGGGCTGATTACCGGCGGTACCACCGGCCTGGCCCTGATCGGCCAGCACTGGCTGGGCATTTCCATCTCCACCTTCGTGATGATCTCCAACGTGATTATGTTCATTCTGGGCGCGGCGGTCATGGGCCGCTGGTTTGCCTTCAACACGGCGGTGTCCACCTTCTGCTACCCCATCTTTCTGGAGCTCTTCAGCTGGATTCCCGGCATCGGCGACATGACCCGCGACCCCATGCTGGCCACCGTGTTCGCCGGTGTGATGATCGGTGCGGCCATCGGCCTGGTGATCGGCGCGGGCGCTTCCAGCGGCGGTATGGACATTCCGCCCATTGTGGCCAACAAGTTCTGGGGTGTGCCCATCTCGGTGGTCATGTACGGGCTGGACTTTGCCATCCTCATCGGGCAGATGTTCTTCGCCGAGAACCGGGAGCAGATCCTCTACGGCATCCTGCTGGTGCTGCTCTACACCATCGTGCTGGACAAGGTGGTGCTGATGGGCCACTCCAAGATCCAGGTGAAGATCCTCAGCGAAAAGAGCAACGAGATTCGCCAGCTGATTCTGAAGGTACTGGACCGGGGCTGCACCCTGCTGCACGCCCAGACCGGCTACGCCCGCAACGAGTGGGACATGGTGCTCACCGTCATCACCAACCGGGAGCTGGCCAAGCTGAACCATCTGGTGCAGGAGGTGGACCCCCAGGCCTTCATCATCATCGACTCGGTGAACGAGGTGCACGGCCGCGGCTTCACCCTGCGCAAACAATATAAATAACGCTTTTGGATGCGTCCCGTTTGGGGCGCATCTTTTTTGCTTTTTTCTGAGCAAAACTTTATTATCTTGCATTTTTTTGCTTGTTATCTTGACATTTTGCTCCGGGTATGGTAAAAAGAATCAGGCGTTTGTTAGTTAAGGCTAACCAAATGCAGTTTAAACTAACCATATACAGCCGCGGCTAACCGCCGCGTGACCACTATCACCAGGAGGACACACTGCCTTGATGATCAACAAACGGCTGATCGGGATGGTCAGCGATTCCAAACAGCACATTGCAAAAAACGTGGCGTTCCAGTGGGCAGCGCTGGCGGCGAACATCGCCATGCTGCTCACCATCGCCCGGTATCTTTCCCGGCTGCTGGCCGGGCAGCCCGCCTCGCTGGCGGCCACCCTGCTGGTGGCGGTAGCGGCCGCGGCGGTCCGCTTTGTCTGCGCAAGGCAGGCGGCGGTCTGCTCCTACCGGGCCAGCCGCAGCGCAAAGCAGGAACTGCGCCGCACCATTCTGGAAAAGCTTTTGCGGCTGGGGCCGGGCTATTCCAGCCGGGTCTCCACCTCCGAAGTGGTACAGGTGACGGTGGAGGGCGCCGAGCAGCTGGAAAGCTACTTCGGCGCATATCTGCCCCAGTTCTTCTATAGTCTGCTGGCACCGCTGACGTTGTTCTGCGTGCTGGCCCCCATCAGCCTTTCGGCGGCGGTGGTGCTGCTGATCTGCGTGCCGCTGATTCCGGTTTCCATTGCGCTGGTGCAGACCTTTGCCAAAAAGCTGCTGGCCCGCTACTGGGGTCAGTACACAGCCCTGGGCGACAGCTTTCTGGAAAACCTGCAGGGCCTGACCACCCTGAAAATCTATCAGGCGGACGAGGAGCGCCACCGGCGGATGAACGAGGAGGCCGAGCGCTTCCGGCGCATCACCATGAAGGTGCTCACCATGCAGCTGAACTCCATCACCATCATGGATCTGGTGGCCTATGGCGGCGCGGCGCTGGGCATCATCGTGGCCGCCCGGCAGTTCGCCGCCGGACAGATCGGCCTGTTCGGCTGCTTTGCCATCATCATGCTCTCGGCGGACTTCTTTCTGCCCATGCGTCTGCTGGGCTCCTACTTCCACATTGCCATGAACGGCATGGCCGCCTCCGAGAAGATCTTCAAGCTGCTGGATCTGCCGGAGCCCCAGGCCAAAACCGGCGTGATCGACCCCGCCGACTGCACCCTGCGCTGTGAGGATGTGCGCTTTGCCTACGATGCCGAGCGCCCCATTCTGAAGGGCGTGGATCTGGAGTTGCCCCGCACCGGCCTGGTGGCCCTGGTGGGCGAATCCGGCTGCGGCAAGTCCACCCTGGCGGGCCTGCTGGCCGGCCGGCTGGAGGGCTATGCGGGCAGCATCACAGTGGGTGGTCAGCCCCTGAGCGAGATCAGCCTGGAAAGCCGGATGAAGCAGATCACCACCGTGGGCTTTGCCGCCCGGCTGTTCAAGGGCACCGTGGCCGAAAACCTGCGCATGGCGAAGCCCGATGCCAGCGACGAAGCCCTGTGGCAGGCGCTGGAGCAGGTGAAGCTGGCGGATTTCCTGCGCAGCGAACAGGGGCTGGAGACCCCGGTGGCCGAAAAGGGCGCCAACTTCTCCGGCGGTCAGTGCCAGCGGCTTGCCCTGGCCCGTGCCCTTCTGCACGACAGCCCCATCTATATTCTGGACGAAGCCACCTCCAACATCGACGTGGAGAGTGAAAATCAAATCATGGCCCTGGTGCACCGGCTGGCCGAGACCAAGGCGGTGCTGCTCATCTCCCACCGGCTGGCCAACGTGACCGGCGCACAGCGCATCTACGCGCTGGAGGAGGGCCGGGTGGCAGGCTGCGGCACTCATGCCCAGCTGCTGGCCGCCTGCCCCTGCTATCAGCGACTGTGGAACAGCCAGCAGGCGCTGGAACACTACACCCCCGACACCCAACAGGAGGCTCTTGCATGAAAAAACGTTCTGATCTGACGGTAATGCTCCGGCTCGTGGGGCTGGTCAAGCCGCTGATGGGCTTCATGGCCCTTGCCATCGCCATGGGCGTGGCGGGCTTTCTGTGCGCCCAGTTCATCCCCATCTTCGGCGGCTTCGCCATCGTGAAGGCGCTGGGCGGCACCGGCCTGCCCGCCCTGGGCGTGCTGTTCGCCTGCATGGGCGTATTCGCTCTGGCCCGCGGCGTACTGCGCTATGCCGAGCAGGCCTGCAACCACTACATCGCCTTCAAGCTGCTGGCCCTCATCCGGGACAAGGTTTTCGGCGCGCTGCGCCGCCTGGCCCCCGCCAAGCTGGACGGCCGGGACAAGGGTGATCTGATCGCGGTGATCACCTCGGACATCGAGCTGCTGGAGGTCTTTTACGCCCACACCCTCTCCCCCATCGCCATCGCGGCCATCATGTCGGTGATCATGACCCTCTTCATCGGCAGCTACCACTGGCTGCTGGGCCTGATTGCCGCCCTGGGCTTTTTCGCCGTGGGCGTGGTGGTACCGGTGCTGGCCGCCCGCTTCGGCGGCAGCCGGGGTCTGGAATACCGCACTCAGGCCGGTGCGCTGAGCGCCTTTGTGCTGGACAGCCTGCGCGGCCTGGGCGAGCTGCTGCAGTACGACGCGGGCCAGCGCCGTCTGGACGAGCTGGACGCACGCACCGGCAGCCTGCTGGCCACTGAGAAAAAGATGAAAACCGCGCTGGGCACCGCCACCGCCTGCACCGGCGCGCTGATCTGGCTGTTCTCCCTCTCCATGCTGGCGGCAGGCAGTCTGCTTTATACCAATGGTCTGATTGGCTTTGACGGGGTGCTGATTCCTCTGATCGCCATTCTCAGTTCCTTCGGGCCGGTGGTGGCGCTGGCCAATCTGGGCAGCACCCTGCAGCAGACCTTCGCCGCCGCCAACCGGGTGCTGGACATTCTGGACGAGGAGCCGGTGGTGGCGGAAAACACCACCGGGCGCACCATCCCCTTCACCGGCGCGGCCTGCGACAATGTGAGCTTCACCTATGAGGCCGAGCCGATTCTGAAGAACGTGAGCCTGACCCTGCCGGAGAACAAGATCATCGGCATCACCGGCCGCAGCGGAAGCGGCAAGTCCACCCTGCTCAAGCTGCTCATGCGCTTCTGGGACGTGGGCAGCGGCCAGGTGGCCATTTCCGGCGAGGATGTGAAAAACATCCGCACCGCCAGCCTGCGCAACCTGCAGAGCTACGTGACCCAGGAGACCTACCTGTTCCACGACAGCATTGAGGAGAACGTGAAGCTGGCCAAGCCCGACGCCACCCACGAGGAAGTGGTGGAGGCCTGCAAAAAGGCCTCGGTGCACGACTTCATCATGAGCCTGCCCAACGGCTACGACACCAATGTGGGCGAGCTGGGCGATACCCTCTCCGGCGGCGAGCGGCAGCGGCTGGGCATCGCCCGGGCGTTCCTGCACGACGCGCCCCTCATTCTGCTGGATGAGCCCACCAGTAACCTGGACAGCCTGAACGAGGCGGTGATCCTGCAAAGCCTGCACCGCCAGCGCAAGGGCAAGACGGTGGTGCTTGTCAGCCACCGGGCCTCCACCATGCGCATTGCCGACACCACCTACAGCGTGGAGCACGGGCGGCTCAGCTGAGCCGCCCCTCTCCGGCGCCACACAGAAAGGATTGTTTGTTTATGAAATACCTCTACATTGCATTGGGTCTTGTCTGCCTGGCGCTGGGCGCCGTGGGTGCGGTGCTTCCCCTGCTGCCCGCCACTCCCTTTTTGCTGGGCACCTGCTTTTTCTTCGCCAAGGGCAGCGACCGGCTGAACCGGTGGTTTCTGTCCACCAAGCTGTACCAGAAGAACTTCAAAAGCTTCCGGGAGCAGCGGGCCATGACCTGGCGCACCAAGATCGGCATCATGGTCACCGTGACCCTGACCATGAGCATCGGCTTTATCATGATGCACGAGGTGCTCATTGGTCGCATTGTGCTGGGCTGCGTGTGGCTGTTCCATGTGTATTACTTCATCTTCCGCATCCGTACCCTGGACGCGGAGTAAACAAAAAACGAGTGCAGTTACCCGCGGGTGAACTCACTCGTTTTTCTGTATCAAAAGGCTGCAATCAGCCCAGCTCTTTTTTCACCAGCTCGGCCAGATGGTCGGCAATGGCCTGGATCTCGCTCTCGTCCTGCCCCTCCACCATCACGCGGATCAGCGGCTCGGTGCCGCTTACCCGAACCAGCACCCGGCCGGTATCACCCAGGGCCTCCTTCTGCTGGCGGATGGCCTCCTTGATCACGTCGTTGTTGTAGAATTCCAGCTTGCCCTCGGCGCTCACGGTCACATTCACCATCACCTGAGGCAGGCGGGTCATCACCTTGGCCAGCTCGGACAGGGGCTTTTTGCACCGCTTGAGCAGGCACAGCAGCTGGATGGCGGTGAGCTGGCCGTCGCCGGTGGTGGCAAAATCCCGGAAGATGATGTGGCCGCTCTGTTCGCCGCCCAGGGTGTAGCCCTCCAGCTCCATCTCCTCCAGCACGTAGCGGTCGCCCACCTTGGTGGCGGCAAACTTCATGCCGTTGGCCTCGCAGAAGCGGGCAAAGCCCAGGTTGGTGAGCACGGTACCCACGATGGTGGACCGGCGCAGCTTGCCCCGCTGCTGCATATCCAGGCCGCAGATGGCCATGATGTAGTCGCCGTCCACCACTTCGCCGGTCTCATCCACGAACAGGCAGCGGTCCGCGTCGCCGTCAAAGGCAACGCCCGCGTCCACCTTGTGGGTGCGCACGTAGTCCTGCAGCTGCTCCAGATGGGTGGAGCCGCAGCCCTCGTTGATGTTCACGCCATCCGGCGCATCGTGCAGAATCACCGCATTGGCCCCCAGCTCCTCAAACAGGGTGCGGGCGGTGGCGCTGGCGGAGCCGTTGGCACAGTCCACCACGATGTTCATGCCCTCCAGCGAGTAGGGAATGGTGCTTTTCAGATGCTCGATGTAATCCCGGGCGGCGGTGGTGCAGTGGCTGATCTGACCCAGATTCTCGCCCTTGGCGTAGGTGAAGTCGTTTTTCTCGATCAGGTGCTCGATCTGCTCCTCCAGCTCATCCGGCAGCTTGAAGCCGTCGCCGTTGAAGATCTTGATGCCGTTGAAGGCATAGGGGTTATGGCTGGCGGAGATCATCACGCCCGCGTCCGCCTTGTACTTGCCCACCAGGTAGGCCACCGCCGGGGTGGAGATCACGCCCAGGTCGATCACGTCCGCGCCCACCGAGCACAGGCCGGCGGCCAGTGCCGCGCCCAGCATGTCGCTGGAGATGCGGGTATCCTTGCCCATCACCACCAGGGGACGGCGGCGGCGGCCATAGGCCAGCACGGTGGCGGCGGCACGGCCGATGGCCATTGCCAGCTCACAGGTCATATCCTCACCGGCAATGCCGCGCACGCCGTCGGTTCCAAACAGTCTGCCCATATTCCAAACACTCCTCTGTTTCTTTGTTATGTGCGGGGTACGATGTGCTGCGCGTCCTTATAGATATGGCCCGGGGCCACCACGCCCCGCACACAGCTGGTGGGATAAATCTGGCAGCGGCGGCCCAGCACCGAGCCGGGGCACAGCACACTGTTGCAGCCCACCTCGGCCTCATCGCCCACCAGAGCGCCCAGCTTCTTGCGGCCGGTTACCAGAATCTCGTCCTCCTGGCGGATGCACACCAGAGATTTGTCGCTCTTCAGGTTGCTGGTCACAGCGCCCGCGCCCATGTGGGCCTTGTAACCCAGGATAGAATCGCCCACGTAGTTAAAGTGGGGCACCTGCGCGCCGTCGAACAGAATGCAGTTCTTCAGCTCCACGCTGTTGCCCACCACGGCGCCCGCGCCCACCAGAGCGCTGCCCCGGATAAAGGCACAATGGCGCACCTCGGCCTCCGGGCCGATGATGCAGGGCCCGGCCAGCGATGCACTGGGGGCCACCTTTGCGGTTTTCGCCACCCACACACCGGGGGCGGGCTGGTCATATTCCTCACTGGGCAGGCTTTTGCCCAGCTGCTCAATAAATCCTTTCAGTTCGTCCAGCACCTCCCAGGGGCGCTCCTTCCCCTCAAACAGGGGCGCGGCCAGGGTGTGGGAAAGATCGAACAACGCTTCGGTACGGCAGACATCCATACAACAGATGCTCCTTTCAAAAATTCACTTGAGTAAATTATAAGCATCGGATTTTCAAAATACAACCCGAAAATATAAAAAACGCGGACGAAAAAGCAAATTCGGTGGAAGTTACGAAATTTTCGGCGAAGATGCGCCCAAAATTGTCACAAAAATCCTCATAATTTTAACAATCAGACACTTGCTTGCACAAAAAGAGCCCCGCATTTTTGCGCAAATGCAGGGCTGCTTTTATGACATTGAAGTCGGAATTCTTATTTCTGCGGAGCTTTTGCCCCGGCGGCCAGCCAGCGCATCCGGCTGAGATAGACCACCAGGCTGGCCAGAGGGCCCAGGATATCCGAAATGGGCTCGGCGTAGAAGGCCGCCATACCGCCGAACAGCGCGGGCAGGATGAACAGCGGCACAAAGTAGGCCAGCTTACGGAAGAAGGAAAGAGGCAGCGAATAGCGCATCATACCCATGCCGGTGAAGCCGTCGATGATGGTGTACTGCAGCCCCAGCGGAATCACCGCCAGCGTGCAGATGCGGATGGCCCGCACAGCCAGAGGCAGTACCTGGGCATCCTGAGTGAAGATGGAGGCAAAGGCCCCGGGCAGCAGCTGGCCCGCCGCGCAGAGCAGCGCCGTATAGGCGAGGCTCAACGCCAGGATGAACTTCTGGGCCTGTAGAATGCGGTCCGGGCGTCCCGCACCGTAGTTGAAGCCCAGGATCGAGCCGCTACCACCGGTGATGCCGCCCAGCGGCATGGTGACCACCAGCATGAAGCTCTGGGAGATGGTAGCTGCCGCCACCATCAGGTCACCTTCGGTGGGGCCGCCGTACTTCTGCAGCAGAGCATTCAGGGCAATGATCATCACATTGTCGAAGGCGATGATGGCAAAGGGGGTGAAGCCGGTGGCCAGCACACGGCCCATCACCCGCAGGTCATAGCCACCGAAGGTGATGCGGATGGGTGGGGTTTTGCTGAACAGAAAACGCAGCACGAACAGACAGCTGCCCAACTGGCTGAGAATGGTGGCCAGCGCCGCGCCGGTCACGCCCATGTCCAGTACAAAGATGAACACCGGGTCCAGCAGAATGTTCAGCACCGCGCCAAGCATCACCGACTGCATGCCTTTTTTGGCAAAGCCCTGACAGATGATGAACTGGTTCATACCGGTGGAAAGCAATGCAAAGGGGGTGCCCAGCAGATATACGGTGTAATACGCCATGGCGTACGGCAGGGTGGAGCCGCTGGCGCCGAAGAGAAGCAGCGTCTGTTCCCGGGTGGCAAGGGCCAGCGCCATGAGCACCACCGAAAGGCCGCAGAGCATCAGAAAGCAGTTGGCCAGAATCTTCTGGGCGGCTTTCTGATCGCCCGCACCCATGCGGATGCTCATTAAGGGCGAACCGCCCACGCCCACAAGGAAGGCCACCGAGCCGATCATGGTCACGATGGGCCCGCAGACACCCGCGCCCGCCAGAGCCAGCTTGCCCACCTCGGCAATGTTGCCGATGTACATCCGGTCCACCACGCTGTACAATACGCTCACAAACTGCGCCAGCATACTGGGGATGGCAATGCGCAGCACCAGCTGCGGAATGGGGTCCCGCCCCAGATCGTTTTCCAGTTTTGCAGCCTGTTTCGCCATGGGTTTTTCCACTCCTGTTTTGCTATACTTGCCTGCGCAGTCGAGCGCCGCCCGGCTATTATAGCACTCCCCCCAATGAAAGTAAAGGCGCCGCCGCGCAATTCATGGGAAACACCTAAAACGGGCCGCCGCCGGGAAAATCCGGCAGCGGCCCGCTTTTGTTTTTGTTGAATGGATTACAGGTTTTTCAGGATCGCGTCGCCCATTTCCGAGCAGCTGACCAGAGTGCAGCCCTCGGCCATCATGTCACCAGTGCCCAGGCCCGCGTCCAGAGCCTTGTTGACCGCGGCTTCGATGGCGGCGGCCTCCTCGTCCAGATCGAAGCTGTATTTCAGCATCATGGCGGCGGACAGGATGGTGCCGATGGGGTTGGCCTTGTTCTGGCCCGCAATGTCCGGCGCGGAACCGTGGATGGGCTCGTACAGCCCCCGGCTGCCCTCGCCCAGGCTGGAAGAGGGAATCATGCCGATGGAGCCGGTGATCATGCTGGCCTCGTCGGACAGGATATCACCAAACATGTTCTCGGTGACCACCACGTCAAACTGGCTGGGGTCCTTCACGATCTGCATGGCGGTGTTGTCCACCAGCATGTCGGCATACTCCACATCCGGATATTCCTCGGCCAGACGGTGCATCACCTTGCGCCACAAACGGCTGGTGTCCAGCACGTTGGCCTTGTCCACGCTGGTCACCTTGTTCCGGCGCTTGCGGGCGGTCTCGAAGGCGATGCGGCCGATGCGCTCGATCTCGTGCTCGGCATAGCTCATCACGTCGGTGGCCTTCTGCTCACCGCCGCATTCCTCGGTGGTATGGCTGCCGAAGTAGACGCCGCCGATCAGCTCCCGCACCACAATGAAGTCGATGCCCTTTTCCACGATCTCCGGCTTCAGGGGGCTGGCAGCCGCCAGCTGGGGCCAGAGCTTGGCCGGGCGGTTGTTGGCATACAGGCCCATGCCCGCCCGCAGAGCAAGCAGGCCCTTTTCCGGGCGCTTGTCGCCGGGCAAGCTGTCCCACTTGGGGCCGCCCACCGCGCCCAGCAGCACGCTGTCCGCCGCGAGGCACTTGTCCAGCATGGCGGCGGGCAGCGGCTCGCCCCATTTGTCGATGGCGATGCCGCCCATATCCACGTCGGTATAGGTAAAGGTGTGGCCGTATTTTGCGGCCACTGCATCCAGCACCCGCAGGGCCTGGTTCACGATCTCAGGGCCGATGCCGTCGCCCCGGATTACTGCGATCTGTTTTTCCATGGGAATCGTTCCTCTCTTTTTTCTTGCTCACTGCTTGATGCTGTTCATCAGCCCGCCTGCCTTGATGATCTCCTGGATGAAGGGCGGGAAGGGCTGGGCCTGGAAGGTCTGGCCGGTGGTCTCGTCGGTGATGACGCCGGTGTCGAAATCCACATGAACCTTGTCCCCCGCCTGGATGGCCTCGCTTGCCGCCGGACATTCCAGAATGGGCAGGCCGATGTTGATGGCGTTGCGGTAGAAGATGCGGGCGAAGGTGGCTGCAATCACGCAGGAGACCCCCGCTGTTTTGATGGCCAGGGGTGCGTGCTCCCGGCTGGAGCCGCAGCCGAAGTTGGCGCCGCCTACCATGATGTCGCCGGGCTGGACCTTCTTCACAAAATCGGGGTCGATGTCCTCCATGCAGTGAGCCGCCAGCTCCTTTGCGTCGGGGGTGTTCAGGTACCGGGCCGGGATGATCACGTCGGTGTCCACATTGTCCGGATATTTATGTACAAAACCGTTTGCCTGCATTGGTGATTCCTGCCTTTCTTATTCCGCAATGGTGCGGGGGTCGGTGATATAACCGGTGAGGGCGCTGGCCGCCGCGGTGGCGGGGCTGGCCAGATAGACCTCGCTCTCCACATGGCCCATGCGGCCCACAAAGTTCCGGTTGGTGGTGGAGATGCAGCGCTCGCCCTGGGCCAGAATGCCCATGTAGCCGCCCAGGCAGGGGCCGCAGGTGGGGGTGGAGACCACACAGCCCGCGTCGATGAAATCGGTGGTCCAGCCCCGCAGGATGCACTCCTTGTAGATGGCCATGGTGGCGGGAATGATGATGGCGCGCACGCCGGGGGCGATGTGCTTGCCCTTCAGCACCTTCCAGGCGGCCTCCATATCCTCCAAACGGCCGTTGGTGCAGCTGCCGATGACCACCTGGTCGATCTTCACGTCCTTGCCGTCGGCGGCGGGCTTGGTGTTCTCGGGCAGGTGGGGCCAGGCCACGGTGGGCTCCAGGGTGGAGAGGTCGATCTCGATGGTCTGCTCGTACTCCGCGTCCTCGTCCGCCTCGTACACGGTCCAGGGGCGCTGGCTGCGGCCGGTGAGGTACTGGATGGTCACCTCATCCACCGGGAAGATACCGTTCTTCGCGCCCGCCTCAATGGCCATGTTGCAGATGCAAAGCCGGTCGTCCATGGTGAGACTGGCCACGCCGGGGCCGGTGAACTCCATGCTCTTGTACAGCGCGCCGTCCACACCGATCATGCCAATGATGTGCAAAATCAGGTCCTTGCCGCTCACCGGGGGCTGCAGCTGACCTTTCAGCACAAAGCGGATGGCGGCGGGGACTTTAAACCAGCATTTGCCGGTGGCCATTCCCGCGGCCATATCGGTGCTGCCCACACCGGTGGAGAAGGCGCCCACCGCACCGTAGGTGCAGGTGTGGCTGTCCGCGCCGATGATGCAGTCACCGGCGGTCACGATGCCTTTTTCCGGCAGCAGGGCATGCTCGATGCCCATCTGGCCCACATCGTAGAAGTTCAAGATGTCGTATTTGTTGGCAAAGTCCCGGCACTGCTTGGACTGCTGGGCGGCCTTGATGTCCTTGTTGGGCACAAAGTGGTCCAGCACGATGTTGATGCGGGTCTTGTCGAACACACTGGTGAAGCCCGCCTTGTTGAACTCGTTGATGGCCACCGGGGTGGTGATGTCGTTGCCCAGCACCTCGTCCAGCCGGGCGCTGATCAGCTGGCCCGCCTCCACCTTGTCCAGCCCGGCGTGGGCGGCCAGAATCTTCTGCGTCATTGTCATTCCCATGATTGTTTCTTCCCCTTTATTTGTTGTTGGCCGCGCTGACCATTGCCTTGATGCCCGCGCGGATGATGTCGGTGTCGGTTCCGGCGCCCCAGGTCACGGTGCCGTCGCCCCAGCGCAGGCCCACATAGGCCGCTGCCTCACTGGTGGAGCCGTGCTGCAGGCTGTGCTCGGAGTAGGTCTCGATGGTGAAATCCTGGCCGGTGGCCGCCTTCAATGCGTTGCACACTGCGTCCAGACGGCCGTTGCCCTGGGCGCTGCTCTCTTTGGTGGAGCCGTCCGGCATGGTGACGGTGATGGCCGCGAAGATGCCGTTTTTCTGGATGAAGTGTGCGTCCGGGATGTCCACCGGAGCGCATTTGTTCAAATAGGTATCGTAGAACACCTGGGCCACCTCGTCGGGCGAAAGCTCCTTGTGGGCGTGGTCCGAGATGGATTTGACCGTGTAGCCGAAATGCTCCCGCATCTTTGGGGGCAGATCGTAGCCGAACTTCTGCTGCAGCAAAAAGCCGATGCCGCCCTTGCCGCTCTGGCTGTTGATGCGGATCACATCGCCGTCATAAGTACGGCCGATGTCGGTGGGGTCGATGGGGATGTAGGGCACGTTCCACTGATGCAGGCCCTTTTCCTTGCGCCAGTTCATGCCCTTGGCGATGGCGTCCTGATGGCTGCCGCTGAAGGCCGCGAACACCAGTGCGCCCGCATAGGGGGTGCGCTCGTACACATGCATCCGGGTCACCCGCTCATACAGCTCCACGATGGAGGGCATATCGCTGAAATCCAGCTTCGGGTCCACGCCGTGGGTGTACAGGTTCATGGCCAGGGTGATCAGATCCACATTGCCGGTGCGCTCGCCGTTGCCGAACAGGGTGCCCTCCACCCGGTCCGCCCCAGCCAGCAGGGCAAGCTCGGTGTCGGCCACGCCGCAGCCCCGGTCGTTGTGGGGATGCAGGCTGAGCACCACGCTGTCGCGATATTTCAGGTTGTCGCTCATGTATTCAATCTGGTTGGCGTAGATGTGACTCATGCTCATGGCCACAGTCACCGGCAGGTTGATGATCATGGGCTTCTCCGGGGTGGGCTGCATGATGTCCAGCACCGCGTTGCAGACCTCCAGAGCATATTCCGGCTCGGTGCCGGTGAAGCTTTCCGGGCTGTATTCGAACCGGAAGTTGCCCGGGTACTCGGTGGCCAGCTGCTTGACCAGGGTCGCGCCGTCGGTGGCGATCTTCTTGATCTCCTCCTTGCTCTTTTTGAACACCTGTTCCCGCTGGGCCACGCTGGTGGAATTGTAGAAATGAATCACCGCACTGGGCGCGCCCTGCACCGCCTCGAAGGTCTTGCGGATGATGTGGTCCCGGCACTGGGTGAGCACCTGCACGGTCACATCCTCGGGGATCATGTTCTGCTCGATCAGGGTGCGCAGGAATTCATATTCCGTCTCGCTGGCGGCGGGGAAGCCCACCTCAATCTCCTTGAAGCCGATCTTCACCAGCAGCTGGAAGAACTCCAGCTTTTCCTCCAGGCTCATGGGCACGATCAGGCTCTGGTTGCCGTCCCGCAGGTCCACGCTGCACCAGGCCGGGGCCTTTTCGATGTGATCCTTGTGCACCCAGCGGTACTCGGTTTTGGGCGGGTTGTAGTAACCGATCTGATACTTGGTAACGTCCATCATAAAACAATCGCTCCTTATTTTGTTTTATCTGCGGGGCGAATGCAGACAAAAAGGCCCTCGTCTCTCAAGGGTCTTTGCCCCTGAGAGACGAGGGCCACATCGTTCATGTAAGCTCCCGCGGTACCACTCTCGTTGCTGTGTGTCAGCCGCTCTGTACGGTCGGCGGGCAATGCCGCGAACCGCGCCCCGGATAACGGTGGGGTTCCGCCCTGACCTACTGACCGTCTCCTAAAACGGGGTTCCGCCGGGTGCTCAGGGGCCAGTATACAGATTCCACGCCGCTGCCTTGCACCAACCGGCAGCTCTCTGAAGGCGTATGGGCTCTGCTTTTTCCCCGTCCACGCATTTGGATTTTTATCTTGGTAGTAGTTTAACGCATTAAATTCAGTTTGTCAACCCTGTTTTTCGCCGCCCAGCATCCATTTTACCAGCTCCACCGCCGGAATCACCGCTGCCGCCAGCGCCAGACTCAGGCCATACTGGGGCAGGTCCAGCGTTGCAAAGCCGAAGGCGGCCGCTGCCGGAGGCCAGAGCAGCACCCCGGTGGTGAGGACCAGACTTCCCGCCAGCGCTGCCCAAAGATAAGGGTTCTCGCCCTGCTGATTAAAAATGCTGCCCCGTCGGCTGCGCAGGTTAAAGCTGTGGAAAAGCTCGGCCATGCTCATGGTGAGGAAGGCCATGGTCCCCCCCAGCTGGCTTTGCGCCACCTGCCAGAGGCCGTTCTCCAGCCGCGTCCCCGCAAAGTATGCCCCCAGCGTAAGCGCCGTGACCAATGCCCCCTGCCACAGCACATCCACGCCCAGGCCTCCGGCGAAGATTCCCTGCCCCCGGGGCCGGGGCGGCCGGTGCATGCTGCCTGGCTCCGCCTGCTCCATGCCCAGCGCCAGCGCCGGGAAGCAGTCGGTGATCAGATTGATCCAGAGCAGGTGCACCGGCTCCAGCAGCCGAATGCCCAGCAGGGTGGCCAGAAAGATGCTGGCCACCTCGCTCATGTTGGAGGCCAGCAGAAACTGAATGGCCTTGCGGATGTTTTCGTAAATGCGCCGCCCCTCGGCCACTGCCGCGGCGATGGTGGCGAAGTTGTCGTCCGCCAGCACCATATCCGCCACATTCTTGGTCACGTCGGTGCCGGTGACGCCCATGCCCACGCCGATGTCCGCCGCCTTCACCGCCGGGGCGTCGTTCACCCCGTCGCCGGTCATGGCGGTCACACAGCCCCGCTGCTGCCAGGCCCGCACGATGCGCGCCTTGTGCTGGGGCTGCACCCGGGCGTACACCGAAAACTCCGGTGCTCTGCGCCGCAGCTCCTCGTCGCTCATGGCATCCAGCGCCGCGCCGGTGACCACCTGCCCCGCGCTGCTTACCAGCCCCAGCGTGCGGCCGATGGCGGCGGCGGTGTCCGGGTGGTCGCCGGTGATCATCACGGTGCGGATGCCTGCCGACCGGCAGGCCCGCACCGCCCCCGGCACCTGGGGGCGTACCGGGTCCAGCATGCCCACCAGCCCCAGAAACACCAGCTGGTTTTCCGCCGCGGCGGGCGTTAAGGGCGCGGGCAGTTTTTCCCACCGGCGGCAGGCCGCCGCCAGCACCCGCAGCGCCTGCGCCGCCATCCGCCGGTTCTCGGCCAGAATGCGGCTGCGGTCCGCCTGGGTCAGGGGCCGGGGCTGGCCGTCCTGCATCCAGTGGGTACATTTTTGCAGCAGCACATCCGGCGCGCCCTTGGTGTACTGGATGATTCCGTCCTTCTGTTTATGGAAGGTGCTCATGCACTTGCGTTCACTGTCGAAGGGCAGCTCGGCCACCCGGGGCTGGTCCGCTACCAGGGCGGCCTTGCGCAGCCCCAGGCGGGCGGCGTATTCCACCAGCGCGCACTCGGTGGCCTCACCCTGCGCCGTGCCGTCCGGCAGAAGCTCCGCGTCGGTACACAGGGCCAGCGCGGTGGCCAGCGGCTTCTGTTGGCCGTGGCAGCTCTGCACCTCCATCCGGTTCTGGGTGAGGGTGCCGGTCTTGTCGGTGCAGATTACCTGAGCACAGCCCAGCGCCTCCACCGCCGTCAGCCGCCGGATCACCGCTCCCTGGCGGCTCATGCGGGTCACCCCCACCGAAAGCACGATGGTCACCACCGCCGCCAGACCCTCCGGCACCGCGGCCACCGCCAGACTCACTGCCACCAGAAAAGTGTCCAGCACGGTGGGCAAATCCACACTGCCATTTCGCCACAGGCTAAACCCGAACAAAAACACACAGATGGCCAGCACCAGCGCGCTCAGGGTCCGGCTCAGACCCGCCAGCGTCTGCTGCAGGGGCGTTTTGCCCTGGGCGGTCTCGGCCAGCGCCCCGGCGATGCGGCCCATCTCGGTGTTCATACCGGTGGCGGTGACCAGCAGCTTGCCCCGGCCATACCGCACCGTGCTGCCCAGATAGGCCATGCACCGGCGCTCGGCCAGCGGGGTGTTTGCCGCCGCCGGGCGGGTGTTCTTTTCCACCGGCAGACTCTCGCCGGTGAGGGCCGCCTCCTCGGTGCGCAGGCACACGCATTCCAGCAGCCGCCCGTCCGCCGGGACCGCGTCCCCCGCCTCCAGTAATACCACATCCCCCGGCACCAGCTCCTCGCTGGCCACCTCCAGCGGACGGCCGCCCCGCAGCACCCGGCTATGGGCCGCCGTGAGCTTCTGCAGCGCCTGGATGGCCTGCTCGGCCTTGTGCTCCTGATAAACGCCCAGCACCCCATTGATGACCACCACCGCCAGGATGATGAACACATCTGCGAAGCTCTCCCCTGCCACGGCCGCCGCCCCGCCGGACACCGCCGCCGCGGCCAGCAGCACCACGATCATGGGGTCGGCCATCTGCTGCAAAAACCGCTGGAACAGCCCGGCCTGCTTTTGCTCCTTCAGGCGGTTGGGGCCGCACTCGGTCAGACGGCGGGCGGCCTCTGTTCCGCTCAGCCCCTGACGGCTGCTTTTTGCCCGCCCCAGCGTGGCCTCGGTCTCCAGCTGATACCATTCCATTCCCTCGTCCTCCTTTTTCCGCAACCGGTTCCTTTCAGTGTATGCAGCAAAAAGACGGGGCATGAATGGGGAAAAGCGCCCATTTTTGATATATTCTAATCAATTTATACAATCCGTATACCGAATAAGCAAAAGAAAACCGCCCCGGCCTTAGCCGGGGCGGCAAAAATGCAAAGCTTATTTGATGCGCAGAATGCTCTGGATGAGCAACACGCCCACCAGGATGGGCAGCACGAAGGTCACATAGCCGCGCACCCAATTGGGCACCTTGGGACCAACGCCCTGGTTGGCCTCCTCCTGGTAGTTCTTGAAGCCCCAGCCAATGCGGCTGACGCAGAACAGCAGGTAGACCAGCGAGCCGCCGGGCAGCAGGATGTTGCTGACCAGATAGTCCTCCAGATCCAGCACCGCGGTACCGGCCTCAAAGGGCACGAAGCCGCTCCACACATTGTAGCCCAGGATGCAGGGCATGGAAATGATGGCCACGATGATGCCATTCACCAGCGCGGCCTTTTTGCGGCTCCAGCCGGAAAGGTCGATGGTGCAGGCCAGAATGTTCTCGAACACCGCCACGACGGTGGAGAAGGAGGCGAAGCTCATGAACAGGAAGAACAGAGTGCCCCACACACGGCCCGCCGCCATGGAGTTGAACACGTTGGGCAGGGTCATGAAGATCAGCGGAGGGCCGCTGTCCACGGGAACGTCGTAGGCAAAGCAGGCCGGGAAGATGATCAGACCGGACACAAAGGCCACGAAGGTATCCAGAATGGCAATGTTGATGGACTCGCCCAGCAGCCGCCGCTCCCGGCCCAGATAGCTGCCGAAGATCAGCATGGCGCCGATGCCCAGGCTCAACGTAAAGAAGCTCTGGTTCATGGCGGCGGTGATGGTGCCCAGAATGCCGGTCTCCTGCACCTTACTCAGATCCGGCACCAGATAAAAGCGGATGCCCTCGGAAGCGCCGGGCAAAAACAGGCTATTCACCGCCAGCACCACCATGATGACCAGCAGGGCCACCATCATCCATTTGGTGATGCGCTCCACGCCCTTCTGCAGGCCGAAGGAGCAGATCACAAAGCCCAGCACCACGATGATGAGCATCCACACGGTCATGGTCACCGGCTGGCCCAGCATGCCGGAAAAGGCGTCGTCAATGCCGGCCTTGTCCAGCCCGCTCATCTCGCCGATGAGGAACCGGTAGAAGTAATAAAGCATCCAGCCCGCCACAGTGGTGTAAAAGGCCATGAGCACATAGTTGCCCAGCATGGCGAAGATGCCGTGCCAGTGCCACTTGGACCCCTTGGGCTCCAGCTCCTGATAGGCCTTGATGCAGCTTTTGCGGCTGGCCCGGCCGATGGCAAACTCCATGGTCAGCACGGGAATGCCCACCACTGCCAGGAAAAACACATACAGCAGCACAAACAGGCCGCCGCCGTTCTGGCCGACCACATAGGGGAAGCGCCACACGTTGCCGATGCCGATGGCGCACCCGGCACTGAGCAGCAGAAAGCCCAGTCGGGAACCGAATTTTTCACGTTGCATAATTCTCTTCCTCTCGCCGTTCGTTGATCCGCACCGGGCGTCGCGCTCCGCAATCACTTTGCCGCAGTACCTCTTTATTATACATTCACAGTACAGTGACTACAAGCCGTCCACCGTATTTTGTGACTTTTTGTGACAAACAAAAATCGCCGTGCCCGCCCGGGCAAAATGCCCAAAGCAGGCACGGCGCGCGGCAGGTTCAGTTCAGCTCGAACATGCCGTGATACAGCTGATAATATTCGCCCTTCTGGTCCAGCAGCTCCTGATGGCTGCCCCGCTCCACGATCTGCCCCTGCTCCAGCACGATGATGGCATCCGCGTTGCGCACGGTGGACAGGCGGTGGGCGATCACAAACACGGTGCGGCCCTCCATCAGCCGGTCCATGCCCTTTTCAATCAAGGCCTCGGTGCGGGTATCGATGCTGCTGGTGGCTTCGTCCAGAATCAGCACCGGCGGGTCCGCAATGGCCGCCCGGGCGATGGCCAGCAGCTGCCGCTGCCCCTGAGAAAGATTCTTGCCGTCGCCGGTGACCGGGGTGTCATACCCCTTGGGCAGGCGTCGAATGAAAGAGTGGGCGTTGGCCAGCTTGGCCGCAGCCACCACCTCCTCATCGGTGGCGTCCAGCTTGCCGAAGCGGATGTTGTCCGCAATGGTGCCGGTGAACAGGTGGGTGTCCTGCAGCACCACCGCCAGCGACCGGCGCAGGTCCGGCTTCTGGATGCGGCGCACATCAATGCCGTCGTAGGTGATGCGCCCGTCGCTCACGTCGTAGAACCGGTTAATCAGGTTGGTTACGGTGGTCTTGCCCGCGCCGGTGGAGCCCACAAAGGCGATCTTCTGGCCAGGCTTTGCATAAAGGCTGATATCCTTCAGAATCAGGCGGGAGCTCTCGTAGCCAAAGCTCACATGCTCAAAGCGCACATCGCCCCGCAGCGGGGTCTGATTGCCATTGGCCTTATCCTTCCAGACCCAGGCGCCCTGTGTACCGGTCAGCTCCACGCTGCCCTTATCCACCTCCGGAGTCTCCTCCATGGCGTTGAAGATGCGTTCCGCGCCCGCCAGCGCCGCCAGCAGAAAGTTGGACTGCTGGGTGAACTGGTTGATGGGCATGGCCGCCTGGCGCACAAACACCAGATAGCTGGTCAGGCTGCCCACGTCGGTCATGCCGTGAATGGCCATCAGGCCGCCCAGCACCGCCACAATGGCGTAGTTCACATAGGAGATGCTCACCACGGTGGGCACCATGGTGGCCGCGTAGCCCTGGGCGTTGGTGGCCGCCTGGCGCAGCGCCTCGTTCTGGGCGCAGAAGGCCTCCACATTCTGGCGCTCATGGTTGAACACTTTGATCACCTTCTGGCCGCTGATCATCTCCTCAATGGTGCCGTTCAGTTTGCCCAGCACCTGCTGCTGGCTCTGGAAATACCGCTTGCTGCGCTGGCCGCTGTAGCGCACGGTGGCGAACATGGCAATATAGCCCAGCACCACCACCAGCGAAAGCTGCCAGTTCAGCACAAACAGTAGTGTCAGGGTGCCCACGATCTGGATAAAGCTCTGGATCACCATGGCAAAGCTGTTGTTCAGCGCGTCGGCAATGGTGTCCACGTCGTTGGTGAAGCGACTCATAATGTCGCCGTGGCTGCGGGTATCGAAGTAACGCAGCGGCAACGTCTGCACATGGCCGAACAGGTCCCGTCGGATTTCATACACGATCTTCTGGGCCGCCTTCACCATCAGCTGGGTATAGCCGAAGGCGGACACCACGCCCACCGCATAGATGGCCGCCACGATGCCCACCGCCGCCAGCAGGCCGTTTGTATTGGCGGGCAGGATGTAGCGGTTCACCAGAGGCTTGAGCATAAAGGTACCCAGCAGATTGGCGGCGGCGCTCAGGCTCACCAGTACCGCAACCAGCGCCATGATCAGCTTATGGTGGCCCATGTAGGCCAGCAGTACCTTCAGGGTATGGCCCAGGTCGTTGGGCCGCCGGGCCGTAAACTGCCGTCTGCTCATTCTTCGCCGCCTCCTTTCATCTGGGATTCATAGATCTCCCGGTAGATGGCGTTTTCCGCCAGCAGCTGGCTGTGGGTACCGATGCCGTTGACCCGGCCGTCCTCCAGCACCAGAATCTGATCCGCCTCCATCACCGAGGTTACCCGCTGGGCGATGATGATTTTGGTGGTATCCTTCAAGGCTGCCAGACCCGCCCGGATGCAGGCCTCGGTGGCAGTGTCCACCGCGCTGGTGGAATCGTCGAAGATCAGCACCTTGGGCCGCTTGAGCAGGGTGCGGGCAATGCAGAGACGCTGCTTCTGACCGCCGGACACGTTCACGCCGCCCTGGCCCAGCTCGGTGTCCAGCCCTTTGGGCATCCGGCTCAAAAATTCATCGGCACAGGCGGTGCGGCAGGCCCAGTCCAGCTCCTCGTCGCTGGCCTGCTCGTTGCCCCAGAGCAGATTTTCCCGGATGGTTCCGCTGAACAGCACATTCTTCTGCAGTACGATGCCCACCGCATCCCGCAAGGCCTCCAGCCGGTACTCCCGCACATCCCGGCCGCCCACCTTGACGCAGCCGCCGGTCACATCATACAGGCGGGGGATCAGCTGCACCAGCGAGGTCTTGGCCGAACCCGTGCCGCCCAGAATGCCCAGAGTCTGCCCCGCCGGGATACGCAGGCAGATGTCCTCCAGCACGTTCTCCTGAGCCGCGGCACTGTATTTGAAGTCCACATGGCAGAATTCCACGCTGCCGTCGGCGATCTCCTCCCGGGCCCCGTCGGTCAGGCTGGGGGAATGGTCCAGCACCTCCATCACACGGGCCGCGCTGGCCAGCGAACGGGTGAGCATCAGAAACACGTTGGAGATCATCATCAGCGAGTTCATGATCTGCAGCACATAACTCAGAAAGCCGGTGAGCTTGCCCACCTGCATGCTTCCCGCAATGACCATGTTACCGCCGAACCAGAGCAGCAGCGTCACCGCCGCATACATGGTGAACTGGAAGGCGGGCAGGTTCATCACCGCATAATGGAAGGTGCGCTGGCTGGTCTGCATCAGGCCGCTGTTTACCCGCTCGAACTTCTTCTCCTCATACTCGCCCCGCACGAAGGCCTTTACCGCCCGGATGGCGGTCAGATTCTCCTCCACGATCACATTCACCCGGTCCACAGCCGCCTGCAGCCGGCTGTACATGGGCGCCACCTTATATACGATAAAGGCCAGCACCGCCGCCAGCACCGGCACGCAGCACAGAAAGATCAGGCTCAGCCTGGCGTTCATGAAGAAGGCCAGCCCCACGCCCATGATCAGCATGGAGGGACCGCGCACCATGGGCCGCAGCCCGCCGCTCACCGCATTCTGCAGCACCGTGATGTCGGTGGTCATGCGGGTGATCAAAGAGGATGTCTCGAACCGGTCCAGATCCGAGAAGGAATACTCCTGGATTTTTTGGTACTGCTCCTGACGCAGAATCGCGCCGAAGCCACAGGCTGCCCGGGCCATGTAACGGGCATAGAGCATGCCGGTCACCAGCGAGAGCAGGGCGCACACCCCCATCTGCACGCCTTTGATGAGGATGTAATTCACATCCCGGTTGGCCACGCCCACGTCGATGGTGTCAGCCATAATCACCGGAATGAACATTTCCAGGCCGGTTTCCAGCACCACAAACAGCACTGCCAGAATAAATTCCTTTTTATAGCGGCCCAGATGCGCAAAAACACGCTTCAGCTGTTCCATTCGCAGCTCCTCCTTTTTCTTATTTACCGGGGAACAAAACGGCCCCCCGGGCAGGTTCCGGTTAGGCCGGAATCGCCCAGGGGGATTTTGTCTTTGGGCGATCAGCCCAGCTTGCTTACGTTCATATCGGTGGGTTTGGGGATACCGGGCACCGAGCCGGTGCTGCTGTACTGCCAGATATCGTAGTTGTAATCGAAGGACAGCTCATTCCGATACTGAGCAATCCAGATGCTGTAAGGCGAGAGGCTGGCCATGTTCAGCTGATTGTAGAACCAGCTGGCATAGCTGTAAACGCCCGCCTTGTAGCCGGAGTTGCGAATGGTCTCGCAGAAGGCCACCGCATTGGCGGTGCGCTGGGCACGGCTGATATTATCGGCCCGGCCGGTGTCACCCGCCACCTTCTCGGTATCGAAGTAGATGGGGTAGCTGATGTTGTAGCCCTGACACAGGCTGATCACCATGCTGGCCTCCTCTACAGCCTCAGTCTCATTGATGGCCTGGCTGTAGAAGTACAGGCCCACCTTCAGGCCCGCGGCCGTAGCGCCCTTGATGTTCTGACGGAAGGTGGAGTCCTCAACCAGAACGCCGGTGCCGTAGCCGCGATAGCCCACGCGGATGATGGCAAACTCGATGCCGGAGGCCTTTACCTGGTTCCAGTCGATGTTGCCCTGATACTTGGACACATCCACGCCCTTCACCCAGGTGGTGCCGCCGCTGCTGCCGCTGTCACCGGTGTTTTCACTGCCGCTGCTTTCGCTGCCGCCGGTCTCCTCCTTCACGAGGGTACCGTTCTCATCAAAGGTATATGTAGTGCCTGCGATCACCTTGCTGCCGGTCACCTTCTGATGGGTGCTGGGATCGTAGTAGGCCTGCTTGTCCGAAGTACTGGGATACCAGCCGGAATACAGGGTTACGATCACCTTTTCCACCGCCGTCATGGCAAAACCGTCATGGGCAATGCCCTGCATGGAGCTCTCGTCATAGAACTGCAGCGTGGACTCCAGCGACAGGGTGCTCACACCGTCAGCCGCACCGGCTGCCAGCAGGCCACCCCGGGCCCATATCCCCAGATCCAGCCCCAATACTTTGCCCGCCGCCGTCTGCAGCGAGGCAGAGGCGGAAGTGGGTTCGGAATTGGAGGTACTGTCCGCCGGGGCCTGTGTGGGTTCCGGAACCGCTGTGGGTTCAGCAGTGGGTTCCGGCGTAGGCTCCGCAGTGGGCACAGGCGTGGGTGTGGGAACCATACCTGCATCCAAAGTAGCTTCCACCAGGAACTCGGTGCCGTCCTCAGCGGTGGCAGTCTTGCTTACATAATAGGGGCTGATGCTGCCATCCGCGTATTTCAGGTACTTGCGGCCGTTCTGCTCTGCCACGTCCGGAATGTAAACCGTAGTCTTGCGCTCCTCGGTCGAGGATTCGTCGTAGTCATAGTCGTTGCCGGAAGGTTCCGGAGTGGGTACCGCGGTGGGTTCCGGCAGGGTGGGGTCCTGACCGCTTCCAGTACCTGCGCCCACATGACTGGCGTTTCCATTGTCCTCCTCGGCCTCGTTGACCTCGCTGGACTGCTTGATCTGATCCTTGACCGCTTCCACATCAGCCTTGTACTGGACCTTCTCCTTCACCGCCAGGGTCACCGGCTCGGGAGTCACAAACCCTTCCCGCTCGGCCACCGAAACGGTGTACTCACCGATGTCCACCTGCTTGATGAGCAGAGTGCCGGTTTCCGGGTCCACGGTATAGGTGCTCGCCTTACCGGACTTCGGAGTCAGCTGCACCTCGAAATCCTGGCCCAGCACCGGCAGACCGCTGTCGGCGTCCATCACGGTAACGCCCACACTCTGCTGCACGGCGGTGGCTTCGATTTCCAGCTGAATGGGAGCCTGGGTGGGCTCCGGTGTGGCGGTAGCCTCCGGCTTGTTCTGTGCCTGGCTGGATGCCACCTGCACAACGCTCACCGGCACCGACGAGCTGTTGTTGGCCGCGTTCACTGCAGTGAACGCAATGCCTGCACCGCAGCTCACGGTAACAGCCAGTGCACAGCTCAGCGCCACCAGCGCTTTGCCCAGCGGCATGCGGGAAAACTTACTGCCCGAAAAATAGCGGGAAAGATCCCGTTTGTTCATAGGACGAGCTTCCTTTCTCTGTCTGTTTTATCGATCAACTTTTTCGTGCTGCAACGAAAAAGGCTATAATCACGTATAAGTATATCATATTTTTTCCGTGGGGAAACAGTCTTTCCCGCTTCTTCCCTCTTTTTCAGAACTTTGCACGAATTCCGAAGTGGCTTCTTGTTATCTTTTCCTCTCTTTGCCCGATCCGATTCTTCTTTCTTTAACCCCCCACTGGAATTTTCCCCCTTCATGTTGTAAGATGTAAGTAAAATAGAGGCAATGCCGTATCCCTTCAGGTGGCAGAACCCGCCGAAAAATTTGGCGGGCTGCCACGCCTGCACTTTGGTGCAGGCATCGCGCGGTGCTGCCCAAAGCTTCGTATTCTGCACACCCCATTCAAACAAAGGAGTTTTCCCATGGATCTTCCCATGCTTCCCACCGAATTCCATACCGGTCTGTGCTTCGACGCACACCACATGCTGGGTGCACACCCCGCTCCGGATCAGGGTCCCGACACCTGGCTGTTCCGCCTCTGGGCGCCTGGTGCCCAGCGAGTCCAGGTCTGCGGCGATTTCAACGGCTGGTCCGGCCAGGATCTCACCCGGGATGCCGCAGGCGTGTGGAGCGGTTATGTGCCAAAGGCACATCAGGGCCAGTTCTATAAATTCAACATCCAGAAGCAGGACGGCGGCTGGGCCCTGCACACCGATCCCTACGGCTTTTACACTGAGCTGCGCCCTGGCAGCGCCAGCGTTCTGTGGGGCATGCCCGCCCACAAATTCAAGGACGAGGCCTGGATTGCCGGACGCAGTGCCCGCTACGACCAACCTCTGAACATCTATGAACTGCACGCGGGCAGCTGGAAACGTCACCCGGATGGCCGGTGGTATACCTACCGCCAGCTGGCCGGGGCGCTGATCCCCTGGCTGCGGGAACAGGGCTACAACTTCATCGAGCTGCTGCCGCTGGCGGAACATCCCTTCGACGGTAGCTGGGGCTACCAGTGCACCGGCTATTTCAGCGTGACCAGCCGCTACGGTACGCCCGAGGAATTTGCTGCTTTTGTGGATGCCTGCCACCAGGCGGGCATCGGCGTGCTGATGGATTTCGTTCCGGTGCATTTCGCCTGCAACGGCGATGCTCTGGCCCGGCTGGACGGCGGTCATCTTTATGAATACGACAGTGATGTGGGCCTGAGCGAGTGGGGCAGCTACAACTTCAATCTGTACCGGGGCGAGGTGCGCAGCTTTTTGAACAGCGCCGCCGCCTTCTGGCTGGAGGCCTATCACTGTGATGGCCTGCGCATGGACGCGGTAAGCCGGGCGCTTTACTGGCAGGGCGACGATGCACGGGGTGTCAATCAGGGCGCGGTGAAGTTCCTGCAAACCATGAATCAGGGTCTGCATCAGCGCTTCCCCGGCGTAATCCTGGCCGCGGAGGACAGCACCAACTACCTGAAGGTCACTGCCCCGGTGCAGTACGAAGGCCTTGGCTTCGACTATAAATGGGATATGGGCTGGATGAACGACACCCTGCGCTACTTCTCTGCCCCCTTTGATCAGCGTCCCGGCCTCTACCACACCATCACATTCTCCATGGAGTATTTTTACAACGAATTATACCTTCTGGCGTTATCTCACGATGAGGTGGTACATGGCAAACATACCCTGATCGACAAGATGTGGGGCAGCTATGAGGAAAAATTCGCCCAGGCCCGGCTGCTGCAGTTCTATTTCATGTTGCACCCCGGCAAAAAGCTCAGCTTCATGGGTACGGAACTGGCCCATTTCCGGGAATGGGACGAAGGCCGCGCCATGGACTGGTGCCTTCTGGAATATCCCATGCACCAGGCATTCCTCCGCCTGGCCCGGGATCTGAACCGGCTGTATCTGCAGGAGCCCGCGCTGTACAGCGGCGAATACCACAGCGGCCGTTTCCGGTGGGTTACCTGCGAGGCAGTGGAGGACGGCGTGTTCGCTTTCACCCGTACCAGTGCAGATGGTTCCACCTTCCTGATTGTACTCAACACGCAGGATAAAGCGCACGATCAATACCCGCTGTATTTCGGCAATGCCTGTCATGCCCGCCTGGTCCTCTGCACCAATGCCACGCAGTATGGCGGAGATGGCTGCTCTGCTGCCGAATGCTGGGCAACACCGGGCGGCGTGCTGGGCAAAAGCCACACCCTTCGTCTGGACCTGCCCGCGCTCAGCGGCAGTCTGTACCGGCTGTAAGCCACTGTACTTCACCAGATTGACAGCCCTTTCCTTTCCCGCTACAATGAAGGCAACAGGAATCCTTTGGGCAAACACCGATTGTCCCTATCATAACTTAGGAGGTACGTTCTTATGCTGCGCATCCTAACTGACTCCACCGCCGATTTGCCGGTGGCACTGGCACAACGTATGCAGGTGGAGGTCATTCCCCTGCAGGTAACCTTTGAGAACGGCGACACCTACCGGGACGGACTGGATCTTCCGCCCGAAGAATTTTACCAGCGGCTGAGCGAGTGCCACAAGCTGCCCAGCACTAGTCAGCCCAGTCCGGAGGCTTTTGAAAAGGCGTTCAACGATGCCCGGGAGGCTGGCGATGAGCTGATTGCCGTCTTGCTTTCCAGCAAGATCTCCGGCACCTATCAGTCTGCACAGATTGCCGCATCTCTGGTGGATTACGACAAGATTTATCTGATCGACGGTCTCAGCGCTACGCTGGGCAATCAGCTGCTGGTACGTCTTGCAGTGGAGCTGCGGGATGAGGGCCGCACAGCGGGCGAGATCGTAAGCATTCTGGAAGAGGAAAAGCATAAGGTCCGGCTGCTGGCCGTTGTGGATGATCTGAAGTATTTCCGCAAGGGCGGGCGGCTTACCGGCGCGGAGGCCTTTGCCGGTGCCGTACTGGGCATCAAACCGGTAGTCGGCATGAAGGATGGCCATGTAGCTCTGGTGGGCAAAGCCCGTGGCCTGCCCGGCGCCTACGTTGCGCTCTTCAAGCAGCTGGATCAGGATGGCGGCCTGGACCCGGACAAGCGGTATCTGGTGGGCTACACTGCCCATCACCGGGCCATGGAACCCATCCAGAAATATCTGATCGGCAATCTTCATCTCCCGGCTGCCGAAGTTTTCCACATCGGACCCGTGATCGGTACCCACGCCGGACCCGATGCGGCAGGCATCGCTTACTTTGCCAAAGGCGAGGATTAAACCATTTTAAAACGCAAAAAAGACCTCTGCGTCAGTGAACTGGCGCAGAGGTCTTTTTTATACTTTTATTCGGGCTGCTGCAGATCAATGCATACGATCTCCGGCGGCGACAGCAGCCGGAGCGGCAACCGTGTGGTCCCGATGCCGCTGCTCACATAAACCCGGGCGGATTCCGCCGATTCATCCAGCGCATACATCCCGCGCACGAGGCCGCCCGAACCAGGAGGCAGAATCTGACGTGCAATCCAGGGGATTCCGATCTGCCCACCGTGGGTATGACCGGACAGCATCAACGCCCGCTCCGGCAGATCCGAAAGCAGTTGGGCTGTATAGGGCTCATGCGCAATTAGCAGAGGGAAGGCATCTTCTGCAAAGGTGGGCAGCTGACCTTCCAGATCACCGGTCAGGTAATCGTCATAGCCCAACAGCTGGATTCGATAATTCTCCAGAAACAGACTCTCATTTTTCAGCACCTGAAATCCGCAGGATTTCATAAACTCCTGATAGATGCGCGCTGCGCCGCCGCCCCAGTCATGATTGCCCCAGACCGCGTATTTTCCACCAGGAGCCTGGATACTGTTCAGCTGCTGCCGCAGCAGCTCCAGGTCCAGCTGGTCCCGGTCGCGGGCGTAGTTGTCCAGCAGGTCACCGCCGAAAATCACCAGATCCGGTTCCAACTGGTTGATGCGCTCCGCCAGCTGCTTTGCCGAATCAACGGATTTGTCCTCACCGAAATGCGTATCGGTAAAAAAGACAACACGGCAGTCAGCTGCGCTTCCCTGTGCTTGAAAGGAAAGCTTGCGCACCACCAGAAGGTTCGGTTCCACAAAACGGGCATACAGACCCGTCAGCAGGGCGGCAAGCCCGATCCAGAACAGCACCCAAATCCAGCGCCGTTTCCTTTTTGTTTGTTTGTGTTTCATTGATTTATTTTATATATAAGCAGGCCTCACCACAATTGCGTCACCTCTTATGGTTCTTGCCTGAGAGAAAATCGTGAATAATTCGAGGAAAGCTCAGCCATTTGGCTGTTTTTTGAACGGAATGCAGTCCATTCTGCCGGGGTGCCCGTCGGCCTCCGGCAGCGGGGCCCCCGCAAAAATTTGTCTTGCAAAGTTTTGTGGGGTTAAGGAGGAATGACGGAATGATATGAGAAAAGCCTCAGCCATTCGGCTCGCTTTTTGAACGGAATGAAGTCCATTCTGCCGGGGTGTCCGTCGGCCTCCGGCAGTGGGGCCCCCGCAAAAATTTGTCTTGCAAAGTTTTGTGGGGTTAAGGAGGAATGACGGAATGATATGAGAAAAGCCCCAGCCATTCGGCTCGCTTTTTGAACAGAATGCAGTCCATTCTGCCGGGGTGCCCGTCGGCCTCCGGCAGTGGGGCCCCCGCAAAAATTTGTCTTGCAAAGTTTTGTGGGGTTAAGGAGGAATGACGGAATGATATGAGAAAAGCCCAGCCATTTGGCTGGGCTTTTTGAATGGAATGTAGTCCATTCCGACGTGGTGACCCGTGGGAGAATCGAACTCCCGTTTGCGGCGTGAGAGGCCGCCGTCTTGACCGCTTGACCAACGGGCCATGTGAAAGTAAAGAGAAGAGAAAAGCCGGCGCCTACCTATTTTCCCAGGTCGTCTCCAACCAAGTATCTTCGGCACGACAGAGCTTAACTTCTGTGTTCGGAATGGGAACAGGTGGGACCTCTGCGTCATCGGCACCGGCCATATGTTCAGCATATCGGCCTTACATATTCTCTTTACTTCGAGGGATGCACCCTCAAAACTGAATAATAAACTGCGGACAAATTAGAAGTACCATAAAGACTTGTGGTCAAGCCC
>NZ_NFHD01000016.1 GCF_002159185.1 Gemmiger sp. An87
TCTGAAAAAGCTGGCCATCTGGAAATGGAACGCCACCCATCCAGGGTTGGATCTCCGCAAACCAACAAGATGGAGAGGAAATCTTCTTCCTTTTTCTCTATTCTTTTACTTTTCATGCAAAAAACCTGCTCTGGCTTGATTGTCACAGCAGGTTTTTCTACAGGCTGAGGACCTGTTCTCATTGAGAACAGGTCCTTTTTTCTTGTTTATCGGGAATTCGTCAGCCGGTCCTGCGCCAGATACAGTACCAGCCCGGCGAAGCAGAGCACGAAGCCGAAGCCCATGGCCAGCGGCAGAAATACGTCCGCCGCCCGGCCGAACACCAGGTTGGTGAACACTGCCACCAGGTCCATGAGAAGGGCGTTCAGGCTCAGCGCGGTGGCCCGGTCGCCGGTGGTCACCTGCCGGTTCTGCAGCGTGGTCTGCAAGGGGGTGAACAGGCTGTGGCAGACCCGCAGCAGCAGGATTGCCGCCACTGAAACCAGCGGGCCCTGCGTCAGCGCCAGCGCCAGGCAGGCAGCCGCCGCCAGGCCCAGCAGCAGCGCACCGGTGCGCCGCTCCCCCAGCCAGCCGGTAAGCCGGGCGGAAAACCCGCCGCACAGCCCCAGCAGCGTCATGACCACATAGACGGCGGCGATGGCGCTGGCCGAAAGCCCGGCCCGGGTGTATTGCACCTGATTCAAAAAGGTGGTGATGGTCTGGTGTGCCTCGTTCAAAAATGCCGCCGCCAGCACTAAAAGCAGCAGCCGGGGACTGCGGGCCAGCTGCCCCAGCAGCGCGGCGAAATCCGCCAGCTGGTGGCTGGCTGTTCTCGCCTGGCTGGGATGTACCTCCCGCAGGAAAAGCGCCAGCACCGCCGCGGCCCCGTAGCTGAACACGGTGAGCAGGCCCGCCAGCCGGTAATCTTCACCCACAAACACCGCATATACGGCGCTGGCCGCCAGCAGTCCGGCCATGCCCAGATTGTTGTAGATACTGAAGACCCGGTGGCTTTCCTCATCCGGGCAGGAAAGATACAGAATACTCACGTCCAGACCGGAAAGTCCGGCGCATACCACGCTCAGCATCAGCCGCTCGGCCAGAAAACCGCCGAAGCCGCTGGCCTGCCAGAACACGATTTTGGAAAGAAAATACAGCCCGCAGCATAAAATCATGGAGCGGCGATAGCCGATCCGGTCGGCCAGAATGCCCCAGGGCACCTCCAGCGCCAGGGCCAGCGCCAGCGAGATGCTCTCGATCAGGGTGATCTGAAAAACGCTCACCCCCGCCGCCTGGCGGTACAGGGTTGCGATCGGCCCGTAGAACACCATGCCCTGCAAAAGGGCAATGGCGTACATCAGCCGGATGTTCCGTTTGTTTTCCATTGCAGCAAAAAAACCGTCCTTTGTCTGAAAATACCACACAGCAAACACCGCCCCGCGCAGTTGCGCAAAGCGGCTGTTACGCCTGTGAGGAATTTTTAGATGGGACGGTTCATATGCAGATTCTCCTGATGCGGGGCAGATTGGCCCGTAAATTTGCTTTATTGTATCACAGCGGAAAATTGTTTGCAAGGATTTTCTCCGCAAAAGAAAACTCCCCCGATCCGTCCCGGTCGGGGGAGTTTGAGATAAGCGGTTATTCCTCGCGATTTTTGGCATCGCGTTCCGCCTGCTGCTGGCGGAACCGCTCCTCCAGACCGAAACATTTGTCCATTACCGGGTAGAGGATCATCAGCACGATCAGCTCCACAAAGGCGAAGCCGAACAGCAGTACCCACAGGGCGCTGTAGGGCAAAAAGGCGATCACAGCCAGCCAGTACAGAATCTGGATCAGCGCCGCGCCGATGCAGCGAGGTGCAAAGGAAAGAGCCAGAAGCAGGCTGTTTTTGATCAGCAGGGGCAGCGGCAGCTCCATCAGCACCATCTGACTGAACAGGAAGGGGAAGATCATGGCGGTGAGCAGCACGTTCAGGCAGATCAGCGCAGCGCTGGCCACGTCGGGCTGGCCGCCGGTAAACAGGAAGTAGCCCATGAACAGCTGGCTGGCCAGCAAAAAGCCCAGCAGCGCGCCGGGAATCAGGCTCTGGCGCCAGTTGCGGCGGAAGGCCTTTTTGTAGGTGTGCCACCAGTAGCCCGGCTCATCCCGCAAGGCGCGCAGAATGGTGTCGTGCAGGCCGGCGTAGCAGGGGCCCAGCAGGAAGCCGCCCAGGAGACCGCCCACGGCAGACAGCAACACTGCACGCCCCAGAATGCCCAGGAAGATCAGCGCAAGAGCGGGCACAAAGCAGATCGCACACAGCACATTGGCCCGGAACAAATCGCCCATGTCGCGGCCGAGAATCTCGAAAAAGCGGGCTGCGCCCTTTTTGCGGGGCTCGTCCTTGCGAACACCGGGGCCGGGGGCGTTGTAGTTGGGGTGGAAAAGACCCATGTTGAATCATCGCTCCTTTTTGTTATGCGGGCGCGCCGCGCCCTGGTTCTTCTGCCTTTATTTGTATCATATTTTCCGCCGGATTACAAACGGGAGGCAGCCTGCCGGTATGCGGTGTACGGAATCGTTTCCGGGAATTTGCGGTGAAATACAGGCAAAGCGCACAAAACTTTCCACAAACTGATGCATATATCGATGAAAATAACGAAAAGCGGTTGAAAGTGCAAAAAAACGAGCATATAATATAAGCGTAGGAAACGTTTCCGGCAACGTTTCGAATGCTTGCGGAAGGGAGAGCGGTGCGCATGACCATCAAGGACATTGCCCGGGAAAGCGGTTATGCCATCAGCACCGTTTCCCGCGCGCTGAACAATCACCCGGATGTGAGCGAGGAAGCCAAGGCCCGCATCCGCCAGGTGGTGGAGGCCCGGGGTTTTGTGCCCAACGCCAACGCCCGCAAGCTCAAGCAGACCGAGGCAAAAAGCATTGTGTTTGTGGTCAAAAGCACCGCCAACATGTTCTTTGCGGGCATGCTGGTTCAGCTGCAGCAGCTGGTGAGCCGGGCCGGGTACGACGGCGTGGTCCAGTATCTGGACGAGGATGGCGATGAGGTGGTGCTGGCCCGGCAGTTGAGCCGGGAGCTGAAGCCCAGAGGCATTATTTTCCTGGGCGGCAGCGCCGAGCACTTCCGCAAAGGCTTTGCGGATATTCACCTGCCCTGTGTGCTGGCCACGGTGGTCAGCGAGGAACTGGTCTTCCCCAACCTTTCCATGGTGGGCGTGGATGACCGCAAGGGCGGCGCGGCGGCCATCGACCATCTGCTGGCCAACGGCCATAAGGACATTCTGATCCTGGGCGCGGACCCCGCCTACAGCAACCCCAGCTACAAGCGGCTGCAGGGCTGTAACGACAGCTTCACCGCCCACGGCATGGAGCTGGCGCCCCGCCGCTATCTGCGGACCAGCTTCAGCTTTGAGGCTGCCTACCAGGCCATGGACGCCTGGCTGAAGGAGGGCCAGCGGCCCCAGGCGGTGTTTGCCATGAGCGACACCACCGCCATCGGCGCCATCCGGGCGCTGAACGACCACGGACTGCGGGTACCGGAGGACGTGTCGGTGATCGGCTACGACGGTGTGGAGCTGGCAAACTTTTACACCCCGCGGCTGTGCACCATGCGCCAGCCCTCCGAGCGCATCGCTCAGGCCAGCGTGGAGCTGCTGCTGGGCTGCATCGAGAAAAACCAGCCCGCCCGCACCCTGATGCTGGAAGCGGAGCTGGTGTTCGGCGAATCGGTGGCCGAGCGCAGATGAATTTGTATCCCGGGCGGGAGCAGCCCGCCCTTCAATCGTCAACCATCAAGCATCAAAAAAGGAGAAACACACTATGAAAAAGGCACTTGCACTTGTGCTTGCAGCAGCCATGGCGCTGAGCTTCGTGGCCTGCGGCGGCTCCGGAACGACCAGTACATCTCAAACCAGCGGCAGCACCTCCACCGGCGCAGCCTCCGCCACCGGTGACGCCTCCGGCGGCCGGGTTTACTACCTGAACTTCAAGCCCGAGCAGGCAGACCAGTGGGTGGAGCTGGCCGCCAAGTACACCGAGGAGACCGGCGTTCCCGTGGACGTGGTCACTGCCGCCTCCGGTACCTATGAGTCCACCCTGAAGGCCGATATGGCCAAGACCGACGCTCCCACCCTGTTCCAGGTAAACGGCCCCGTTGGCCTGGCCGCCTGGAAGGACTACTGCTATGACCTGTCCGACACCGAGCTGTACAAGCAGCTGACCAGCGATTCCTTCGCACTGAAGGATGGCGACAAGGTCGCCGGCGTGGCCTACGTAATCGAGACCTACGGCCTGATCTACAACAAGGCTTTGCTGAACGAGTACATCGCCAAGGATTACGCGGTGATCGAGGACGCTGCCGAGATCAATAACTTCGATACCCTGAAGGCTGTGGCCGAGGATATCACCGCCCATAAGGACGATCTGGGCTTTGCCGCCTTCACCAGCGCCGGCATGGACTCCTCCTCCGACTGGCGTTTCAAGACCCATCTGGCCAACCTGCCCGTTTACTACGAGTACCAGGCCGACGGCATCACCTCCACCGACGCCATCAAGGGCACCTACCTGGACAACTACAAGAACGTATGGGATCTGTACATCAACAATGCCACCTGCGAGCCTGCTATGATCGGCTCCAAGACCGGTGACGACGCGGCTGCCGAGTTCGCCATGGGCGAAGCGGTGTTCTACCAGAACGGCACCTGGGGCTACGGCCAGGTGACCGGCTACGAAGTGGCCGACGAGGATATGGGTATGATGCCCATCTACATCGGCGTTGAGGGCGAAGAGAACCAGGGCCTGTGCACCGGTTCCGAGAACTACTGGTGCATCAACGCCAAGGCCAGCGAGGAAGACATCCAGGCCACCATCGACTTTGTGGAATGGTGCATCACCAGCGAGACCGGCAAGACCGGTATGAAGGACATGGGCTTTGTCTGCCCGTTCACCGGCTTCACCGATGAATACCTGCCTGAGAACCCGCTGGTTCTGGCTGCCAATGAGGACGTGGCTGCCGGTCACAAGACCGTGGACTGGTGCTTCACCACCATGCCTTCCGAAGAGTGGAAGAACGGCGTGGGCGCTGCCCTGCTGGAGTACGCTCAGGGCACCGGCGACTGGAGCGGCGTGCAGACCGCCTTTGTGGACGGCTGGGCCACCGAGTACGCAGCTGCCAACGGCTGAGCATCCATTCACTGAATATTATTTGTAAAACCGAAGGGGCGGGCAGGTTCTGCCCGCCCCTTTCCCGGTTTGTTGCGCATACCTGCCGGTCTGCCCCCGGCCGGCGCGGCACTGCCCCCCTGCGGGGGGCGGACCGGCGGGCATGACGGTCCCAGGCGGACCCGATCCGATCTTCACCCATTACAACAAGGAGGGAATTGTTTATGGAACGCGCGGTCAAAAAATATTTCCCCATCTTCGCGCTGCCCACCCTGCTGGCCTTTGTCATTGGTTTTATCGCCCCCTTCATCGAGGGCGTGTATCTTTCGTTCTGTGAATTCACCACCATTTCGGATGCCCGGTTTGTGGGGCTGAAAAACTACGGCCGCATCTGGTCCGATCCCACCTTCCTGCATTCACTGTGGTTCACCGCCCTGTTCACGGTGGTCACGGTGATCCTGATCAACGTGCTGGCCTTTGCGGTGGCGCTGCTGCTCACCAAGACCTTCAAGGGCACCAACCTGTTCCGGGGCGTGTTCTTCATGCCCAACCTGATCGGCGGTATCGTGCTGGGCTATACCTGGCAGCTGATTTTGAACGGCATTTTCGGCCTGTTTGGCCGTACCCTCACCTACAGCGCATCCTACGGCTTCTGGGGCCTGGTCATCCTGATGTGCTGGCAGCAGGTGGGCTACATGATGATCATCTACATCGCCGGCCTGCAGAGCATTCCGGGCGATCTGTACGAGGCGGCCCGCATCGACGGCGCCAATCCCCGCCAGTGCCTGTGGCGCATCACCCTGCCCATGAGCATGCCCTCCATCACCATCTGCACCTTCCTGACCCTGACCAACGGCTTCAAGCTGTATGACCAGAACCTGGCGCTCACCAACGGCCAGCCCTCCGATATGACCGAGATGCTGGCGCTGAACATCGTGAATACCTTCTACGGCCGCAACGGCTGGGAGGGCGTCGGCCAGGCCAAGGCTGTGATCTTCACCATTCTGGTGGCGATCCTGGCGCTGGCCCAGAACCGTCTGACCCGCACAAAGGAGGTGCAGCAGTAATGAACGACAAGCCGAAACATGGATGGATCTACACCCTGGTTTTTTCCATCGTGAGCATTGTGTACATCTCGCCCATCCTGATGATCTTCATGAACAGCTTCAAGAAAAAGGCCTACATCAACCGGATGCCCTTCTCACTGCCGGATGAAAAGACCTTTGTGGGGCTGGAAAACTACGTGGAGGGCCTGCGCAAGACCGGCTTCTTCAGCGCCTTTGGCTACAGCCTGTTCATCACGGTGGCCAGCGTGGCGGTGATCCTGCTGTGCACCTCCATGTGCGCCTGGTACATCAGCCGGGTCCACACCTGGTACACCAAGGCCATCTACATGCTCTGCCTCATCTCCATGGTTGTCCCCTTCCAGATGGTCATGTATCCCCTGTCCAAGATCAGCGACTCCATGCGGCTGGGCAACCCGGTCGGCATCATCCTGATCTATCTGGGCTTCGGCGCGGGCCTTGCGGTGTTCATGTTCACCGGCTTCATGCGCAGTGTTCCCATCGAGGTGGAGGAGGCCGCCATGATCGACGGCTGCAACCCCCTGCAGACCTTCTTCCGCGTGGTGCTGGCCATGCTCAAGCCCACTCTGGTGAGCGTGGGCATCCTGGAGACCATGTGGATCTGGAACGACTACCTGCTGCCCAGTCTGGTGCTGGACCTGCGCAAGTACAAGACCATTCCCATCGCCATTCAGTACCTGAAGGGCGGCTACGGCTCGGTGGACTGGGGCGCCATGATGGCCATGCTGGTGCTGGCCATTGTGCCCATCATCCTGTTCTACCTGGCCTGCCAGAAGCACATCATCAAGGGTGTGGCAGCCGGTGCGGTAAAGGGCTGACACAGCGAAAGGAGCGATCGTGTTGAAGCGTGCAAGCGGTATCCTGCTGCCGGTTTCCAGCCTGCCGGGCCCCTGGGGCATCGGTACGCTGGGCGAAGAGGCCCGGCGGTTTGTGGATTTTCTTGCCGCCGCGGGCCAGACCTACTGGCAGATCCTGCCGGTGGGGCCCACCGGCTACGGCGACAGCCCCTACCAGAGCTTTTCCGCCTTTGCGGCAAATCCCTATTTCATCGACCCGGGTATTCTGATCCGGCAGGGCCTGCTCACCGAAGAGGAGGCCGAGGCGGACTGGGGCGAAGACCCGGCCCGGGTGGACTACGGCGCACTGTATGCCAGCCGCCACACTCTGCTGCAAAAGGCGGCGGACCGGCTGCCGGACGGTGACAGCAGCTTTTCCGCCTGGCAGAAGGAGCAAAGCGCCTGGCTGGAGGACTACGCCCTCTTCATGGCGCTGAAGGAGGAGAACGACCAGCAGAGCTGGTTCCACTGGCCGGACGAGGTGCGGCTGCGCCGCCCCGACGCGCTGGCAAAGGCCCGGCAGCGGCTGGCCGGCCGGGTGGACTACTGGAAAAAGGTCCAGTATCTGTTCTACCGCCAGTGGGCGGAGCTTCTGGCCTATGCTCACCAAAAGGGCGTGCAGGTCATCGGCGACATCCCCATCTACGTCTCGCCGGACTCCTCGGACATCTGGGCCGATCCGGAACTGTTCCAGACCGACGGGGACCGGCGGCTCACCCGGGTGGCGGGCTGCCCGCCGGATGCCTTTGCCGCCGAAGGCCAGCTCTGGGGCAATCCTTTGTATGACTGGCCCCGCCACAAAGCCACCGGCTACGCCTGGTGGCTGCGGCGGCTGCGCCATGCGCTCACCATCTACGATGTGGTGCGCATCGACCACTTCCGGGGCTTCGAGAGCTATTATTCCATTCCGGCCAGGGACACCACCGCTCAGAACGGCAGCTGGCAGCCCGGTCCCGGCATGGATTTCATCGGCGCCATCCACGCCGCCATGCCCGGCGCGCGGATTATCGCCGAGGACCTGGGCTACCTGACCCCCCAGGTGAAGGAGCTGCTGGAGGGCAGCGGCTACCCGGGCATGAAGGTGCTGCAGTTCGCCTTCGACCGGCGGGAGGCCGGGGATTATCTGCCCCACAACTACCTGCACAACTCGGTGGTCTACACCGGTACCCACGACAATACCACCACCGCCGCCTGGGAAGCCGAAGCCCATCCGGAGGACGTGGCAAGGGCCCGGGCCTATCTGCACACGGCGGACGAGCCGCTGGTGGAAAGCTTCATCCGGGCGGCGCTGGCCAGCGTGAGCAACACCGCCATCGTGCCCATGCAGGACTGGCTGGGCCTGGGCGGCGAGGCGCGGATGAATGTGCCCAGCCGCCCCTGGGGCAACTGGCAGTGGCGAGTGGAGCAAAGCGCTCTCACCCCGCAGCTGACCGTGCGCATTGCGGCTCTCACCGAGCTGTATGGCCGGTAAACTGGAAAAACATCCAATATCCTTCCAAACGCCTTCCCGAAAGGGAGGGCGTTTTTGTTAGGTTTGGGCAAAGAATGGGACGGCGCGCTTTTTCTTTTGGGCCAATTATGGTACAATAAGCGATAACGACGCAGCCCGGCGGGCTGCCTGAAACTGCAAGGAGAACTGTTATGCGCACCATTGTTTGGTTTATTTATTTCTGGTTGTATCTGCTCTTCAAACTGCCCCTTCTGCGCCGGGGTCTGAAGGCCCTGGAGGCGGGCGACTGGGCCACCGCCGACGCACTGGCCGACCGCTGGGTGCCCGACTGGGCAGGCAAGCTGCTGCGGCTGGCCGGAGTCACCGTGACCGTGACCGGTAAGGAGAACATTCCTGAGGACCGGCCCTGTGTGTTCGTGGGCAACCACCGCAGCTACTACGACATTCCCCTGGTACTCACCCAGCTGGATAAACCCCATGCGCTGGTTTCGAAAAAGGAAGTGGGCAAGATTCCTCTGGTGCGGGGCTGGATGCGCCTTCTGCACTGCGTCTTCCTGGACCGGGAGGACCCCCGCAAGGCCATGGAGGCGCTGAATGAGGCCATCGCCAACGTGAAGAAGGGCTACTCCGTGATCATCTTCCCGGAGGGAACCCGCAACAAGGGCGAGGAGGGCAGCCTGCTGGAATTCAAGGGCGGCGCCTTCCGCATTGCCACCAAGACCGGCGCCCCGCTGGTGCCCCTGGCTATTCACAACAGCCGGGATATCATGGAAAACAACGGCGGCTGGATGAAGCCCGCTCATGTGACCATCCAGATTCTGCCCCCCATCGAGACCGGAGCAATGAGCCGGGAGCAGCTGAAGGAGCTGCCCCAGCAGACCGCCGCCCTGATCGGTGCGGCCCTGAACGAAAAAAAGGAGGCGTAAGGCCATGGCAAGCGCACGTTATACTCTGAACATCGATCCGGAGGATCTGAAGCCGGACGAACCCATTGAATATACCAAAAAGCAGAAGATGGCCAACTGGTGGCACTACAACTGGAAGATTGTGGCGGTAATCGTTGTGCTGGTGGCGATTGCGGGCCACTATATCTGGAAGGCTGTCACCACCGTGCACCCGGACGAGCAGATCGCACTGGTTAGCGCGCAGCCGCTGCCCTCTGAGCTGCAGACGGCGCTGGAGCAGGCGCTGGGCGGCGTGATGGCGGATTCCAACGGCGACGGCCAGGTGCTGGCTCAGATCCGTGCCTATCAGGTGAGCCTGGAGCAGCCGGATACCAGCGACAGCGCCGCCCAGGATGTGGGCGAGGCCATGACCGAGATGACCAACGGTTACATGCAGATGGCCCAGTCCACGGTGCTCACCGCGGATCTTTCCTCCGGCGATGCCTACATCTTCCTGCTGGATGAGCCGGAGGCCTTCCAGAATTCCTACGGCGTGCTGGCCCGTGAGGACGGCAGCATGCCCGATGAGACAAATCCGCTGGACGGCGTGGAGTGGTACAACTGGAGCGATTGCCCGGTGCTGGCGTCGCTGGATCTGGGGGAATACACCACCATGGCAGGCGAGGTCGTGACCGGCCAGGAATACATGAGCCGCTTTGTGGTGGGCCACCGGAGCAATGCCGGGGATGAGGAAGGCAAGCTGGATGCCTCCGATGCCCTGTTTGATACCCTTACCGCCGGAGCCACTGCCCGATGAAGGGGCTGTGGGCCCGGCTGACCGGCTGGCGGCCGGGCAGTAAAAAGGCCGCTCCCCCGCCCCGGCCTCCGCTGGAAAACCCCTACCGGCGGTTTTACACCAGCGAGCGCAGCTTTGAGGAGCTGGCCCGCCAGGCCCGGGAGCGGCAGAAGGAACCGCCCAAGCGCTGAAACGGCAGCGAAAAAAGCCGAACCCGACCGAAAAAAGTGCCCGGGGCGGTTGTGCCGGGGCCCGGTCTATGGTATACTTTATCACATTAATGTGACAGGAGGGCGTTGCATGGAACCGGAACAGAGCGTCACACAATCTGTTGAGGAGCTGGATCGTCAGCTGGCCCGGCTGTTCTGCCGCCGGATGGAGCTGGCGGCCCTCAAGGCCCGGGAGCAGGGCGAGGCACAGCCGGTCTTTGCCAGCGGCACACCGGACCCGGAATTGATCACCGAGGCGGCCAGCGAGGACCCGGCGCTGGAGAAGTATTACCGGGCCTTCTGGCAGACCGGGTATCAGCTGGCCGCGCAATATCAGATGGAGGTGCTGGGCCGCAGCCTGGTGGCCTACCAGGGCGTGGAGGGTGCGTTCTCCCACATCGCGCTGCGGAAGCTGTTCCCTCAGGCGGGGGCAAAAAGCTACCCCACCTGGGCGGCGGTGTTTGACGCGGTGCAAAGCGGCGAGGCGGCCTACGGTGTGCTGCCCTTTGAAAACAGCAACGCGGGGGATGTGTCCGCCGTGCTGGATCTCTGCTTTGCCTACCCGGAGCTGCACGTGTGCAAGGTCTACGACCTGCCGGTGCGCCAGAACCTGCTGGCGCTGCCCGGGGCGAAGCTGGCGGACATCCGCCGGGTGGTCAGCCACCCCCAGGCCATTGCCCAGAGCGCCCGTTTTTTGAACAGCCTGGGGCTTGCCTCCTTCGAGTGCCTGAACACCGCGGTGGCGGCCAAGCAGGTGGCCGAGAGCGGCGATCTGACTCTGGCGGCCATCGCCAGCGCCGAGACTGCCGAGCTTTACGGCCTGCAGGTGCTGGCGGCCGGCATCAACTCGGACGGCGACAATACCACCCGGTTCATCGTGATTACCCGGGAAAAACCCACCGGCGGCGACCGGTTCAGCCTGCTGTTCACGGTGGATCACAAGGCCGGGCAGCTGGCCCGGGTGATCCAGGCCATCGGCGCAGCCGGGTTCAATATGGAATGCATCAAAAGCCGGCCAATGCCCGGCGTACCCTTTGAATACTATTTTTACGTGGAACTGGAAGGCCAGCCCGGCGAGCAGGCGAGCAAGACCCTGCTGGAGGCGCTGGGGCAGATTTGCAACACACTGCGGGTATTGGGGGTCTACACAAAATGAGCAACGAGCAGACAAGGAGTACCAACGGAATGAAACTGACCATGCGGCTGGGCGAGCGCAGCTACGACATTATCCTGAAGCGCGGCGCGCTGCACAACCTGGGCCTTCTGGCCAATCTGAACCGGAGGGTGCTCATCGTGACCGACAGCGGCGTGCCCGCCGAATACGCCGAAATTGTACGCGCCCAGTGCCGGGAGGGCCACATTGAAACCGTGCCCCAGGGCGAGGGCAGCAAGTGCCTGAAAGTATATGAAAAACTGCTGTGCCGGATGCTGGAGCTGGGCTTTGACCGGGGCGACCTGGTGGTGGCCGTGGGCGGCGGCGTTGTGGGTGATCTGGCTGGTTTTGTGGCCGCCACCTATATGCGCGGCGTGGACTTCATCAACTGCCCCACCACCACTCTCTCCCAGATCGACTCCTCCATCGGCGGCAAGGTGGCCGTGGACCTGGGCGCGGCGAAAAACATTGTGGGCGCCTTCTGGCAGCCCCGTCTGGTGGTGGTGGACCCGGATACCCTGTCCACCCTGCCCCGCCGCCACTTCGTCAACGGCTTGGCCGAGGCGGTGAAGATGAGCCTGACCAGCGACGCCGAGCTGTTTGAGATGTTTGAAAAGCTGGATGTGGACGCGGAGATCGAGACCATCATCTACCGCAGCCTGCTCATCAAAAAGCAGGTGGTGGAAAAGGACGAGACCGAAAAGGGCATGCGGGCCATCCTGAACCTGGGCCATACCCTGGGCCACGGCATTGAGGCGGTGAAGGGCATCACTGGCCGCCGGACCAATGGTTTGTACCACGGCGAGTGTGTGGCGCTGGGCCTGCTGCCCATGATTGAGGACCGCCAGCTGGCCAAGCGGGTGCGGGCGGTTTACCGCAAGCTGGGTCTGCCCGCCCGGGTTGCTTACAACAAGGAAAAGGTGTGGACCTATATGCTCCACGACAAAAAATTCCGCGACGGGCGCATCACGGTGGTGAAGGTGCCCGGCCTGGGCTGCTGGCGGCTGGACAAGCTGGACGCGGACGGGCTGAACGCGATCCTGATGGGGAAGTGATTGGGTGAAAAACACATACGGCAGCGCACTGGCGCTGACCATCTTCGGCGAGAGTCACGGCGCGGCCATCGGCGCGGTGCTGGACGGCCTGGCCGCGGGCATACCGGTGGATGAGGAATTCATCGCGGCTCAGATGGAAAAACGGCGGGCGAAAAAGGGCGGCCTGTCCACCAGCCGCATCGAGGCGGACAAGGTGCGATTTTTAAGCGGCGTGTACAACGGCCGCACCACCGGTACCGCCATCACCATGGTGATCGAGAACACCAACACCCGTTCGGGTGATTACGCCAAGACCCTGGGCCTGTGCCGCCCGGGCCATGCGGACTACACGGCCCATGTGAAATACGGCGGCTTTGAGGACTTCCGGGGCGGCGGGCATTTTTCCGGCCGCATCACCGCGGCGCTGTGCGCAGCGGGTGCGCTTTGCCAGAGCATGCTGCTGGCCAAGGGCATCCGGGTGGCCACCCACGCGGTGCGCATCGCGGGTGTGGAGGATGAGGCCTTTGCCCTGGAGCCGGAAGCCCTGAACGCCCAGCTGGAAGCACTGGACGCCTGCACCGGTTTGCCGGTGCTGAGCGAGGCCGCGGGCGAAGCCATGCAGCAGGCCATCCGGGCTGCTGCCTCCGAGGGCGACAGCGTGGGCGGCGTGCTGGAAACGGCGGTCACCGGCCTGCCCGCGGGCGCGGGTGAACCCTTCTTCGACAGCGTGGAAAGCCAGCTGGCCCACCTGCTCTTCAGCATTCCCGCGGTGAAGGGTGTGGAGTTCGGCGCAGGCTTTGCCATGGCCGGGCTGCGGGGCAGCCAGGCCAACGACCCGATGACCGTGAAGGACGGCCGGGTCATTACCACGACCAACAACAACGGCGGCATCAACGGCGGCATCACCAACGGCATGCCCCTGGTGGTGCGCACCGCCGTCAAACCAACCCCCAGCATCTACAAGCCCCAGCAGACGGTGGACATGAGCACTCTGCAGCCCGCTGAGCTGCAGATTCAGGGCCGTCACGACCCCTGCATCGCCCACCGGGCTGCCATTGTGCAGACGGCGGCGGTGGCCTTCGGGCTGGCGGACCTGCTCACCCAGCGTTGGGGCCCGCTGTGGCAGGCAGAGGAGGAAGCACCATGGAATACGGACTAATCGGCGCAAAGCTGGGCCACAGCTACTCCAAGGCCATCCACGAGGCGCTGTGCGGTTATCGCTATGAGCTGTGCAGCCTGCCCACCGAGCAGCAGGCCCGGGACTTTTTGCAGAAAAAGGCCTTCAAGGCCATCAATGTGACCATCCCTTATAAGCAGCTGGTCATCCCCTACTGCGCCTGGCTGGAGCCCCGGGCCAAGGCCATCGGCGCGGTGAATACGGTGGTGAACCGGGACGGCATCCTCCACGGCTACAACACCGACTACGACGGTTTTTTGTACCTGGCCAACCAGCACGGGGTGGATTTTAAGGGCAAAAGCGTGCTGATTCTGGGCACCGGCGGCACCAGCCGCACCGTGCATGCGGTGGCCAGGGACCAGGGCGCGGCGGAGATCCTGTTTGCCAGCCGCACCGGCAGGGACGGCGCGCTCACCTATGAGCAGGCCCAGGCCCAGAGCCAGGTGCAGATCCTGATCAACACCAGCCCGGCGGGCATGTACCCGAATGCGGGCGAGTGTCACATTCAGCCTGCGGGCCTGCCCCGGCTGGAGGCGGTGCTGGATGTGGTCTATAACCCCTTTAAAACCGAGCTGATTCTGCGGGCCGAGGAGGCAGGCATCCCCTGCGCCAGCGGTCTGGAAATGCTGGTGGCCCAGGCGCTGTACGCGGCCCGGCAGTTCACCGGGCGGCGCATCCCCTCGTCCAAGATTCAGCCCATCGTGCGCCGCATCCGGGCCCAGAGGCTGAACATCTGTCTGGTGGGCATGCCCAGCTGCGGCAAGACCACCATCGGCCGCCAGCTGGCCAAGGCTCTGAACCGGCCCTTTGTGGACCTGGACGCCGAGATCGAAAATGCGGCGGGCAAAACCATCCCCCAGATCTTCGAGGAGCGGGGCGAGGAGGGCTTCCGCGCGCTGGAGACCGAGACCGCGGCCCGCTTCGGCATGGGCAGCGGCCAGATCATCAGCTGCGGCGGCGGCGTGGTCAAGCGGCCGGAAAACGTGCGGGCGCTGCACCAGAACGGTGTGATCGTGTTCATCGACCGGCCGGTGGAGCTGCTGAAGGTGGGCGGAAACCGCCCCCTCTCCACCAGCGTGGAGGGACTGAAACAGATGGAGGCCGAGCGCCGGCCCCTTTATGAGGCGGCAGCGGACCTTTGCGTGAAAAACAGCGGCGAGCCCTTCAGCAGGGCGACGAAGGCCGCGCAGGAGGCGTTGTATGAAGCTTTTGGTATTGAACGGGCCGAATCTTAACCTGCTGGGCGTGCGGGAACCGGGCCTGTACGGCACGGTGGACTACCAGGGCCTGCTGGAGCTGATTCAGAAAAAATGCGACGAGCTGGGCGTGGAGGTGCGCTTTTACCAGTCCAACCACGAGGGCGATCTGGTGGACGCCATCCAGGAGGCCCGCTTCGACTGCGACGGCATCGTTATCAACCCGGGTGCTTACACCCATACCAGCGTGGCCATTCTGGACGCGCTGAAGGCGGTGGCGCTGCCTGCGGCGGAGGTACACATCACCGACGTGACCAAGCGGGAGCCCTTCCGCCAGATCAGCTACGCGGGCATGGCCTGCCAGGGGCACTTCATCGGCCAGGGCCTGCAGGGCTACCTGAACGCGGTGGATTTTCTCCTAGAGACCGTTCAGAAAAACAAGCAATAACCAGCCACAGAAAAATAAAACATAGGGAAAGGGAAAGAAACAGCGTATGATTATCTCCACCAAACGCGGCACTCCTCAGGAGGAGCTGCAGAAGATTATTTCCGAATTCGAGAGCCAGGGTCTGGAGGTCACTCTGATCCGCGGTACCGACTACAACGTGTTCGGCCTGGTGGGCGACACCACCAAGATCAACGAGAAGGTCGTTGCCGCCAACCCCTGGGTGGACAGCGTGACCCGTGTGTCCGCCCCTTACAAAAAGGCCAACCGCCTGTTCCACGAGGCCGACACCATCGTGGACGTGAACGGCATCAAGATCGGCGGCAACGAGCCGCTGGTCATCATCGGCGGCCCCTGCAGCGTGGAGGGCGATGAGTCCACCATGAAGATTGCCCAGGCTGTAAAGGCGGCGGGCGGCTGCATGCTGCGCGGCGGCGCCTACAAGCCCCGCACCTCCCCCTACGCCTTCCAGGGCCTGGGCACCGAGGGCATTCTGGCCATGGTGAAGGCCCGCGAGGCCACCGGCCTGCCCATCGTGAGCGAGCTGATGAGCGAGGATAAGATCGACGAGTTCGAGGAATACGTGGACGTGGTGCAGATCGGCGCCCGCAACATGCAGAACTTCCAGCTGCTGAAGGCAGTGGGCAAGATGAAAAAGCCGGTGCTGCTCAAGCGCGGCCTTGCCAACACCATCGAGGAGTGGATCATGAGCGCCGAGTACATCATGGCCGGCGGCAACGAGAACGTGATCTTCTGTGAGCGCGGCATCCGCACCTTCGAGAAGTACACCCGCAACACCCTGGATCTTTCTGTGGTGCCCATCATCAAGCAGAAGACCCATCTGCCCATCATCATCGACCCCAGCCACGCCACCGGCGACTGGCGTCTGGTGGAGAGCATGAGCCGGGCCGCCGTGGCCGCCGGTGCCGACGGCCTGATCATCGAGGTACACACCGACCCCGAGCATGCCTGGAGCGACGGCGCCCAGACCCTCAAGCCGGACAAGTTCCGCGAGACCATCGACCAGTGCCGTCAGATTGCCCAGGTGCTGGGCCGGGGCGTGCGTCAGCCCCTTGACTGAGCAGACCCAAAAGGAGGAACTCCCATGATCGCCCATATCCAAGCCCCGGCCGCCATCGGCGGCCGGATCACCGCGCCGCCCTCCAAGAGCATGGCCCACCGGGCGGTACTCTGCGCCGCGCTGGCCCGGGGAACCTCCCGGGTGGAGAACCTGGAATTCAGCCAGGACGTGGACGCCACCCTCACCGCCGCCGCCCGGCTGGGCGCGCAGGTGGAGCGGGGCGAAGGCTGGGCGCAGATCACCGGCAGCGGCAGCGTGGCCTGCCCGGACGGCCCGGTGGACTGCTGCGAGAGCGGCAGCACCCTGCGCTTTCTGATTCCGGTGTTCAGCCTGTGCGGCCGGCGGGTGGAATTTTCCGGCCGGGGACGGCTGCTGCAGCGGCCCATGGGTGTATACGAGAAGCTGTTCCGGGCCCAGGGCCTGGAATTTGACCAGAGCGAAGGGGGGCTTGCCATCCGCGGGCCCCTCGCCTCCGGCGACTACACCATTCCGGGGGATGTGTCCAGCCAGTTCATCAGCGGGCTGCTGTTTGCCCTGCCCCTGTTGGCGGGAGACAGCACCCTCACCATTACCCCGCCTTTTGAAAGCCGCAGCTATGTGGAGCTGACGCTGGCCGCCCTGCGGGACTTCGGCGTGCAGGTGGACTGGGCGGACGAGATGCGCATGAAGCTGCTGATCCCCGGCGGTCAGTGCGGCCGCGGCCGGGACTACCGGGTGGAGGGCGACTACAGCCAGGCAGCTTTCTTCGCCGTGCTGGGCGCGGTGCTGGGCGGCATCACCATCGAGGACCTGCGCCCGGACTCCCTGCAGGGCGACGGGGCCATTCTGCCCATTCTGGAGCGCTGCGGCGCCCGTTTTGTACGGGATGGCAGCAGCGTGACCTTTGAAAAGGCTCCCCTTTCCGGCACGGTCATTGATCTGGCCGACTGCCCGGACCTGGGCCCCATCCTGATGACGCTAGCCCTCTTCTGCGAAGGCGAGACCAGGATCATCAATGCCGGGCGGCTGCGCATCAAGGAAAGCGACCGCATTGCCGCCATGGAAGAGGAGCTGCGCAAATTCGGCGCGGATATTGAGAGCACCCAGGATACCGTGACCATCCGCCCGGCGGCGCTGCATGCCCCGGCGGAGCTGGACAGCCACAACGACCACCGGGTGGTGATGAGTCTTTCCATGGCGGGCCTCTGCGCCGGGGTGCCGGTGACCATCCGGGACGCGGGCGCGGTGGCCAAGAGCTGGCCGGACTTTTTCCGGGTATTGGAGCGCGCGGGCGCGCAGATCGAGGTGCGGGATGAATAAGAACGACCGTTTTCTCATTGTGGGCCTGGGCCTGCTGGGCGGCAGCTACGCCCGGGGCCTGACCCGCGCGGGGTTCGGAGAGGTATACGCCATCGACACGAATCCCGAGGCCATCCGGTTTGCCAGAGAAAAGGGCTACATTGCGGATGGCGCAACCGAAAATTTTGAAGAACTGGTGCGAATGGCGGACCGGGTGGTCTTCGCCCTCTACCCCACCGCGCTGGAAGGCTGGGTGGCCCGGTACGGTGCGCTGCTGCGCCCGGGCTGCATCTGCACCGATGTGTCCGGCGTGAAGGCGGGTCTCGTGGAAACGGTGCAGGCGGCTCTGCCCGAAGGGGTGGAGTTTATCGCCAGTCACCCCATGGCGGGCAAGGAGGTCAGCGGGGTGGAGAACGCCCATCTGGTGGACTTTTCCCCCGCCAATTTCCTGATTACCCCCACTGAGCGCAACACCCCCCAGGGGGTGGAGTTTGCCCGCCAGCTGGGCCGGGCCCTGGGCTTTGCCCACATCCGGGTGCTCAGCTGCGACGAGCATGACCGGATGATCGGCTATGTGAGTCAGCTCACCCACGCCATCGCGGTGAGCCTGATGTGTGCGCCGGGGGCTGAGCGGTTCGCTGAGTACACCGGCGATTCCTTCCGGGACCTGACCCGCATCGCCCGCATCAACGAGACCATGTGGGCCGAGCTGTTTTTGTGGAACCGGGAAAACCTGATCGACGAGATCGACGGCTTTACCGCCCGACTGCAGGCGTTAAAGGGCTATCTGCAGCAGGGCGACCGGGCTGCGCTGGAGGAGATGTTCCGCCAGTCCACCCGGGCGCGGGCCGCCTTTGACAAGAAGGAAAAGGAGGAGTGAGCCATGCCCCGCAGCGAAGGTCAGAAGGGCAAGCTGGTATGGCTGCTGCGCATTCTTGCCCGCCACACCGATGAAGAACATTTGATCAATGTGCCCCGCATTCTGGAGCTGCTGGCTGCCGAGGGGGTGGCCGCCGAGCGCAAAAGCGTGTACGACGACATCGCCACCCTGCGCGCGCTGGGCTACGACATCGTGCAGCACCGGGGCCGGGGCGGCGGCTATTATCTGGCCAGCCGGCCCTTCCAGCTGCCCGAGCTCAAGCTGCTGGCCGACTCGGTGCAGGCCTCCCGCTTCATTACCCGCAAAAAGAGCGACCAGCTGATCCGCGCACTGAGCCAGTTTGCCAGCCAGTGGGAGGCAAATGAGCTGCAGCGGCAGGTGTTCGCCTCCAGCCGGGTGAAGAGCATGAATGAGAGCATCTATTACAACGTGGATGCGCTGCACCGGGCCATCGCCTCGGACCGGCAGGTCCGCTTTGTGTACCAGGAGTGGAATCTGGACAAAAAGAAGGTGGCCCGCCGGGGCGGCGGCGCCTACCAGGTGAGCCCCTGGGCGCTGCTCTGGGAGGAGGAGAACTACTACCTGGTGGCCTTCGAAGAGGGCAAGGGCATGCGTCACTACCGGGTGGACAAGATGACCTCCATCGCCCTTCTGGACCAGCCCCGCCTGGGCCGGGAGGAGTTCGACCCTCAGAAGATGCGCGACTACGCAAAGCCCATGTTCGGCATGTTCGGCGGTCCGGTCAGCCGGGTGGAGCTGCGGTGCGAAAACAGCGTCATCGGCCCCATGCTGGACCGGTTTGGCACCGGCGTGACCATCCTGCCCCAGCCGGATGGCTGGTTTACCCTGTATGCGGACGTGGTGGTCAGCCCGCCCTTCTTCGGCTGGCTGTGCGGCTTCGGCGGCCGGGTGGAGCTGGTCTCCCCCGCGGCGGCCCGGGAGCAGCTGCGCCAGACGCTGGAGACCATTTCCAAAGCCTATCAACCAAAAGAAAACGCATAGCCCACGCTGTCAGCAGGGCCCGGAAAACCGGGCCCTGTTTTTTTGTGTAAAAAATTCCCTTTGGATGAAGAATATCCCGGTCACAACTCGTCTTTACGTTTGTAAAGAAAACGCCCGGCAAAAAATTTTGAACGGTTTGCCCGCTGGCGACGAAAAAGGAAAAGGGCGGTGTTTGCCTGCCCGGCGTTTTGAAAATCGACGGTCTTGCACAGACCGTTCCAACCATGAAATGAAGAGGAGTCGATGAGGGATGAGCAGGATCATATCGTTTTTTGGCCGGCATAAAAAGGCGCTGATCGCGCTGGCGATTCTGGCTGCAGTGGGCGCGTTCGGCTGGACGCGGATGAATCAGGCGGCAGTGGCCGCGCAAAAAGCGGCGGAACAGCAGGTACAGACCTTCACGCTGGAAAAGGGTGATCTGAGCCGGACTCTGAGCGTGAGCGGAAGCATCCAGTCCGCCCAGGTGACCGAGGTGGCTGCGGCCCAGACCTACCCGGTGGCCGAGGTGCTGGTGAGCGAGGGCGACGTGGTGGCCGAGGGCGATGTGATTGCCACGCTGGACACCACCGACCTGGACGCTCAGATCCAGGTTCAGCAGGAGGCGGTGGCCGCGGAGAAGCAGCAGAACGAGCTGAGCATCTCCCAGGCCCAGCGCCGTCTGGAGGATGCCCGCAACCAGAAGGCCATCGACGAGGGCGTTACCGCCGATTGGGAGCAGACCGAAAAGGACGCCAAGCTCCGGCAGGACAGCCTGGCCATTGAGGATGCCCAGGACGTACTGGTGAATGCGGTGGCAGCGGCAGATGCCCCCAGCGCGGCGGCTCAGCAGCTGAAGACCCTGCAGAGCGCCAAGGCGCAGTGCACCATTACCGCACCCTGCTCCGGCACCGTCACCCAGGTGAAGGCCGTGGTGGGCGGCGCAGCGGGCGCCATTGCCACCATCGAGAACCAGAGCGCTCTGGAGGCGCTGCTCAGTGTGCGGGAATACGACATCAACCAGCTGGCGGTGGGCCAGAGCGTGACCCTCACCTCCGGCGCGAAGGACGTGTTCCACGGCTCCATCACCTGGATTGCCCCCAAGGCCACCGTGAACGAGAACGGCGAGGCCAGCTATGCGGTGAAGGTTTCGGTGGACGACGCCACCGAGGCGCTGCGTCTGGGCATGACCGCCAAGGCCAAGGTGCTGCTGGAGGAAAAGAAGGGCGTGTTCAGCGTACCGCTGGATGCGGTGGGTACCGATGAAAACGGCGAGGCGGTGGTCTACCGCAAGGATACCGATGCGGAAGGCAACGTGACCTTCACGCCGATCCCGGTGACCACCGGCATGGAGACCGAGCTGTCCGTTGAGGTGAGCGGCGAGGGCCTGACCGAGGGCATGGAGCTGCGCAGCCTGGCCGATCCGGAGGCGATGGCATGAGCGGGGAGAAGAAGCCCATCATCCAGCTGAGGGATATTGTAAAGACCTTTTACATCGGCCAGCCCAATGAGCTGGAAATCCTGCACGGCATTGATCTGGATGTGTACGAGGGCGAGTTCGTGGCCATTGTGGGCGAGTCCGGCAGCGGCAAGTCCACCTTGATGAACATCGTGGGCGCGCTGGATAAGCCCACCCAGGGCAGCTACTGGCTGGACGGCATCGACATGACCGCCGCGAAGGACAGCGAGCTTTCCGCCCTGCGCTGCCGCAAGATCGGCTTTGTGTTCCAGACCTTCAACCTGATCGGCCGTACCAGTGCCTTGAAAAACGTGGAGCTGCCCATGCTGTACAACGGCATCGGCGCGGCAAAGCGCGCAGCCCGGGCCAAAGAGCTGCTGGAGCTGGTGGGCATGGAAAAGCGGATGAATCACCAGCCCAACGAGCTTTCCGGCGGCCAGAAGCAGCGGGTGGCCATTGCCCGGGCAATGGCAAACGACCCGGCGGTGCTGCTGGCAGACGAGCCCACCGGCGCGCTGGACTCCGCCACCGGCCGGGTGGTGATGGACCTGTTCCACAAGCTGCACAAGGAGCAGGGCAAGACCATCCTGCTCATCACCCACTCCCGAGAGCTGGCCGCCGAGTGTGAGCGAATTATCACCATCCGGGACGGACGCATCACCGGCGAAGTGAAGGGGGGCGTGGCACAGTGATTTGGGAAAATATTAAGCTGGCCCTGGGCGGGCTGCGCAGCAACAAGATGCGGGCGCTGCTCACCATGCTGGGCATTATCATCGGCATCGGCTCGGTGATCGCCATCGTCACCGTGGGCAACTCGCTCACCAGTACGGTGAGCGAAAGCCTGGTGGCCATGGGCGGCAACAACCTGCAGCTGAGCGTGGACCCCCGGCCGGACGAAAACGGCGACTACCCAAACAGCTACAGCTATCAGGAAAGCGACCTGCTCAACGACGAGATGCTGCAGGCCTACGAGGAGCGGTTTGCCCAGCAGATCAAGGCGGTGGTGCTTACCGAGAGCGGCGGCTCCGGCAAGATTCAGCAGGGCGCGAACACCGCAAAGGTGAGCATTACCGGCGTGAACCAGGGCTATTTCGATGCGGACAAGTGCGAGCTGGTGGCGGGCCGGGCCCTGAATGAAAAGGATCAGGAGGGCGTGCGCCAGGTGGCACTGGTGAGCGACGTGCTGGTGGATAACCTGTTCGGGGGCGACGATCAGGCGGCCCTGGGGCAGACCATCGAGGTGACGGAATCCGGCGGCGCGGTGCATGAGTTTGCCATCGTGGGCGTGTACGCCTACCAGACCATGAGCCCGCTGCTGGGCGGCAGCGCTACCGTGAACAAAAACACCACCACGGACCTGTATCTGCCCCTTACCACTCTGCACGAGATGAACGGCATCGCCGAGGGCAGTTATTTCTGGTGCGAGGTGGTGCCCGCCGCCGGAGTGGATGCGGACGCCTTTCAGCAGCGCAGTGAGCAGTTTTTTGAGGAAGGCTACTACAAAAACAACAAGCAGTTTCTGGTCACCGTGTACAATCTGCAGAACGAGATGAGCTCCATCACCAGTGTACTGGATACCATCTCCCTGGCCATTGGGGTGATTGCGGGCATCAGCCTGCTGGTGGGCGGTATTGGCGTGATGAACATCATGCTGGTGAGCATCACCGAGCGCACCCGGGAAATCGGCGTGCGCAAGGCGCTGGGCGCCACCAACGGGGCCATCCGCACCCAGTTTATTGTGGAGTCGGTGGTCATCTGCCTGGTGGGCGGTGCATTGGGCATTCTGGTGGGCTTCGGTCTGGGCAGTCTGGGGGCTTCCCTCATCGGAGCACCCGCCCGGGTGGACCTGGGCACCGTGCTGGTGGCAGTGGGCTTCTCCATGGCCATTGGTGTGTTCTTCGGCTATTATCCGGCCAACAAGGCCGCCAAGCTGGACCCCATCGAGGCTCTGCGCTACGAATAAACAGACAAAAACACCCGGACGGCATCCGGGTGTTTTTTGTCTGCAAACGTGCTATAATCAGAAAAAAGCAGGGCCGAACCGGCCCGCTGCAAAAAGGAGGCATCCCCATGAATCCCACTCAACAAGGCATTCAGGACCGCAAGAGCGTGCGTGTCTTTCTGGATCAGCCCGTTACCCCGGCCATGAAGGAGCAGCTGCTGGAGGCAGCGTTCCAGGCGCCCACCGCAGGCTGCCAGCAGCTGTATACCATTCTGGACATCACCGACCCGGAGCGCAAGGCCCGGCTGGCCGACCTGTGCGACCACCAGCCCTTTATTGCCACTGCGCCTGTGGTGCTGATTTTCCTGGCGGACTGTGCCCGTTGGCCCCAGGTGTATCAGGAGGCGGGCTGTGAGCCCCGGCCTGCCGGTGCGGGCGATCTGTTTCTGGCGGTGGCGGATGCCTGCATTGCCGCTCAGAACGTGGTGGTGGCCGCCCAAAGCCTGGGACTGGGCAGCTGCTACATCGGCGACATTCTGGAAAACTGCGAGCAGGTGCGTCAGGAGCTGGCCCTGCCTGCCCAGGTGGTCCCGGCGGCCATGCTGGTGATCGGCTGGCCCACCCGCCAACAGCAGCAGCGCAAAAAGCCTGCCCGCTTCGCCCGCAATTACATTGTGGCGGAAAACCAGTACCCGACCTTCACCGGCGAGCAGCACCGGCAGGCGCTGGAGGACCGGGCCGCCCGGGGCGGCAATGAGACCTTTGATTTTGATCAGTGGGTCAAGGCCTTTGAGCAGCGCAAATACGGCAGCGATTTCTCCCGGGAAATGAGCCGCAGCGCCGCGGAATACCTGAAGGACTTTTTGAAATAAACAGCAAAATGCCCGGATTCGATAACTAATCGAATCCGGGCATTTTTGTTTGCTTTTATAAAGAAAAGGATTATTTGTTTTGCGGCGGCTTATTTCGGGGCGGCGCCACCCGAATCGCTCTGCGCCTGCGGCGTACTGCCGCCCGGCGGGAAAGCACGCGGACCAGCAGCACCAGCGCGATCAGAAGAACGCACACCAGCGCGGCCAGCAGCGGCAGCCAGGGGCGAAGCAGATCCCCGGCGTAGAGCCAGAAGCTGCGCTGGTAATCCTGCAGGGCAACCAGCTCGGTGGAACCGACGATTTCGCCGTTCACCTGCACAGTCAGTTGACCCAACACCTGCCCGGCCTGTACCGGAGCATCCAGGGAATCGACAACGGTCTCGATCTGAATCTCCGGCGCGTTGGCACCGGTTCCGGCCAGCACCACCAGCGGGTCCCTGGCGTACAGGCCCACGGTGTCGCTTTCCGCGCACCAGCGCAGCGGAAGCTGAACTTCCGGGGTCTCGGTATTTACGGCGGCGGTGGGGGCCAGAGTCTCCAGCGCCCAGTCGTACAGGTTGGCCGTGGTGTGGAAGGCGTAGTTCACACCGTCCTCGGCCAGGCCGTCCTGCGCGCCCATCACCACCAGCAGCCAGCTGGCCCCGCCCTGCTGTGCGGCGGATACATAGCACCGGCCCGCCTCGTCGGTAAAGCCGGTCTTCATGCCCCGGATGTAGTTTCGGTATAAAGGGGAGTCCGGATTCTGCATCACCACGGTGCTGTGAATCTGGTAGCTTTTCCCCTCCGGCGCACCGGCGTCCGCCTGGGTGTGCAGCTCGGTCAGGGGCATCCAGTAATCGGTGGAGCACATGACATCCATCAGCGTTTCATTCTCCATGCAGGCCCGGGCGATTCGGAACATGTCCTGCGCGGTGCTGTAGTTGCCCTGGGCGATGCCGTCCAGCCCGTGGGGGCAGCTGAAATGGGTGCCGGTGCAGCCCAGCTCGGCAGCCCTTTGATTCATCTGTTCCAGAAACGCGGCCTCATCCCCACAGCCCAGATACCAGGCGATGGCGCTGGCCGCATCGTTGCCGCTGGGCAGAAGACAGCCGTAGAGCAGGTCCTCCAGCGTTACCGTTTCACCGCAGAGCAGGCCTGCTGTGGTGCCGTAGTTGGCCCGTATTTCATTGAACTCCGGCTGCAGCCCGGCGGGAATGGTGAAGGCCGTGTCCAGGGGCTGACCGCTCTCCACCAGAAGCAGCGCGGTCATCAGCTTGGTCAGGCTGGCGGGAGCCCGCTGCTCCTCTTCGTTTTTTGCATAGACCAGGGTCTCGGTGTCCAGCTGATAGAGATACACAGCCTGAGCCATGTCCGCTGCGCCCTGGGGCGGTTCCCACTGGGCGGCGGCAGGCATAGCCAGTCCGATGGCCAGCGCCAGCAGCATCACCGCGCACAAAAGTCTGGTTTTCAACCATCTTCCTCCCTTACTGTGGAATTCTTACCAGCGATTATTATACCGGCTTTAGGCCTGCGCACGCAAATGTTTTTGAGAAAGATCGGGTCAGGAAGCGGAAACCGGCCGCAGCAGCCCCCAAAGGCTGTTCTGTTTGGCCCAGACCAGGCCGTCCGGGGCCGGGGCCAGCGCCTGATAGCTTCCGAAGCCGATGAGCTTTTTGCCCTCGCTGTTCAGCAAAGCGTATTCCCCGCCCTTGCGCACTACCACGCCTGCCTCCAGGCAGGGGGCGGGCCAGATTCGCTGCCAGACCGCGCTGTCGTTGCCCTGCGCATCCCGGTCGGTGGCCTGACCCCAGACGCCGTCGTATTTGCAGGGAATCACCAGCTCACCCTGACGGTTCAGATAACCCCATTTGCCTTTTTTCTCCACCGCGATCAGTCCGCCGCTGCCGGGGCGGGCCTGCTCATAAACAAAATCCGTGAGCAGCGTACCGTCAGCCGTGGCGACGGCATAAAGGCTTTTTGGCTCGGCCTTCATCACCTGAGCGCCCTCCAGCTGGTTGTATTCCCAAACACCCTGCCGCACCGGGAGAAGCTCGCCGCTTTCCTCCGGCTCCAGAACGGGGCTCTGTGCCCCGCTTTCGTTCCAGCTGTGGCGGCGCACCTGGCCGGACTCCTCGTCCCACACATACTCCACGCCCAGGCCTCCGTGGCCCGGCTCGGTCTGGAGGTCAGGGTCATAGGCTGCCAGCTGCCGGTCCAGCTCCGGGTCAGAGAGCAGCGCGCCGTCCGGCCCGGTGGCCAGCAGATGTCCGTCCGGGCACAGAGCGGGCGGCTGAGAAAACTGCGGTTCCACCACCCACTCGCCGCTGCGCCCGTCCACAAGACCCCACAGCTCACCCTGCTGGGCGGTACAGAGGGCACGAAGCGCTTCATCCTCCGGCAGGCTGCCCTCCAGAATTCCTCCCCCGCTCACCGCCAGGGGCTCGATCTTGTCCGCCTGCAGCTGGGGCTCCACCGCCCATTCGTAGCTGCTCTGCCCGGTGCTGCATCCGGCCAGCAGGGCCAGCAGCAGCCCGGCCGCGGCCATTCTGCAAATCGCTTTCATGCCGCTTCCTCCTTTGTATTCCGTAAGAAAAACAAAACGGGCCCGGAAATCCGGGCCCGCTGGCTCAATTGAATCGATTCTGCGCCTCGCTCAGCTTGCCCGCCAGAATCAGCCGCACTGCGGCTTCCACGTCGTTTAACCGGCTCTCGAAGGCCTTGCGGTCCTCGCCGCCCAGCTTGCCCAGCACCCAGTTGGCCAGGTCGTACTCCGGATTGGGCTTTTCGCCCACGCCCAGCCGCACCCGGGCAAAGCCGTCGGTGCCCAGGCAGGCAATGATGTCCTTCAGGCCGTTGTGGCCGCCCGCTGAACCGCTGGGACGGATGCGGATCTTGCCCGGCTTCTGGGTTACATCGTCACACAGGATGATCACATGCTCCGGCGGAATTTTGAAAAACTCTGCTGCGGCCTGCACACTGTGGCCGGAGAGGTTCATAAAGGTCTGGGGCTTGAGCAGCAGCACTTTGCCTTCGTTCAGTGCTGCCTGCCCGTACAGGCCCTCAAACTTGGCCTTGGTAACGCTCACACCCCACTCTTTGGCCAGATGGTCAATGGCGTCAAAGCCCACATTGTGACGGGTACCTTCGTATTTTTTGCCCGGATTGCCCAGGCCCGCCACCAGCCAGTCGGCCCCGGCGGTCTGCTTTTTGAAAAACATTCTTTGACCTCACAGGTCCGGCCTTAAATAGAACGCGCTCCAAATAAAGAGAAGAGGCCGGAAAATCTAAAAATTACACCAATTATAAGCATACCAATTTTTTAAAAATTTTCAAGTGCAGGAACCAATCTTACTATGCCCGCAAAGCGGCTTTTTACCGTTATTCGTCGAATTTTACAGTGATTTGACACAAAAAGTTTCCAAATTCTGAAAAAAGTTCTGGTATTTTTTTCTCGAATCTGTTATAATGTGTTCATCACAAACGGAATATCGGCATCGCCCGAGGCTCAGCCCCGCCCGGTGCTACCATTGGAGGTTGAAGATTTTGAACAAGAAAAAATACCTTTATCTGTTCAGCGAGGGTAACCGCGACATGCGCGACATCCTCGGCGGCAAAGGCGCCAACCTGGCCGAAATGACCAACGCTGGTATGCCTGTTCCCCAGGGCTTCACCATTTCCACCGAAGCCTGCACCCAGTACTACAAAGACGGCCGTCAGATCAACCATGAGATCATGGCCGACATCTATGAATACATCGGCAAGATGGAAGACATCACCGGCAAGAAGTTCGGCAACGTTGCCAACCCCCTGCTGGTTTCCGTCCGTTCCGGTGCCCGCGCTTCCATGCCCGGCATGATGGATACCATCCTGAACCTGGGCCTGAACGACGAAGTGGTCGAAGGCCTGGCTGCCAAGACCGGCAACCCCCGCTTCGCTTACGACAGCTACCGCCGTTTCGTTCAGATGTTCAGCGACGTGGTTATGGAGCTGCCCAAGTCTGAGTTCGAGGAAATCATCGACCAGATGAAGGCTGAAAAGGGTGTCAAGATGGACACCGAGCTGGACGAGAACGATATGAAGGCTCTGGTCTTCAAGTTCAAGAGCCTGTACAAGAGCCACATGGGCACCGACTTCCCCACCGATCCCCGCGTTCAGCTGATCGAGGCAGTCAAGGCCGTGTTCCGCAGCTGGGATAACCCCCGCGCCAACGTATACCGCCGCATGAACGAGATCCCCTACGAGTGGGGCACCGCCGTTAACGTGCAGGCCATGGTATTCGGCAACACCGGCCCCAACAGCGGCACCGGCGTGGCCTTCACCCGTAACCCCGCCACCGGCGAAAAGGCTCTGTTCGGCGAGTACCTGATCAATGCTCAGGGCGAGGACGTTGTGGCCGGTATCCGTACGCCTTCTCCCATCGCGCACCTGCAGGAGCAGATGCCCGAGGTTTATGCCCAGTTCGTGGACATCGCTACCCGTCTGGAGAATCACTACAAGGATATGCAGGATATGGAGTTCACCATCGAGGATGGCAAGCTCTACATGCTGCAGACCCGTAACGGCAAGCGCACCGCTGCTGCCGCTCTGAAGATTGCCGTTGACCTGGTGGACGAGGGCATGATCGACGAGAACGAGGCCGTTCTGCGCGTTGATCCCAAGCAGCTGGACAGCCTGCTGCATCCCCAGTTCGACCCCGAGGCCCTGAAGAACGCTGAAGTGATCGGCAAGGGCTTGGCTGCCTCCCCCGGCGCTGCCTGCGGCCAGGTGGTATTCACCGCTGAGGACGCCAAGAACGCCGTTGAGAGCGGCGAGATGAAGAAGGTCATCCTGGTTCGCCTGGAGACCAGCCCCGAGGACATCGAGGGCATGGCCGTTGCACAGGGCATTCTGACCGTGCGCGGCGGTATGACCAGCCACGCTGCCGTTGTGGCCCGCGGCATGGGCACCTGCTGCGTATCCGGCTGCGGCGAGATCGTTGTGGAATACGACAAGCAGCAGTTCACTCTGGGCGGCGTGACCTACAAGCGCGGCGACTGGATCAGCCTGAACGGCTCCACCGGTAACATCTACGGCAAGGCTCTGCCCACCGTTGACGCTTCTATCAGCGGCGACTTCGGCCGCTTCATGAGCTGGGCCGACGCTGCCCGTCAGCTGAAGGTCTTCACCAACGCCGATAACCCCCGCGATGCCAAGCAGGCCGTGGAGTTCGGCGCCGAAGGCATTGGCCTGTGCCGTACCGAGCATATGTTCTTCGAGGCCGACCGCATCAAGGCTGTTCGCGAGATGATCGTAGCCGAGAACGTGGTGGACCGCAAGAAGGCTCTGGCCAAGATCATGCCCTATCAGCAGGGTGACTTCGAGGCCATGTACAAGGTTCTGGGCGAGCGCCCCATGACCATCCGTTATCTGGACCCGCCCCTGCATGAGTTCCTGCCCACCAAGGAAGAGGATATCGTGGAGCTGGCTGCGGACCTGGGCATCACCGTTGAGCATCTGCACAACGTGATCGACAGCCTGCATGAGTTCAACCCCATGATGGGCCATCGTGGCTGCCGTCTGGCCGTTTCCTACCCGGAAATCGCCGAGATGCAGACCACCGCTGTGATCAACGCTGCTATCAACGTAAGCCGTGAGACCGGTCTGAAGATCGTTCCTCACATCATGATCCCTCTGGTAGGCGAAGTCAAGGAGCTGAAGTTCGTTAAGGACGTGGTGGTTGCTACCGCCGATAAACTGATCAAGGCTGCCGGTGTGGACATGAAGTACGAAGTGGGCACCATGATCGAGATTCCTCGTGCCGCTCTGACCGCGGACGAGATCGCCAAGGAAGCCGAGTTCTTCAGCTTCGGCACCAACGACCTGACCCAGATGACCTTCGGCTTCAGCCGTGACGACGCCGGTAAGTTCTTGAACTACTACTACGACAACAAGATCTACGAGAACGATCCGTTCGCTCATCTGGATCAGAACGGCGTAGGCAAGCTGGTTGAGATGGCTGTAACCCTGGGCCGCAAGACCCGTCCCGACCTGGGTCTGGGCATCTGCGGTGAGCACGGCGGCGATCCCACGAGCGTGGAGTTCTGCCACAAGGTTGGCCTGGACTACGTGTCCTGCTCTCCCTTCCGTGTACCCATCGCCCGTCTGGCCGCCGCACAGGCAGCTATCAAGAACCCCCGGAAGTAATCCGATCGGGCTCATGCAGCTGACGCTGCACTTTGAGGACGCCCATGCGTTCCAAAAAGCGCGAAATTGCGTGGTAAAGCCCAGTCGATGGCATGACATCGACCTGGAAGTATACCTGTAATACGCTAATCCCCCTGCCGCTGGAAACAGCGCAGGGGGATTTTTTCTGCCCGTTTTTCACAAGGCTTAGGGGCCCCGGCCCGTATTTTCAAAAATGTACCCACTTTGCGGTGTACATTTTCGGGCCCATTTCCACCTTTGAAACCCATCATTTTTGCAGATAAAGGAGCGTGTTACAGATGAACGAAACCACACAAAATACTTCTGATTCTCAGGTGGTGACCATGCTGGATGCCGGATCTACCTCTCAATTTTTATGGCTCTGACAATGATAATATCCGGGATTTCTTTATTAAAATAGCATTCTTCGTAAAATCCGTCTATGACAAAACCAGTATCAAAACACGGATTAAAAATATCCTGTAAAGAACGATGATAATAACATTGTTTTTGTGGCTGTCCTTCAATCGCAATATCGTAATAGCTGTGCGGCGTCATATATTTTTCTGTAAGCGTTACAAAACAGGGGTGCTGTGTCGCAAATACAAATACTCCGTTATCCTCAAGCAATTTATAAACAGAGGTAAAAAGCGGCTTAATGTCTGTAATATCCATGACCGCCATGTTTGAGACTGCTTTTGTAAATGGCTTATTTCTTTTTAATGCCATCAGACTTGTTTCATTCGTAGCGTCTGCTACACAAAACTCAATGTGATCAGCATACCGTTTTTGGCGCTTTTTTGCCAGTTCCACCATTTTCTCACTATAATCAAAAGCCAAAACAGAGACAGCTTTTTCTGCAAGATATGCAGAATAATTTCCATTCCCACAGGCAATATCTAAAATATAATCTGTTGGATCAGGATTTAGAAGCTCTGTTACTTTTGGACGGACAACTTCTCTGTGAAAATCATTTGATTCATCCCCCATTGAACAATCCCAAAATTCAGCGTTCTGATTCCAAATTGCTTTACTTTCTTCTTTTGAATACTGTATAATATCCTCTTTCTGCAAAATTACTTTTTCTCCTTCGCCGCATGGCTCCTGAAATGCGTGATAATGATGTTCCAATAGTTCATCTGTTATCACAAACGGTGAATTGGCATTTAAGACCTGATTTCTTTTATATAGTCTTTTTTGCAAAAGCTCCTTACTGGCTTTCATATAGACAAGCTCCGTTTCAGCACCTGATTTTTGAATCAGTTCTTTATAAACATTCCGATTTTCCTTACTCCAGAAACTAAAATCAATCACAACATCTTTTCCCTGCTGAATCAGAGATAGCAGCTTTTTTTGAAGCGCAGCTTCCACCTGCTCTGACAATTTTTCATATTGTTCTTCCGGATAATCAATTCCCTTTCTTCCATAAAGTTTCCACATTTCTTCATCAATGGAAAGTCGGATATATCCTTCCTGTTCTTTTTTCTTGGCGTAAGTAGTCTTTCCAGAACCACATACGCCGCACATCATAATAACCTTGCTCATAAAACCCCTTTTTCTTTTTCCGAAATGGCATCTATCAATTTGCACTACACAACAGAAAGTTCTTCAATCGCTTTATCTAAAAAAATCATACCGTCCAGATGTTCCAACTCATGGCAGAAGCATTTTGCCATTTCATCTTCTCCGTCAACTATAATTTCCTCTCCATATTCATTGAGTGCCTGAATCGTGACCTTTTGTGGACGAATTGTTTTTACAAAACGGTTCGGGAAACTAAGGCATCCCTCAACACATTCCTGCACACCGCTTTGGCTTATCATTTTCGGATTTACAAGTTTTAATCGTGTATCGTTAAAATCAATGACAACCAACCGTTTCAAAACGCCAACCTGATTTGCCGCCAGTGCAGCTCCATTTTCTGTTTCATGTAATGTATCAAGCATATCATCTAAGAGCTGCCTGATTTTATCATCAACTTTTAGGACGGCTTTACATTTTTTTCTCAATATAGGGTCGCTGTCATAGCGAAGAAATCTTGTTGCCACTTTTTACCTCCTGTCTGCTGCTGTCAGCTCTTGATTTTCTCAAACTTACATCAAATAAAAATACCTCCTCAATGGCACACTCAAATACTTTAGAAATATCATATGCAAGCCAGATAGATGGTTCAAATTTTTCTGTTTCTATGGCATTTATCGCCTGCCTTGAAGCTCCAACCAGTTCTCCTAATTGCTCTTGCGTCAGCCCTCGCTGTTCTCGCAATTCTTTTATTCTGTTTTTCATATATCCTCCAAAAGTAAGGTTAACATTACAACGATTATATATGTTTTTTCTTGTAATGTCAACCTTACACCCGTTTTCTGTTACACAAATATTTATAAAAACAGGAAACGATACCATGTTTCAGATATCGTTTCCCTATATCATACCCTTATGAATAGATCATCTCATGCAGAACAATTTCTTCTGCCCGGTTACGGATGTTATTGCAACGCTGCACCCATTCCATTTGAGAAGTACGCTTTAATTCCTCTGTCACGCCCTCGGTAGCTTTCATCTGCTCCATGATAGTGTCTAACCGTTCCTGTGCCTGTTCGTTCAGGTCTGCAAGATATGTCCACAATTCTCCGGTTAGTATCAGTGTGTTCAATCTGGCTGGGTGGACTTCTCTTAAATATTCCCGGTGCATCCGTCCGTACTTTCCAATAGGGCGGTATTCTTCCGGCAGTTTCAGGTTCGGGATGTAGTAATCTCCGACAAGGATATAATCAATTCCGTTTTCTGTTATTCTTGGTTTCAATTCGCTCATGTTCCTTACCTCCTGTGGAAGCAGACTCGTCTGGTACTAACTCAATCACATCGGTAATCTCACAATTCAGCGTTTCGCAGATACGGGCTAATGTGTCCATGCTGATGTGCTTTCCCTCTTTGCTCATGTTGGCAATCATATTCGTTGTCATACCGGCGGCAAGCCTTAAGTTCGACGCCTTCATGATGAAGGACAACACCTTTATTCTGCTGGTGATGGGCGCTGCGGCTGCCATCTTCGCCGGTACTTACATGTTCATCAACCTGGGCACCGGTGCCTTTAACGACCTGTCCATCGTGGCCATGCTGAAGGACGGCATGGACGGCGGTGACTACGCCGCTGCCGCTGGCTTTGCTGCCGGCTTCCTGATCGCCCGTGTGCTGGAAGGTCCTCTGGTTGGCCTGATGGACATCGGCGGCACCCTGCAGACCGGTGTCGGCATCGGTATCCCCGCGCTGTTTTTGTCCATGGGCTGGCAGTTCCCCTTCTCCAGCTTCCCGGTTGCCCTGCTGGTGGGCGCTGTGATCGGCCTGGTAATGGGCGGCGTGATCATGCTCATCCGTAAAGCTGTGCCGGAAGGCGTCGCCGTGGGCGGTACCAGCATCATGATGGGCGCGGGCAACGCCATCGGCCGTTATCTGGCTCCCCTGATCGTGGTGGCTGCCACCCAGTATGATGTGTACGCCGGCATCGGCGCCATCCTGGGCTGCGCCATCTTCTACAAGTGGGGCAAGGAGCTGGCCGGCGGTGCCATCCTGGGCGCCATGCTGTTTGGCGGCATCTTCCTGTAAGTTGAGAAAGCGGGGCGTTTTTGTTGAACGTTTATGAAGAAATCGGCTTGAAACGGGTGGTCAATGCCAGCGGCCGCATGACCATTCTGGGTGTATCCACCCTGAGCGACGAGGTGGCTCAGGCGGCCATCGCGGGCGGTCAGTCCTACGTGGTGATCGAGGACCTGATCGACAAGGCGGGCGAGATTATCTCCCGCTACACCGGCGGCGAGGACAGCTGCGTGACATCCAGCGCTTCGGCGGCCATCTGCCTGACCATCGCAGGCCTGATCACCAAGGGCAACAAGGTGCTCATGGACCGGCTGCCCAATTCGGATGGCCTTGCCAACGAGATCGTGATCCAGAAGGGCCATAGCGTGCACTACGGCGCGCCCATGCCCACCATGATCCGTCTGGGCGGCGGTGTTCCGGTGGAGGCCGGAACCGCCAACGAGGTGGTGCCCGAGGACATCGAGGGCGCCATCACCGACAAGACCGTGGCGCTGTTCTATGTGAAGAGCCACCACTGCGTGCAGAAGGGCATGGTTTCGCTGGAGGTCATGCGGGACATTGCCCACCGGCACGGCCTGCCCCTGATGGTGGATGCGGCTGCGGAGGAAGACTTCCGCAAGTACATCGCTTTGGGCGCGGACCTGGTGGTCTATAGCGGCGCGAAGGCGCTGGAAGCCACCACCTCCGGCTTTGTGACCGGCAAAAAGCAGTACATTGACTGGGTGAAGAAGCAGTACCACGGCATCGGCCGCCCCATGAAGATCGGCAAGGAAGGCATCATGGGCCTTCTGAAGGCGCTGGAGCGCTACGAGAACAAGGACCACGAAAAGGAAGTACGGGAAAACCGGGAAAAGGTGCGCTACCTGTGCGAGGAAATCGGCAAGATCCCCGGGCTGAAGGCCCAGGAGATTCAGGACGAGGCCGGCCGCGCCATCTACCGCGCCCGGGTGACCCTGGACCCCGCCGTTGAGATCGGGTGCACCATGGAGGAGATCAACCGCCAGCTGCGAGAGGGCAATCCCTCCATCTACGCCCGCACCGAGTTTTTGAATCTGGGCAAAATCGACTTTGACCCCCGGCCCATGGTGGAGGGAGACAAGGAACTGATTGTGAAACGCCTGAAGGAAATCATTGGAGGTTGATCATTATGGCAATTGCTTATTATCATGACCGCGTATGCCTGAACGTGCTGGGCGGCAGCGTGGAGAACGCGAAGGAACTGTATGAGGCCGCCGAAGGCCATGTGGAGGTGGGCGTGCTGTCCGCCAATTATCCCGACGTGGAGAGCGCTGTGGAGGACATGAAGCGCTACATGGAAGTGCTGGAAGGCAATCTGTCCGTTGGTCTGGGCGGCGGCAACCCCAAGCAGTGGAAGGTTGTGGCCGATATTGCCAAGGAGATCAAGGCAAACCACTTCAATCAGGTGTTCTCCGCGGTGGGCTACACCCGCGCCAACGTGGACAATGACTGGAGCCACATCAACGCTCTGGTATCTCCCACCGGTATTCCCGGTATGGTGAAGATCTCCACCGGCCCCATCTCCAAGGACTGCGCCGAGCCCGCCAATGTTCCGGTGGACACCGCCATCGCCATGATTCGCGAGATGGGCGGCAATTCCATCAAGTTTTTCCCCATGGGCGGCCTGAAGTGCCGCGAGGAGCTGCGCGCCGTGGCGGAGGCCTGCGCCCGCAACGACTTTGTCCTGGAGCCCACCGGCGGCATTGATCCCGGGAACTTCCGCGAGATCATGGAGATCATCCTGAATGCCGGTGTGCAGAAGGTAATCCCTCACGTGTACACCTCCATCATCGACAAGGAGACCGGCAACACCAAGCCGGAGGAAGTACGCAACCTGATGAAGATCGTGAAGGAACTGGTCTGATTCATTCTTAAGCCCTCCTAACAAAAGCCGCTGATCCTGTTTCGCATCCGGGAGCGGCGGCTTTTCTCTCTTCTTACCCTCTGCGAAATGCAGAAAAAAGGCCCGCACGGCAAATGCCGTGCGGGCCTTTTGTGATTCAAAATGCGGAAAATCAGCTGACCAGGCAGGCTGCGCCGATGAGCCCGGCATCGCTGCCCAGGCTGGCAATGCGCACCGGAGGCGTGGGAATGCGCCGGCCGGCAAATGCGTTCTCCTGCACATACTCGGTGAGGGGTTTGGTGAGCACCTCACCCTGAGCGCAAACGCCGCCGGAGATCAGCACCACCTGGGGACGGAAGATGTTCACCATGTCGGTGATGGCCTCGCCCAGCCAGACCAGATACTGGTCGATGACGGCCTGGGCGGTCTTGTCACCCGCCTGGGCGGCATCGAAGGGGATCTTGCCGTTCATGTTGGAAAGATCGCCGCCGCACAGCTGGTTCATCAGGCTGGCGGGATCAGCCTCAGCGGCGCGCTGTGCCTGACGGATCAGGGCGTTGGCGCTGCAGTAAGCCTCGATGCAGCCCTTGCGGCCGCAGGTGCACAGCTCGCCGCCGTGGATCAGCTGGGTGTGGCCCAGCTCCATGCCGCCGGGGCCACCCTCAAAGACCTTGCCGTCCCACACGACACCGCCGCCCACGCCGGTGCCCAGCGTGAGCAGTACGGCGCTGGCGCTGCCCTGGGCCGCACCGGCGGCGCATTCGCCCAGCGCCGCGCAGTTGGCGTCGTTGGACATCTTCACCGGCATGCCCAGGGATTCGGTCAGATAGGAGCCAAGGGGCAGATATTCCCAGTTGGCGAAGTTATTGGAATAGATGACCTCGCCGGTCTCGGCATTCACGGTGCCGGGGCAGCCCATGCCCACACCGGCACAGTCCTCCCGGCTCACGCCGGCCTGCTCCAGCGCCTGCAGAGCCAGACGGACGATGTCGTCCGCCACCTCCTTCCAGGGGCGCTGCGCTCCGGTGGGGCAGGACAGCTTGACCAGAATGTGGTTGTCCGCGTCCACCACGCCTGCCTTGATGTTGGTGCCGCCCAGATCAATGCCGATCTTGTAGGGTTTCATCTGCGATCATCCTCCGTTTTGCTTGTTGTGTGAGTTTTTGTATCCGCTCAGGCTTCGCCGGTCACCCAGGAAACCAGGGTGGTGGCGCTGCCGGAAAGGTTCCATTCGCCGCTGTTTGCGGGCAGGAACAGGCTGTCGCCCTTGTTGATTTCCAGGGTCTCGCCGCCGCAGGTGAGGGCACCGCTGCCCTCGGTGACCAAAAAGCTGGTGAAGCTCTCCGGTCCGCAGACGCCCTTGCCCTCGCCCTTCACCACATCCGCGGTGAAGTACTCACATTTTACCAGATGTCCGTCAAAATTCCAATCCTTTCGGGGCGGAACGCACTGGGTCACCGCCAGCGCCTGGGGCACATGCAGAGCCCGGGGCTTGCCGTCCGCACCCACGCGGCCGTAGTCGTACACCCGGTAGGTCACGTTGGAATTCTGCTGGATCTCGGCGATCACAATGCCCTTGCAGATGGCATGCAGGGTGCCGGAGGGGATGAAGAACACATCGCCCTTGTGCACCGGAGCCGCATTCAGCACTTCGGTGAGGGTGTTGTCCTGGATGCGGCGCTCAAACTCCTCTTTGCTGATCTCATGGTCAAAACCATAATACAGGAAGGCATCCGGCTCGCAGTCCAGCACATACCACATCTCGGTCTTGCCGTACTGACCCTCATGCTCCAGAGCATACTCGTTGCTGGGATGCACCTGGATGGACAGGTTGTCCTTCGCGTCGATGAACTTGGTCAGGATGGGGAAATCCTCGAACCGCTCGCAGTTGGTGCCCAGCACAGCCTTGCCGTGCTTTTCCATGTACTGGGGCAGGGTCAGGCCTGCGTCCGGTCCGTTCACGATGGTGGAGGGGCCGTCCTTGTGGCAGGAGAGCACCCAGGCCTCGGCCAGGGGCTTCAGATCGCTCTCGATGCCAAAGTCGGTGCGCAGCTTCTCGCCGCCCCAGATGTAATCCTTGCATTCCGGCTTCAGTTTCAGAATTGCCATTGTTTTACACGCTCCTTACGCCTGCATTATGGCCTTGGCGGCTGCGGCCATCTTCTCGTTGATCGCATCCGCGGCAGCTCCGCTCTCGCCCACGGCAGACAGGTACACCTTGATCTTGGGCTCGGTGCCGGAGGGGCGCACCATGAACTTGGCCTTGCCCGCCAGACGGAACTCCAGCACGTCGGCCTTGGGCAGGCCGGTGCCCTCGGCGGAATAGTCCACCAGCTGTTCCACCTCGAGGCCCGCAATGGCCTTGGGCGGGTTGCTGCGCAGCTCCTTCATCAGCTGCTGCATGGTGTGCATGCCGCTCTCGCCCTCGAAGGCGAAGCTGAGCAGGTCGTTCTTGTACCAGCCGAACTCGTCGTACAGGCCGTTGATGGCATCCAGCAGGGTCTTGCCCTGCTTGGCGTACCAAGCGGCCGCCTCGCAGATCAGCAGGGTGGCGTTCACTGCGTCCTTATCCCGCACGTGGCCGCCGGACAGGTAGCCGTAGCTCTCCTCAAAGCCGAAGATGTAACGCTCCGGGGTGCCCTCGCTCTCCAGCAGGCCGATCTGCTCGCCGATGAACTTGAAGCCGGTCAGGGTGCGGCGCAGCTCCACGCCGTACTTCTCACAAACCGGGGTGGCCATGTCGGTGGAAACGATGGTGGTTACCGCCACGGGAGCCGCGGGCATGGTGCCCTGGGCCTTGCGGGTGCGGCAGATGTAATCCAGCAGAATCACGCCCATCTCGTTGCCGGTGATCAGGCGGTAGCCGCCCTTGCCGTCCGGCACAGCGGTGCCGCAGCGGTCGCAGTCCGGGTCGGTGCCCAGCAGCAGGTCCGGCTTCACCCGGTCGCACAGCTCCAGGCCCTTCTGCATGGCCTCGCGAATCTCCGGGTTGGGGTAGGGGCAGGTGGGGAAATTGCCGTCCGGCAGGCGCTGCTCCTCCACCACGTCCACGTGGGTCACGCCCAGCTTCTTCAGCAGCTTCTCCACGCACTCCAGGCCCGCGCCGTTCAGCGGGGTGTAGACCAGCTTCAGGTCCGCCACGCCCTCGCCGCTGCCCACGCGCTGGGCGTAGACCGCATCCACAAAAGCGTCCAGGCATTCCTCGGGAATGTACCGGATGCCGCCCTCAGCCAGAGCCGCGTCAAAGTCCGCCAGCTTCACGTCCGCAAAGCAGTCCACCTGGCTGATCTGGCCCAGAATCAGCTTGGCAGCCTCCAGGGTGATCTGGCAGCCGTCCGCGCCGTATACCTTGTAGCCGTTGTACTTGGCCGGGTTGTGGCTGGCAGTCACGCAGACGCCCGCGCCGCAGCCCAGGTACCGCACCGCCCAGCTCAGCGCCGGGGTGGGCTCCAGCCGGGGGTACAGCCAGGCGGTGATGCCGTTGGCCGCCAGCACACGGGCGGTCTCCCGGGCAAACACGTCGCTCTTGATGCGGCTGTCGTAGCCGATGGCCACCTGCTTGGGCAGCTCGGTGCCGTTCAGATAGTTGGCCAGGCCCTGGGTGGCCTTGCGGATGTTGTAGATGTTCATCCGGTTGCTACCAGCGCCGATCACGCCCCGCAGGCCGCCGGTGCCGAACTCCAGCTCCCGGTAAAACCGGTCCTGGATGCCCTCCTCGTCGCCTGCCTCCTTCAGTGCCGCCAGCTCGGCCGCCACGTCTGCGTCCTCCGTGGCCTTCTCCAGCCAGCGTGCAAACAGCTCCTTGATTTCCATATCGTTCCATCCTTTCGCCGTATCCGGCTATTATTGACTGTTGTTTGCTGCTTCCCGCCAATCCCAGGGAAGCAGCTGTTCCAGCGTGACCACAACGCCCTCTCTCATCAGCACCTGGGCGTTTCGGTTTTCCTCGGCCAGCTGGCTCAGAAATTCCCGGCAGCGGCCGCAGGGCGGCAGAATTTTGCCATCCCAGTTCACCGCTACGATCTTATCGATCACATGCTCGCCCGCCGTGATCATGGCGGCAGCCGCCGCATGCTCGGCGCAGAAGCCCATGGAGCAGCCGGTGTCGATGCAGACACCCCGATACACGTTGCCGTCCCTCGTCAGGATGGCCGCGCCCACGCCGCCGGATTCCGCCCAGGGCGAAAGCCGTTTTGGGGCCAGGACGGCCTTTGCCTGCTCATACAGTTCCTCGAATTCCATAAGCGCTCATTCCTCCCGGCCGATGTTGTAAACGCTGCGGCAGTGAAGACCGCGGGTATGGCCGGACAGGATGCGAATCCGCTTGGTTCCGGCATTCATGTCGAAGTAGTTGTCGTCCAGCAGCAGGGTTTCGTCCTCGTTCTGAATCTCCACGCCCCGGGCGTAGGCGTCGGCGTGAACGGTGAGCCATTCGCCCTCCTGGGTGCAGCGCAGGTTCGGCTGCCGGTATTGGAAGTACTTGGGCAGCGACAGGATGACCGTGCCCTCCGAGAGGATGCAGCCGTCCTGCTCGGCCTCGTAGCTGATGTACTGATGGTGCTCCTCCAGCTCGGGCAGCTCCACCCGGTCCAGCCACAGGGCGCTCAGGGGCGGCACGGTGACCTGCTGCTCCTCCCGGCGCAGCACCGAGCCGTCCGCCTCTCGCAGGGCCCAGCGCACCGTGACGGTCTGGGCACAGCGGGTCTCGTTGGACAGATTCAGCCGGAAGGTTTTGCGGGGTGCAAAATGCTGCCAGTTCATGGGGTTGGGGTCGGTGAGCCAGCCCTCCTCCTCGCAGGAGAGCAGCACCGGCACGAAGAACCGCTTGGCCGCATAGTGCAGCGCCTTCCAGCGGCCGGTGTAGTCGATGGAGGACCAGGAGGCCACCGGCCAGCAGTCGTTCAGCTGCCAGTAGACCGCGCCCATGCAGCGGCCCCGGTTGCGGCGGAAGTGCTCCACCCCGTAGCGGATGGCATCCGCCTGCAGCATCTGGGAGGCATACAGCAGCGTCTCGAATCGGTTGGGGTACAGATAAGTCTGCTGCAGGTAGTTCAGAATTTTGCCGTTGGCCGCGCCGTTGCGCTGGTGGCGCTCCATCACATAGGAGAAGACGTTCCGGTCCTCCGGCAGGGTGAAGGTGTCCACCGTGGCCTTGCAGGGGAAGGACTGGAAGCCGAATTCCGACACGTAGCGGAAGAAGAATTTGCGATATTCCGAGAAGGGCTTGTTGCCGTGCCACACGTCCCAGTAATGCACGTCGCCCCGGTCCGGGGAGCTGGGATCGTCAAAGGAGCCGCCGGAGGAGGGGCTGGCCGGCCAGTAGAAGCGGTCCGGGTCCAGCTCACGGAGCATCTGGGGCAGAATGCGCTCGAACAGAATCAGGTAATCCCGCACCTGCCAGTCCTCGTCCACCCACTGGCGGTCCTTGGTGAACATCTCCATCTCGTTGTTGCCGCACCACAGTGCCAGGCTGGCGTGGTGGCGCAGGCGGCGGATGTTGTCGGCAAATTCCGCCCGGATGGTGGCCTCGAAGGAGTCGGTCAGCTGATACATACCGCAGGCAAACATGAAGTCCTGCCAGACCATGAGACCCAGCTCGTCGCAGCAGTCAAAGAACCAGTCCTCCGGGTAGTAGCCGCCGCCCCAGATGCGGACCAGATTGAAGTTGGCTGCCTTGCAGTCCTCCAGCAGGCGGCGGGTGCGCTCGGCGCTGGTGCGGCCCAGCAGGTGATCCTCCGGGATGTAGTCCGCGCCCATGGCGAAGACTTCCACGCCGTTTACCTGATGGGCGAAGCTCTCGCCGTACTGATCCTTTTTGCGGCTTACCGTGAGGGTGCGCAGGCCGATACGCTTTTCCCAGGCATCCACCGGGCAGCCGCCGTCCAGCAGCTCCACCCGCAGCCGGTACAGCGGCTGTTCGCCCAGGCCGTTGGGCCACCAGAGCCGGGGATTCGGCACCGGGATGGTGGGGCAGTTTTCGCCCTGGAACAGGCATTCGCCTTCCGGGCTGTACAAAAATGCCCGGTATTCCGGCAGATTGCCCTGTTCGTTTTTCACGGTCAGATCCAGCTCTGCCAGGTTCTCGCTGTGGCGCTGGCGCACCAGCACATCGCCCAGACGTTGGACGTCGGCGGCTACCAGGACCACCGGCCGGAACAGACCGGCGTCCGGCAGATGTGCACCCCAGTCCCAGCCGAACATACAGTGGGCTTTGCGCAGATGGACGAAGCCATCCATGGCGTCCTCCGCGCCCCGAACCGGCGATTGGGCGAAGGCATCGCGGATGTACTTGAGGGGAGAGGCCAGCTTCACCAGCAGTTGGTTGCCCCGGGGCAGCGTGTTGTCGGTGATTTCAAATTCCCAGGTGCGGTGCATGTTGTCGGTGCGGCCCAGCAGACGGCCGTTCAACGTGATCTCGCCCAGGGTGTCCACGCCCTCGAACCGCAGCAGCAGCCGGGGAGCGGTTTCGTATCCGGCGGGCAGGTCGAACTCCAGCCGGTATTCGTAGTCCTGCTCCATGAGGGGGAGCAGCTTTTCCGCATTGTCCCGCCAGTAGGGGTCGGGGATGCGGCCGTTCTCATACAGAGTGGTGTAAACGGTTCCGGGCACCCGGGCGGGCTGCCAGTCCGGCTGGCCGGCGGTGTGCAGCTGCCAGCCCGGCTGGCCGGCGGTGTGCAGCTGCCAGCCCGGCTGGCCGGCGGTGTGCAGCTGCCAGCCCATGTTCAGCATCTGTTCTTTGCGCATCATGCCTGCTCCTCCTTTTCATTCAAAAGAAGGATCGCGCCGCTCTTTGCCTGCAGCGCCAGGGTGTTGCCCTGCAGCTTCGCCGCGCCGGGCAAGGTGGTCTTGTGCAGGCTCCAGCCCTCCTCCAGCGTCAGCTCTGCGGGCTGGCCGGAGAAGTTCATCACCGAGACCAGCTTCTGGCCGGGCATGCTGCGGCGGCAGACAAGCACCTGCGGCGCGGGGCACTCGATCTGGCAGTCACCCTGGGACAGCACCGGCAGTTCGGTGCGCAGGCGGGCCAGACCGGCCAGATAGTGGAACAGGGAATCCGGATCCTTTTGCTGGGCCTCGGCACAGGGGATGGACTGGGGCTGCCAGCCAATCCAGGGCCGGGCAGTGGAAAAGCCGCCCCATTCCGCATCGCTCCAGTACATGGTGTTGCGGGAATGGTCCCGGCTGGCCTGGTTCAGTGCCCGCAGGCACTCCTCCTCCGGCTTGTTCTCCTGTTTTGCCTTGTGGTAGGCGATCACGCCCTGGATGTCCCGGGCATCGTCGATGCTGTGGCAGACGTAGTTGTCCATGCCGATCTCGTCGCCGAAGTAGATGAAGGGATAGGCCCGGAAGGTCATGAGCAGGGTGAACAGGTTGCGGGCCTGGGCCTCGTCAAAGCCGAAGCGGCTGGGGAAGCGGGGCATGTCGTGGCTGCCGAAAAAGATGGTGGGCAGATGCTCGCCGGTGTACTCCCGGGCCATCCGGCCCAGCTCGGCGGCGAAGGCATCGAAGGTAAAGTGCTCCATGCTGCCCAGATTGAAGTTGAAGGTGGTGTCCAGCAGGTCGTCGTCCGCGTAGGGGCGGATCACATCCAGCTTGTCCGAGCTGATCTCACCCACCAGGAAGATGTCTCCCCGGCGCTTCATGTGGGTGCGCAGATCCCGCATGAACTGCCGGATGCCCGGCTGGTTCACGTCGTACTGATGAATCTGCTCACCGTCCGGCCCGGTGGGGTTGTCGGTCAGGCAATCGGTGAGGGAAAGGTTGTTGATCACATCCAGCCGGAAGCCGTCCACGCCCTGGTCGATCCAGAAATCCAGCATGCGGAACATCGCCTGCTTCACTTCCGGGTTGGTCCAGTTCAGGTCTGCCTGCTCCTTGGCGAAGGAGTGGTAGTAGTACATGCCGGTGGCTTCGTCCAGCTCCCAGGCCTTTTCGCCGAAGAAGGACTCCCAGTTATTGGGCTCGGCTCCGTTCACCGGCTCCTTCCAGATGTACCAGTCCCGCTTGGGGTTCGACCGGCTGGAGCGGGATTCCTTGAACCAGGCGTGCTCGGTGGAGGTGTGGTTCATCACCACGTCTGCCAGCACCCGGATACCCAGTTCATGAGCCTGACGGACAAATGCGCGGAAATCCTCCAGGGTACCGTAGTCCGGGTCCACGTTTTCGTAGTCGGAAACGTCATAGCCCTGGTCCACCTTGGGGGACGGATAAAAGGGCGTGAGCCACACGCAGCCCACGCCCAGCTGTTTCAGATATTCCAGTTTGGAACGGATACCGATAAAATCGCCGATTCCGTCGCCGTTGCCGTCGCAGAAGCTCGGCATGTAGATCTGATAAAAAACGGTGTGCTTCCACCATTCGTTCATAAGAGTTCCTCATTTCGTAGATCGTCTCACACGGACTCCCGTTCCACGATCGTAACGCTCAGTGCAAGCTTCACCGGAATTTCGTCCGGGCAGGCGATGCGGTGCAGCAGGCGCTCCACCGCCTTTTGTCCCATCAGCTTTTTCTGCACATGAACCGTTGTGAGAGGGGGCGTGACCATGCGGCCGGGCTCGATGTCGTCGAAGCCTGCAACGCCCACGTCCTCAGGGACCGAGATCCCGTTCTTTTGTAAGGTCTGCATCAGCAGAATGGCCAGCTCGTCGTTGGAGCAGACCAGAGCCTCCGGTTTTTCCGGAATATTCCGGTAAAGCTCCAGAAGATGTGCGCCATCCTGCTGGATTACGTAGTTTTCGATATCGCCGCAGGCAGAAAAACGCTCCAGATAATCCACCGATTCCCGGAAGCCTTTCAGCTTGAGATGGTCCTGCAGGGCCTTGAGTACACCCAGAAAGCGGTCGCGGGTGCTGGGGGTGTATTCCCGGTCGCCGAAAAAGCCGATGCGGGTATAGCCCCGGCGGATCAGCTCCACGGTCATGCGGTAGGCGCCGAAGTAGTTATCGGATACGACGCAGTCCAGCTGATGTGAGTTGGACTGGTGGTCCGCCAGCACGATGGGGATGTTGTATTCCATCAGCCGGGCCAGGAAATTATCGTCGATGGAGCCCACCACGATCACGCCGGACACCCGGTTTTCCTGCACGCTGGCGGGCACCTCCTCGGCTTCGAAGGAACTGATGATCACATCGTAGCCGTCCTTTTTGGCGGCCTCCTCGATGCCCAGAAGAATCCGGCCGTAAAACCGGAAATCCCGGAAAAAGCGGTGACGCAGCAGCACGCAGATGTTTTTGCTGCCCGGGACGCGGGCGGGTCCGGCCGGTTTGGCCTGCTTGATCTCGTAGCCGATATTCTGGGCAATCTCAATTACCTGACGGCGGGTCTCGTCGCTTACGCCGGGCCGGTCCTTCAGGGCCAGGGAGACCGCGTTTACCGACAGGCCCAGTTGGTCGGCAATATCCTTCATGGTTGCAGTTTTCCGTTTCATGTTGCCTCACCGCTTTCTTGCTTCATTGATTCACTTTATTTTATCACATTTCCCAGTATATTTGTAGCGGATGATTCAATTTACTCCACGGGAAACAACAGCTGCTTTTACTTTAAAAATAATTCGTGTAAAGAAAAGGCCGGCAGCCAAAGCGGCTGCCGGCCCGAAAAATGGACGAAAGGCGGTCAAACCGTTTCCATCGCGTCGAAAATGTCCTGCAGGGGAATGTCCACCCGGCAGATTTTGTCATCGGCTGCGCCGTAGTAGATCACCACGTCGCTGCCCTCCAGCAGGCAGCCGCAGGTGAACACCACGTTGCCGAAGAAGCCGTTGCGCTCGTACTCGGCCTCGGGCTGCAGGATGGGCTCGCGGGTGCGGGCCAGGATGTGGGAGGGATCATCCTTGTCCAGCAGGAAGGCGCCCAGGCAGTAACGGTTGTTCCGGTCGGCCGCGTGGTAGATCTTCACCCAGCCCTTGTCGGTGAGGAAGGGTACCGCGCCGCCGCCGATGCGGCCGTTGTCCCAGCGCTCGCTGTCCTTGGACAGGCCGCAGAAGTGCTTCTGCTCGCCCCAGTGGATCAGGTCGGGGGATTTGGCCAGCCACATTTCCGGGCCGCCGATGGCGCTGGGCACCGGACGGTTGAAGGCCATGTACATGCCGCCGATCTTCTCGGGGAAGATGGTCACGTCCTTATTTTCCGGCGCAAAGATTACGCCGTGGCGGGTGAACTGCTCAAAGTCCCGGGTGCTGATCAGCGAGGTGGCGGGGCCGTTGGGGGTCACCGAGGTGTAGTTGATGTAGTACACATCGCCGATCTGGGTGATGCGGGGGTCCTCCATGCCCCAGGATTCCTCCTCGGAGCTGGGCAGGATGGAGGGCTGCTCGGCAATTTCGAAGTGCACGCCGTCGGTGCTGCGGGCCACCCGCAGGTGGGACAGAGAAGTCAGGTTCACGATCTTGCCGCGGGCCGCGCCGGCGCGGTGAATCTCGCGGGAGTCCGAGAAGTCCAGCTCGGGATGCTCACTCTTCACAAAGGTAATCACGTCGATCTGGTCGGTGCCGTTGTTGTTTACGACTACGGGCACGCGGACCTCGTCCTCGCTGGTGCCCACGGCGGACTCGGCCACCCGGCACAGCAGGATCACCTGGTCATTGTAGCGTGCAACGCCGCAGTTGAACACGCCCTCCACTTTAAAGTCCGGACGGCTGGGCTTTACGTCGGAAGGACAGATCAGCGGGTTTTTTTCACAACGTTTGATGTTCATACAAGGATACCCCTTTCGGTCGTTACTTCAGCATGAAGCTGATGCCCTCTTTGAAGTATTTCGAGAAGCACAGGAACAGAATGATGATGGGCAGGGTCAGGATCACCGACGCTGCGTACATGGGACCGGGGAAGGCGCCCATGGGCTTGAACTGGGTGGAGATCAACACGTTCAGGGTCTGCATCTTGATGTCGGGAGAGATCAGCATATCCCACATCAGCTCACTCCAGCGCTGCATGAAGATGGACAGGAATACGATGGTGCTTACCGACTTGGTAACCGGCAGAGCGATGCTCCACAGAATGCGCAGATCGCCGGCGCCGTCGATGCGGGCCGCCTCAAACACCGCGCCGGGCACGGTCTTGAAGTAGTTGATGTACATGAAGATGGCCCAGATGGAGATACACATGGGGATGATCATACCCGCATAGGTGTTGGCCAGAGACTTGGCGATCATGTAGCGGGGGACCAGCAGGATGATGGTTGGGAAGAACATCTGGAACAGCAGAGAGTCCATGATGAATTTCTCGCCCCGAAATCCCAGCTTGGACAGGGTATAGCCCATGGCCAGGCCGATGGCCACCGAGATCACCGCGGTGGGCAGAGAAACCAGCAGCGAGTTCAGCAGTGCGCGAATCCACATCATGGAGTTGGTGGCGCCGCCCTTGCCGATCAGGTATTCATAGCTGCGCAGGGTCAGGCTGGTGGGAGCAAGGGTCTTGTCCACCATATCCCAGGGCTGGAGCGACTGCACCACCATGTAGTAGAAGGGGAACAGCGAGATCGCCAGCAGGATCAGTGTGGCCGCCATGATGAGGACGGTTTTCACAGAGACTTTCTTTTTCATCGTCAAAGGTCCTCCTTAAAAGCCGAACCGCTTGTTGAGCTTGTCCGACACAAAGTTCACGATGCGCAGAGTCACGAAGATCTGCACTGCGCTGGCGATGGCCATGGCCGCGCCGTAGCCGGACTGGAAGCGGGTAAAGGACGTGTTGTAGATCTCCAGCTGCCAGGTGGTGGTGGAGAGGTTGGGGCCGCCGCCGGTGAGCAGGAAGGGCTCGGTGTAGATGCCGAACGCCAGGCCGGTGGCCAGTACCAGAACGGTGGTGAGGGTGGGCATGATCATGGGCAGAGTGACGTGGAGCAGCTTGTGCAGGCCGGTGGAGCCGTCCAGTGCGGCAGCCTCGTTTACGTCGGTGCCGATGCTCTCGATGCCGGACAGGATGAACAGTGCATAGTAGCCGGACATCTTCCACACCACGATGCCCACCATCACGCCGAAGGCGTAGCGCTCGTCGGTGAGCCAGTTGATGGTCAGGCCGAAGTTGTTGCGCAGGAACTCATTGAAGATGGAGTTGTAGTTAAAGAAGTATTTCACCACAACGGAGGTGGCAACGCCGGAGGTGAGGTAAGGGATAAAGAACAGCACCGCAACGATGCCTTTGATCTTGTCCGGCAGCTTGGAGACCAGCAGCGCGATCACCAGACCGAAGAAGAAGCACAGCAGCACCACCGGCAGCAGATACCGGTAGGAGTTGATAAATGCGGCCTGAACCTTGGGATCAGAGAAAAGGTCGAGGAAATTTTTGGCCCCCACAAAGGTTTTGTCTTTGGACATCAGGTTCCAGTCCATCGTGGACAGCCAGAATGCCCAGATGAGGGGCAGTAAAAAGAACACCAGCGAATACAGCAGGTAAGGCGCGTTGAGCGCCCAGCCCACCAGCTCGCGGCGGCGGTTGGTCGCGTTGGTTTTCTTCATCATGCAACACTCCTGTTCAAAAAAATGCGGGGCCGCGCAATGCCTTCAAACGGCTCGCGCGGCCCCGCACAAAAGGTACGATTACTCCAGGCCGCCAGCGGTCTTCATGGCTTCCATGGCCGCATCCACGTAGCTGGATGCGTCGGGGGCATTGCCCGCCTCAGCCTGCATCACGTCGTTCATGTAGGGACCGGTGCAGGTTTCGGTGAAGGCAGTCCAGATGTCAGCGTCCTTATCGGTGGCCAGGCCGGGGATGGAGTAGGGAACCCACTGGGCCAGATCAGCCAGCTCGGGGTACTCTTCCATGATGGCGGTAAAGGTCTCGCTGGTGTTCAGGTCGCCGCGGACGGGCAGCATGGTGGTGGCTTCCAGCCACTCCAGATCGGACTGAGCGGAATTCTCAGCATTGTAGACCCACTTTACGAATTCCACAGCGCCCAGATGCTCTTCCTCGGAGATGTTGTCGGCCTTGTAGAAGGCCAGGCCCTTGGAGTCGGCGTAGTTGTAGGGCTTGTCGCCGGCGTTGTTCACCAGAGCGGGGCCGTAAACGTAATCCTCACCGTAAACCACGTTGTTCTCGCGGTACAGGGAGATCTCCCAGGGGGCGTTGATGGAAACCAGCACGGAGGGCTGCTCTTCCAGCCAGATGCTGGACAGTTCGCCCTGCTGGATGGTGTTGCCGAAGGTGCCGATCACTTCCATCGCCTGGATGGCAGCGTCACGGTCCATGGTCAGCTTGTTGCCTTCCACGATGCTCTTGCCGCCGGACACGCCGTTGTAGATCATCATGAAGTCAAACCAGCGATCCCAGTACTGGTCGGGACGGGTCAGAGAGGGACGGTAGAAGGAATGAGTCACGCCAACCTCGGCAAGGGCGTCCTTGTTGGCGGCAAAGGCCTTCATAACCTCGGTGAACTCGGCCACGGTCTCGGGGGCCTTATCGTAGCCCAGAGCCTGCAGGCCCTTCATGTTCCACTGCCAGACCATGGGGTTCACGTACAGGGGCAGAACATACTGCTTGCCGTCGATGGCCCAGGCGTCCATGGTCTCGCCCATGGCGCGGGATTCCACCACGTCGTTGAACCAGTCCTCGCTGGACAGGTCGTAGACCACGTCGGAAGCGGCCAGGGTGGCGGCGAAGCCGCGGTTTACGTTCTCGGAAACGGCAGGAGCGGTGCCGGTGGCGATGGCATTCTGGATGCCAGCCTCAGAAGAAGGAGTTTCGGGCATCTGCTGCACCTTCACGGTAACGGTCTTGCCGTTCACCTGAGTGCCGGTGGCGTTGAATGCCTGTGCGCGGGATTCCCACAGGTTGTACTGCACCTGCTGGGGAGCGGTCCAGAAATCCACCACGATGGTGTCGCCGCTCGCGGCGGTGGCGCCGGAACCGGATGCAGCGTCAGAGCCGCCGCAGCCTACCAGAGAAACCGCTGCCATGGTTGCCGCCATGAGCAAGGCGGCGCACTGTTTGATTTTCACGTTGTTTTCCTCCTTAGAATTTCTATTTCAAAGAGCCCTCGTTGTTGAACCGGCTCTTATCAAACATTTTGAAAGGGATCGTCGATGGTGATCACGTGGCCCTCGGCGTCGCTTACACCGCAGTACAGCCGGGCTTTGCCGTCTGCCTGCCGCACAAGGCCGCCGCTGAAGATTACATCCTCCAGGTCGGGGCGTTTGCTGGGGCCGTCCTGGAAGTTGCACCGCATGGCAATGATCTTCATGGGGCTGTATTCGCCGGTGCTCCAGTCGAATACAAAGGCCGCGGAATGGTAATGCCGGTCGCCCTTTTCATCGTAGCGGGCGATGTGGGCCAGAACACCCACCTTGCTGCCGCCCAGAGCGTGCAGCTCGTTGGCGCCGCCCCATTCCTCGGGCAGGAACTGCTGCTCCAGAATGGTGGCCTGCTCGATGTGAGCGATGTCCAGCTGGGAGAGATTGTCCAGAATGATCCAGCCGATCTTACCCCGGCCGCCCACGGCGCCCTGGGGCCGGGTCATCACCAGCACCCGGCCGTCTGCCAGCTGGTGCAGGCGGATGTCCTTCATCCGGTCCGGGCCGTGGGTGAAGCGCTGAAGGCCGGCCAGATGCTCGCCTTTATAGAAAACGGTGCGGTAGTTCAGCTGGCCGGGGTTTTCCTCGTCGTCGAAAACCTCCACGCCGCCCACCACCAGCTGGCCGTCGATGCGGCACACGAAGGGGTCCTGCAGATTCAGGCGGGGCAGGGCATCGTCTGCGGTCCACTCGTAACCGCTGCCCTTGAAAAACACCACCTGGGAATATTCACTGTCCCGGCTTTCCACCCGGCCGGCGATGTACTGGGCGCCGCCGTCCTCAAACGGTGCGGTGATGTTGTAAACGTCCTTGTTATCGCCTGCGCCGTAAAAATGAAGCCGGCTGGCTGTGTCCTTTTCGTTCCGGTGATTAAATTGCGCCACCAGATCCAGACATCTGCGAAGGGTTTGGGTGTTTTCCATGTAAAAGCCCCCTTGTGCTCTGTGCTTTATTCACATTTTCGAGTGAATTCAACTTGATTTTTATGGTTGAGATTCACTTGCTTTGCTGGTCTAAGAGTACTGTATTTTCAAGTGAAAGTCAAGCGCTCACTTGATTTTTCATCGTTTTGACGCATTGGATAACTTGAATTTGTGCAATCAAACAACGAAAACAAGCAATTTTCAAGTAGATAGACGATTTTTTAACGAAAATAGGACAGGAAGGATGTGGCGGATAAATCAAGGATATAAGCGGTTTTGGTGACTTTGTTTCGGATTTTTAGGGAGAGCGCACGACGGAAGGAGGTGAGGAAAAGGAGAAAATTGCGGATTTGGTTGTTAAAGTGAATAATTATCAATTTCAATTATAATAAAGTGAAAAGATTGGGGCATCTGTCAATGGATATGTTCCCCGCAGCGCGCTACACTATACTGGAAAGCGAAAAACGCTCCAAACCAAGCAAAGTGAGGGATATATAAATGAAAAGCGCAGTTTTTTACGGCCGGCACGATCTTCGTGTGGAGGAAAGCCCCATGCCGCAGCTGGGGCCGCAGGATGTTCTGATCCAGGTGAAGGCCTGCGGCGTATGCGGGACCGACGTACATATTTATGAAGGCGACAAGGGCGCTGCTCAGGTGACGCCGCCCACCATTCTGGGGCATGAGTTTTCCGGTCTGGTGGTGCAGGTGGGCGAGCAGGTAACCAACTGCCAGGTGGGGGACCGGGTCTGTGTGGACCCGAACTGCTACTGCGGCAGCTGCGCGCCCTGCCGCAACGGCACAGCCCATTTCTGCGAGCATATGATCGGCTACGGCACCACAGTGAACGGCGGCTTTGCGGAATACTGCGCGGTGAACCAGCGCCAGGTGTACAAGCTGGGAGAAAACACCACCTATGCCCAGGGCGCTATGACCGAGCCGGTGGCCTGCTGCCTGCACGGCATTGATCTGTGCCATATCCAGCCGGGGCATCAGGTGGTGGTGATCGGCGGCGGCATGATCGGCCTGCTGATGCTGCAGCTGGCCCGTCAGGCAGGCGCGGCAAAGGTTGCCCTGATCGAGCCGGTGGCCGCCAAGCGGGAGACCGGGCTGCAGCTGGGCGCGGATGTGTGCATTGATCCCGTAAACGAGGATGTGGCCGAACGTCTGGCCCGGGAAGGCTTCTCCTGGGTGAATACCGTGATTGAGTGCGTGGCCCGCACCGAGACCATTCAGCAGGCAATTCAGATCGCGGGCCCCAAGGCGGTGGTGATGATGTTCGGCCTCACCAAGCCGGACGACGAGCTTCCCATCAAGCCCTTTGAGGTGTTCCAGAAGGAGCTGGAGATTACGGCCTCCTTCATCAACCCCTACACGCAGGCCCGGGCGCTGGCGCTGATCGATTCCGGCCGCCTGGATGTGAGCAGCATGGTCTGCCCGCCCTGCGGGCTGGACCGGCTGGAGGCCATCCTGGCCGACCCGCAGCTGCGGACCCGGGGCAAATATATCATCTGCCCGGAGCTGTGACCATTAAAACAACAAAAAAGCAGAGCCTGATGGCTCTGCTTTTTTGTTATAAGGGGCGGATGAGTACTGCGCTCTTGCCTGCGTTTTTTACTTCATAGAGGACCTGATCCGCTATGCGGTACAGTTCAGAGAATTCCCGGGGCAGCTGGCCGTACACACCTCCGATGGAGACCGAGGAGCCGGCGGCAGGCCAATGCTTCTGGGTGAGGGCCCGGTAGTTCCGGACCACGCTGTTCAGTTTGCGTTCCAGCACGCCCAGATCCCGGGGAGCGGAGAAGAATACTCCGAACTCATCGCCGCCCAGCCGGAACAGAATATCGGTGCGGCGGAAGGTGTGGGTGAGCAGACCGGAAAACTCGCGCAGCGCCCGGTCGCCCTGCTGATGGCCGTACAGATCGTTCACCAGCTTGAAGTTGTCCAGATCCATAATGGCGAACAGATAGCTTCCGCTGCTGTGCATAGCAGCTTCAATTCGGGTCTGGCCGGCCTTCCGGTTATAAAGACCGGTGAGAGGGTCCTTGTCTGCTGCTTTTTCCAGATCCTTTTTGGCGTTGACCTGCTCGGAGATGTCCACCAGCACGCTGATAATGGCTTCGCGGCCGTCGCCGGTAATGGTTTTCCGGCCGATGTCGTGGACCCACAGATCGGTGCCGTCCCGGCGCTTCATCCGGTACTGTACCTCGTACTGGTCTCCTTTGGCCAGAGCCTGTGCCACCACCATCTTTACATACTCCCGGTCATCCGGGTGGATGCTGTTGATCACCAGGCCCTGAATTTCGCGGGAGAATTCCTCATAGCTCCGGTAGCCGGCCATCTGCAGCATCCGGTCGTTGGCCACGTACAGAGGGAAGCCCTCCTCCACGTAGCCGCCCACCACGCCGCCCGGCATGAGCTGCACCAGAATCTCGACCAGCTCCTTTTGGGTGCTGCGGTTGATCTGGTCCGCGCCCTGCAAAACAAAGGACAGCGGGAAGAACTCGCCCTCCTCCTGGGTGCGGCTGGCTTCTGAAGCGTGCATGGTATCAAAGAACCAGCTGCCGTCCTCCTCCTGATGCACACCGGCGGTCAGTCGGATGCGGTAGGTCACATGCAAGCCCTGTTCCGGCTGGTCCAGGCCCAGACGTACGTTGCAGAAGCAATCCCAGCAGAAGGGAGCCCGCCGGTTCTGGGCGTAATCCTCAATCTGGTAACTCAGCGGCCAGGGCAAGGCCTCCAGTTCCTTCAGCAAAAGGCAGCGGAATTGCTCCTTGCCCACTGCCACCTCGCCTTCACCAGTGCCCACGCTGAGAAAACCCGGAGAGAGCAGCTCCAGCGTTCCTTCCGGGTCCCGCAGCTGGAAATACCGGCGGCAGAATTCGTTCAGCCAGGCATAGACCTGACTGCTTGGCACAGTGTTGTTGGTCATTGCTCCTCCTTTCCGCTTTTTTCCGGGGCTGTCGGGGCTCCCTTGGATACAAGGCTGTATACATCCTCCAGCTCCATGGGGCGGTAATAACAGAAGCCCTGGATCATATCACAGCCGGATTCCCGGATCATCCGGTCCTGAGCCGCGGTCTCCACACCCTCCATGCATACCTTTTTACCGAACCGGTGGCAGGCGTACACAATGCTGGAGATAAAGTTCATCTTGTCCTCCGAAGCAGCCATTTCCAGAAGCAGCGAGCGGTCCAGTTTGATGATACTGGAGGGGTACTGCAGCAGCATGCGCAGCGAGGAATATCCGCTGCCGAAATCGTCCAGTGCGATGCCGATCCCCATTTCACGGCAGGCATCCACGAAACGCATCAGGTGTTCGGGCTGTTCGTCCATGCAGCTTTCGGTCATTTCGGCCACCAGGCACTCGCCGCTCACCCGGTATTTTTCCAGCGTGGCGCGCATGAAGTCGGTGAACTGCTCGTCGGACAGCTGCTGCAGGCTCACATTGAAGGTCAGGTAGAAATCCGGCATGCAGGCGGCAAGCCGCATACAGTTGCAGGCGGTCTGCTCAAAGACCCAGCGGCCCGCCAGCTGGATCAGATTGCCTTTTTCCAGCAGCGGAATGAAGATGGCAGGGGAGACGTCCTGTCCCTGGAAGGACCAGCGGAGCAAGACCTCGCCGCCCACCACCCGGCCGTTCTGTGCGGAGACCACCGGCTGAATCACAATGCGGAAATTCTCCATGCCGCGCAGTACGTCCCGGCTCAGGGCCAGCGCGATGTTGGACATGTTTTTGATCTTTTCGCTGTTTTCCATGGAGTCCACCACATACAGCTGTTTGGAGTCGTGCTTGGCCACCTTGATCAGCGAAACGATGTTCTCCACAAAATCCGAGGGGGACAGCTGGCCCTTGGGACATTCCATCAGCGCGAAGGAGCAGGGATGATGTACCGAAAGGCCCACGCTGCGGTAGCTGGCCTCCACGATTTCGCGGATCTGGTGTACCAGTTCCTCCCGGCTTTCGGGGCAGGCAGGGTCCACCAATGCCATGCAGCGCATGCCCTCCAGCCGGTAAAAGGACATCTTGCCCATCAGGTGTTTCATCAGCTCATCGGCGATGTTGCTTACCAGATGGTCGCTGTAGGTGCGGCCGCGGGCATTGTTCAGTTCGGTGATGCTGTTCAGGCTGAAGCCGATGGCCAGGCACTGCTGCCCGGCCTGGCGCAGCTGATCCATCCGGCCGAACATGGCGGTGGCCCGGGGGAAGTTGGTTACCGGGTCCACCACGAAATCGTCGTCCTGGTGTGTGACCCGCCCGGCAAAGAACAGGGGCTGGGTTTTGTCCTCGCTCCATTTTAACAGGCCGAAGCAGCGAATCCAGATGGTTTTTCCTGCGGCGTTACGGATCTGGTAGCGCAGGTCGTGTACCGTGCGCTTTTCCTGCAGCATGGTCTGGATCTGGCGGCGGTACATGTCCCGGTACTGGGGCGAGGGGATGCGCTTGGCCCATTCTTTCAAAAGACCCGGCACCACATTGCTGCGGAAACCGAATTCGTCCCGCATGTTGTCGGAAACATAGAAAAGGTCCTTCACCATGTCGCCGAAGTAGAAGTAGCTCACCGTGTTCTGCTGGGAGATGGACTGAAACAGAAACTCCATATCGTGGTAGGTGGAGGCCAAAAAGTGATAGAACAGGCTGCTTTTGCCGGCAGAGGGGCGTTCCTGGCGGCGGTCGCTTTTGCGCCGGTCGATGCCGGGAATGGAGCCGTTGATGCGGTGGTAATCCCGCTTGTCCTGATACATGACCTGATCGGCCCGGCAGATCAGCGCGTCCAGATCAAAGGGAGGCTGGTCGGACCAGGCATAACCCACTGCCATGTGGTACGGGTCCTGCTGGATGCGCTGGCGCAGCGCCTGCACGTTTTCCTCAAAGCGCTCCCGGGAGAAATCACCGAACAGAGCGACGAATTCATCACCGCCGGAACGGTAGATCCATGGAGTTTGCAAAGTTTCCTGCAGAAGACTCACACAGTGACGGATCAGCCGGTCTCCTGCGTCATGCCCCAGGGAGTCGTTGGTTTGCTTAAGGCTGGTGATGTCGCAGTAAACCACGCCCAGCTGCTGCAGATTGCCCAGCAGCGCGCCCTTCTCGAACATGGCATTCATGGCGTTTCGGTTATAAAGATTGGTAAGAGGATCGTGATAGCTCAGGGCGTGCAGCCGGCGCAGCAGGTCCCGGCGGCCGAGCAGTGAGGCTACGAAGCGGCCCACCACATTGATAATGGGGGCCAGCATGCCCATCATTTCCCGATTGGGGTTGTCCACACCAAGAAAGCCGGTCACCTTGCCCTCGCTGCACACCGGACCGGCTGCCAGGGTGGTCACGTCCTGAGGCTTGAGCATGGCGTAGACCATGGGGTACTGGGTACGGATGTCCTCCAGGTTTCGGATCAGGATCACCTCGTCCCGGGAGAATACCTGCATCCACCAGTCAATGCTGGACAGCGGCACCTTCTGCAGAATATCTTTCTGGGGTTCTACCCCCTCCCGGCACCATTCGTAGGTATTGTCCACCCGCTCATCGGCATCGATTTCGAACACATAGGCCCGGTCACACTGGAAGGTCCGGCCCAGGTAGCTCAGCAGCAGCTCCAATGCCTCGTTCGGGTTGGTGGTGGAGAAAATCTGCCGCATGCACTCGTTCAGAATGGTTTCGCTGCGAGCATAGTAATAAGGTGTGTTGCACAGGACCTCAGCGTCCACATCCACGGCAACCTCAATCCGGTAGCTGCGGTCCCCGTCGGTGAGCAGGCTGTCCTTGATCAGGTAGCGCTTGTTGAAGACCGGGTTTTTGTGGACCCAGGAGAGGAACTGACCCTCTTTCAGCTGGTGGTTGTTGCAGAACGCGCAGGGCTGCGCGCTGCCCTGGAGTACTTTGTAGCAGAGCTTGCCCGCGTAGTCCTCCGGGCGCTGGTAGCCCAGCGATGCCCGCATCCGGCGATTCATGTAGACCAGCTGGTGCGTTTTGATATCCGAGATATAGACGAACTCGTCCATCTCCTCAAAAAAGCGTTGCAGATGCTCCATCATATGCATCGGTTCTCCCCTCTGTGCTTCCGGCGGCTCTGCCGCCCGATCCCTGTCTTTTTGATTATAGCACAAAAAAATGCCCGGCTGTGAACCAGCTGGGCAGGGAAGTGAAGAAAATGCTGCACAGGTGCAGCGGCTGCCTGCAAAAAGAGGCGGAAACAGACCGTTTCGGCCTGTTCCGCCTCTTTTTGGATACCACGCGCCGCAGGTTGTTATTCCGGGGAAGGGGGAGAAAGGCCCCGGGAAGGGAAAGCGGAGTCTGTCGAAGACCTCAGCGGCGCTTGAAGAAGAACCACAGTCCAATGCCGCCGCAGGCACAGACTCCCGCCACACCGGCCAGAAGGAGCGCGGCCTGGGGGCGGAGAACGCCGCCGGAGGAGGGGGCTTCGGCGGAGGCGGATTCACTGGATGGGTCCGGCGTAGGGGAGGGCTGCTCCGTGGGCTGTGCTGTGGGAACAGCCGAGGGGACCGCTGTGGGGGAGGCGGTGGGAGCTGCCGTGGGTTGTGCGGTGGGCCGCGCGGGGCGGATCACCGCAGTGCTGGGGGGAATGGTCGCTGCAGGGGCAGCGGTGGCCGGTACGGAAGTCGGACCGGCAGCGGGAGCCGAAGTGGGCTGCGCCGAGGGAACAGCGGTGGGCTGCGCCGTGGGGACGGCGGTAGGCTGCGCCGTGGGGACAGCGGTGGGCTGCGCCGAGGGGACAGCGGTAGGCTTCGCCGAGGGGACAGCGGTAGGCTTCGCCGTGGGAACAGCGGTAGGCTTCGACGTGGGGATAGCGGTAGGCTGTGCCGTGGGGACAGCCGTCGGTTCCGCTGTTGGAACGGCAGTGGGGACTGCGGCTTCAAAAACCGTGAAGGAGAAGCTGGCGCTCATTCCCTGATAGCTCACGGTGGCCTGGCGGGTTCCGGTCTGGCTGGCATCAAAGCCGGTCAGGGTATATTCGCCGGCGGTCAGCTCCCTGGGGCCGGAGGTGTAATTGGCGAACACCTGCAGCCCCTGGGTGGAAACCTCGTCCCCCAGATGGTAGGAGGTGAGAGCAGGCGGGGTGACGGAGAGAGACAGCAGTGCATCGGACATACCGGGGGCATTGAAGCGAACCATGGCCTTGCCGTCCATTCGGTAAGCGGTGAACAGCCGGTCGCCGAATACCGTCAGGGCGGCACCATCTCCGCCCTTGTCCACTCGATCTCCCACCGGGGTGAAGGTGCCGTCCTTCTGCTGATAGACTCGCAGGTCCTTTGCAGAGGCACCATTCGGTGCGGCCAGCAGAAAGGTGGTATCTGCACCGAAAGCAAGCCGGGGTTCGTGGGCGGTCTGATCCAGACGGGTCAGCTCTGTCCAACTGTCGCCATCCAGCTGCTTTAGCACCGGGGTATCGCCGCCCAGAACAGCCATAAGTCCGCTGCTGCCGGCGGCCAGGTCATAGGAGGAAGCGCTGCCCGGGCTGGCCAGCCGGGAGAATCCGCCATCCTGCGCCTGATAGATCAGAAGATCGTTGTTGTTGGTCACATCCCGGAAGGCCAGATATACCTGGCCCTGCCCGGTCACGGCAGCCTTCGGGCTGCCGAACATCCGGCCGGAGGCGCAGAAGCCCTGACGGCTGATGCCGCTGCCGGTGATGGTGGCATAGCCTGCCTGCGAATAGCCGCCGGTCACGTAGGCCAGGTGCAATGTGCCGCCCTGCGCAGTGATGGCGTAGTCATCCACGTCCGGCAAACTGCCCAGAGACTTCCAGGCACCGTCCGCCAGCATGGCCAGATACAGCGCACCGTCGCTGGCACGCCAGGCAACCACCGGAGTATCGCGCAGGCTGGTCAGTGTCACCCGGTCAAAGCCGCCCGCCTGGGTGAGCGACTCTTCGGTCACGGGGGCCCAGCCCGGATCGGCGAACGCGTAAAGACGCAGCTGGTCACCGGTGTAGGGCAGGGCGTACCCGGCGGCCATGATCTGGCCTCGGATCGGGCCCTGGGCCAGCGCCACGCCGGAGTGTTCGGGAAACTGAGCGTCCTGCCAGAGGGTCTGAGGGTCGGCCTCGGGAATGGTGACCGAGAAGGTCATGCTCCCGCCCTGGGCAGAGGAAACATCCGAGATCACGATGCCGGAATTTGTGCCGTCCGAAAAGGGGAGCGCGCCCTGGACAAGTCCGGCGCCGGGGTCCGCGCTGCCGATGGAGGTGCGGCCACTCTCGGCGGAAAGGAAGGCGTTGCCCACGGTGGCCCGCTCGCTGCCCTCCACGTAGCCGTTCTGGCCCGGCTGGGGGCGGAACACATACACGCCGGTGGAGCCGAAGTAGTTGCTCAGTCCGTCCACCGTGGTGTCCACCCGGTAGACGATGAGGCCGGTGCCGCCGATGCGGGCATCCAATGTGTCCTCGCTCTGTGGGGACGTCTGGCGGCGCATTTCCACCACAAAGACCTCATAGGGATTGCGCTGCGAGCGGATCACAACGGCCTGGTTGCCTGCTTCGCCGGGAGCGCTGACGGAAACATTTTGAGCCGAGGCACTCAGCTCGGGAAGCTGGCACCAGCCGGTGAAATGGACCCGCAGATAGGCCAGCGGCCAGCTCAGATACCGGGACGAGGAGGCCATAATGTCCCAGGTGCCCACCGGCACCGAGCCGTCCCGGGCATAAAGATCCGGATAACCCAGCGTGTGCAGAAATTCGTGGCAGATCAGACCGGAGCCGTCCGCCTGGGCGGAGTCCAGCAGCCGGTCGGTATTCAGCATGTTGTAGTCCGCCACCTCCTTGCCGCTGTAGCGCAGACCGGCGGGCAGAGTATTCTGATGGGGATACAGCGAGGGCGGTGCGCCGGTGGCGTTGTCCGCCTTGCCCAGCAGTACCACACTCAGGTTGTCGATGCAGCCGTCGCCGTCATAGTCCAGAGTCTGCCCCTGCAGTTCGGGAAGCTGGCGCACCAGCTCGGTGAGAATGGCAGAGTCGATGCTTCCGCTCTGTGCCTGCTGAAGGGTAAAGGGCAGCTCGCAGGCGGTCAGGGTTTTGCCGTCCCACTGGGGGAAAATATTGTGTGCCCGAAACTGGCCGCCGGAGATGGTGTTCAGATACTGCCGAAAGGACCGGCCCTGCTCGCCGTCATACAGCTCCATCAGCGCCTGGGCCCGGCTTTTGCCCGGCTGGGCCGAGGGGGCGTTGAAGTAGTCTTTGTCCGGCTCGTCGCGGAAATAGGCAAACAGCACCAGGTTGGCAAAATCCCGGGGCTGCCGGTCCTCCGCGTGGGCGGGCAGCAGAAGGCCGCCGGTGGGCGCCAGACAGAGCACAAAAGTGAGCAGGGTGGCGATGCAGCGTTTGATCATGGGGAATCCTCCGTTCACAGGGGTTAAGAACACGGCAGAGGGCCGCGGCAAAGAAAATGTGGCTTTATTATACGAAGTCGATGGGAAAAAGAAAAGAGCAAAACCGGCCCGATTCCCCGGAATTTACAATAGGTTTACAGCCCATAAAGGTTGCGTAAAGGTTTCCCCTCACATATCTTTCACTCTTTGCACGGCGGCTTTTCACAAACACTGGCTAAAATAAGTTCGGTTTTCCCCCGAAGGCAAGCCTGTCTCGGGGGAAGTTTTGATTATTCACAAGGGGGAATCATAATCGATGAGTAAGGTGAAAACGGTCCTCGGCCGGGTGGGTGGATGCCTGGGGCGGCACAAAAAGGCCCTGATTGCGGTGGTACTGATCCTGGCGATTGCGGTGGCCGGACTTTGGTATTTCCGTCTGCGGCGACCCACCATGCCTGTGGCGGTGCAGGGGGGCAGTTATGTGCGCACCGTGACCCTGCAGAAGGGGACGCTGGATGACTCCATCAGTGCCAGCGGCACGGTGGAGAGCAGTGATGTGTCCAACGTGACCACCGACTTGAAATACACCGTGAAAACGGTGGACGTACAGGTAGGTGATATGGTCGAGGCGGGGGATGTGATCTGTACCCTGGACACCGAGAGCCTGGAAAAGAGCATTGAAAAGGCCAAGGAGACGCTGGCGGACAGCATGGCCCAGGCGGAAAAGGCCTATCAGAAGGCCCAGGAAAGCCTGGCCGAAGCACAGACCAACACCAGCGAGGCGAAGACCGAAATGGACGAGGCGGAGAGCGCCAAGAACGATGCCTGGTCCGCCTACGACAGCGCCCGCAGCAAGGTGAGTTCCTTCCAGACCGAGGCGGACAACGCCGCTGCCCAGGAAGAGAGTGCCCTGAGCGCGCTGAATGACGCCATGGCGGTTACGGCGGAAAAGCAGACCGCCTACAACGATGCCTACGGCGCATGGAAGACCGAGAGCGACCGCCAGCTGGCGGCGGATTACCAGCCCGCCGATGGCGACGCGGAAAAGCTAGCCGGTTTGCAGACCGCCATGGAGGAAGCGCAGGCCCAGCTGGAGGCAGCAACTGCGGCCCAGACCAGTGCAGAGGCTGCTTATAAACAGGCGTCGGAACAATCGCAAGCCAAGCAGCAGGCTCTGAACGAGGCCCAGAATACGGTGGGCTTGACCGGCCTGCAGACTGCTTACCAGCAGGCGCAGTCGGCCTACGAGCAGGCCCAGACCGCCTACGAGCAGGCGGTGAAGAACCAGGAGACCGCCCAGGAGACCTGCGACGACGCGCTGGAGAGCTACAACAAGTCCAGCGAGAGCGACGAGCTGACCGATCTGCAGGAGCAGCTGGAGCAGTGCACCCTGACCGCTGAGACCAGCGGCAAGGTGACCGCGGTGAACGCCACCGTGGGCAGCATGATCGACGGCGCGGCTGCCACCATCCAGAACACCGATTCTCTGAAGGTGGCCATCACCATTCCGGAATATGACATTGAGAGCGTGCAGGTGGGTATGACCGCCCGCATCACCAGCGATGTGACCGACAAAGAGGTGAGCGGCACGCTGAGCCAGATCTCGCCCACCGCCACCGGCGGCGGTTCCTCCTCCAGCAGCTTTGCGGCGGAGGTTACCATTGACGACGCGGACAGCGGTTTGCTGATCGGCACCAATGCCAAGGTGGAGATCATCCTTTCCACCACCGAGGATGTGTTCACCGTTCCGCTGGATGCCATCGGCGAAAACGAGGCAGGCGAGAGCGTGATCTATGTGCAGACCGGTGAGGAAGACGGCGAGCCTGTGTTTGAGGAAATGGCTGTGACCGTGGGCGAGCAGAACGACTACTATGCCCAGATCAGCGGCGCAGAGCTGGAAGAGGGCCTGGTGGTGCGCGCCTCGGCGGATGAGGACGAAGCCACCGAGGAGCTGGATACGAGCGCCATGATGCCCGGCGGTGATATGGGCGGCGACATGCAGGGCTCGATGATCATTGCTGCGCCTGCGGATGGCGGCAGCGCCGGAGCCGCTGGCGGCGGTGGCCGCGGCGGTATGGGCGGCGGCCCGGCGATGGGAGGCTGATGCAGATGCAGCCGATCATTGATATGCAGGGCATTGTGAAGCGGTATTACATCGGCAAGCCCAACGAGCTGGAGATTCTGCACGGCATTGACCTGCAGGTGTATCCCGGGGAATTTGTGGCCATCGTGGGCGAGTCCGGCAGCGGCAAGTCCACCCTGATGAACATCATCGGCGCGCTGGACCGGCCCACTGAGGGCAGCTATACGCTGGACGGTGTGGATATTACCCGCGCGAAGGACAAGGAGCTTTCGGTTATCCGCAACCGGAAAATCGGCTTTGTATTCCAGACCTTCAACCTGATCGGGCGCACCAGCGCCTTGAAAAATGTGGAGCTGCCCATGCTCTATGCCGGAGTGCCCGCCCGGCAGCGCACCCAGCGGGCCAAGGAGCTGCTGGAGATGGTGAACATGAGCGAGCGTGCCCGCCATCAGCCCAACGAGCTTTCCGGCGGTCAGAAGCAGCGTGTGGCCATTGCCCGGGCACTGGTGAACCAGCCCGCCCTCCTGCTGGCGGACGAACCCACCGGCGCGCTGGACTCGGCCACCAGCCGCACTGTGATGGATATCTTCCACCAGCTGCACGCCAGAGGCATGACCATTGTGCTCATCACCCACAGCCAGGAGCTGGCCGCCGAGTGCGAGCGCATCCTGACCCTGCGGGACGGCCGCTTCGTGGGCGAGAGAAAGGGGGCGGGCCGCAGTGCAGTTGTTTGACAACATCCGCCTGGCCTTCGGCAGCCTGTGGGCCAACAAGCTGCGGGCGCTGCTCACCATGCTGGGCATCATCATCGGCATCGGTTCGGTGATCGCCATCGTCACGCTGGGCGATTCGCTCACCGGCTCCATCACCGACAGCCTGCAGAGCTTCGGCATCAACAACATTACCGTGAGCCTGCAGCAGAAATCCGAGGACGACGAAATCAGCGGCGGCGCGGGGCGCATGTTCGGTCCGGCAAATCCATCCAGTGAGGATCTGTTCACCGACGCCATGATCGAGGAGTTCCGCTCAGCCTACCCGGAGCAGATCTATGCCATTGCCCTGGACCAGAGCCTGGGCAGCGGCCAGGTACAGCAGGGCGACACCACCGTGCAGGTGACCGCCATGGGCGTGAACGAGGAATATGCGCTGGCCAATGATCTGAACCTGCTGCACGGGCGCTTTATCAAGGATTCCGACGGTGAGCGCCAGATCGCCGTGGTAAGCGATGTGTTCTGCGAGAGCGTGTTCGGCCAAAGCGGCGCGTCGGTGCTGGGGCAGGAATTTGAGCTGACCGTGAACGGCCAGCTGCTCAAGTTCTATGTGGCCGGTGTTTATGAATACGACGATGACGGCTTTGTGAGCATGACCGGGGCCGATCCGGTGACCGAGCTGTATCTGCCGCTGGAAACGGCACAGAAGCTGAATGGCGGTGAGACCGGATACCAGAGCTTCACCGTGGTGGCCTCCACCGGCACCGACACCACCGCCTTCCTGGAGCAGGTGGAGAGCTTCTTTGCCAGCTTCTATACCCGCAACGAGAGCTACACCGCCACCGCTTCCAGCATGGAGAGTATGCTGGAGGAGATGACCAGCATGCTGAACACCGTGAAGCTGGCCATCAGCGCCATCGCGGCCATCAGCCTGCTGGTGGGCGGCATCGGTGTGATGAACATCATGCTGGTGAGCATCACCGAGCGTACCCGGGAGATCGGTACCCGCAAGGCACTGGGCGCACCGGGCTTTGCCATCCGGATGCAGTTCATTACCGAGGCGGTGGTCATCTGCCTGGTGGGCGGCGCGCTGGGCGTGGCACTGGGTGTGGGCCTGGGCGCCGCGGGCGCGGGCCTGTTGGGCTACGCAGCAAAGCCCAGTCTTTCCGCCATCGGCCTGGCGGTGGGCTTCTCCATGCTCATTGGTGTGTTCTTCGGGTATTACCCGGCGGGCAAGGCCGCCAAGATGGACCCCATCGAGGCACTCCGTTACGAATAAATCCTTGACAAAACCGCCAAGCGGCGGTATCCTGTTGAAAGCAAACGGGGAATGAGGCACTCCCCCGGCGGGCAGCTGGCCCGCCCAAACCGCCTGTTCGGGCTGATGGCTTCTGTGACCGGTTGGTCACGGGGCCGTCAGCCCTTTTTTGTGCGCGGAGGAGGCTTCGGCAAGGAGGAACCAATGAAAGAAAACGGAAAACAGGCGCTGCGGCTGCTGGCATTGTGTGCGGTCGCGGCAGTGGTGGGCGTGGCGGCCGGTGCACTGGCCGCGGTGTTTGGCCGGGGACTGCTGGCTCTGGGTGCGGTGCGGGACGCACATCCCGGCCGGTGGCTGCCCTTTCTGCCGCTGGCAGGTGCGGCCATTGCCTGGTGCTACCGGCGCTGGGGCAGCCGGGCGGGCCGGGGTATGGGTCTGGTGGTGGATGCTGCCCACGATGAAGGGGAGACCATCCCGCGACGGCTGATCTCCATGATCTTCCTGTCCACCTGGGTTACCCATCTGTTTGGCGGCAGCGCCGGACGCGAGGGTGTGGCGGTGCAGATGGGTGCGGCGCTGGGCCGGGGTGCGGGCCGGTTCCTGCCGGTAAAGGATTCCCGCAAGCTGCTGCTCAAGGCGGGCATGGCGGCGGGCTTCGGCGGGCTGTTCCGCACCCCTTTCGCGGCGGCGCTGTTTGCGGCGGAGGTCACTGCGGTGGGAAAACTGGATCTGGAGGCGGTGCTGCCCGCGCTGGCCGCTTCCCTGGCCGCCAGCTGGACCAGCGGCGCGCTGGGACTGGAAAAATTCAGTGTGGCGCTGGAGGGCCTGCCCGCTCTGGATGGGCCCATGGCGCTGCGGATGGCCTGCCTTGGAATCTGCTTCGGACTTGTGGGGACGCTGTTTGCCAGAAGCCTGCATCGCGCCAAGGCGGAACTGGCCCGGCGGGTGACGGACCCGGTGGCCCGAGCTGCACTGGCGGGCGCTGTGGTGGCGGCAGCAAGCCTTGCCTGCCACTGGGGCCGGTATTCCGGTCTGGGCACCAACCTGATTGCCGCAGCCTTTGCGGGCGGTACGGTGTACTGGTATGACTGGCTGGCCAAGCTGGCCTTTACCGTGGTCACGCTGGGAGGTGGGTTTCAGGGCGGCGAGGTCACGCCGCTGTTTTCCATCGGCGCATCGCTGGGGGTCTGGCTGGCCCCGCTGGTGGGGGTGCCGGTTCCGGTGGCCGCGGCCGCGGGCTACTGCGCGGTATTCGGCGCGGCCAGCCGCACCCTGCTGGCCCCGGCACTGATCGCGGGCGAGGTGTTCGGCTGGGAATTTTTGCCCTTCGGTCTTTTGTGCTGTGCAGCGGGGCGGGTGTGCAGCGGCGGTGCCAGCATCTACCCGGCCCAGCGCACGGAATAAGAATTGCAAAACAGACCCCCAGCAGGTATACTGAAAACAGAACATTGCCCGCGGGCTGCGGGCCTTACTGAAACAAGGAAATGAGGCGTTTTGCTATGAGCTATACCTTTGGATTCATCGGCGTGGGCAACATGGGCGGCGCGCTGGCCCGGGCGGCCTGCCGCTGGAATCCCCGCCAGGTGGTGCTGACCAACCGAAGCATGGAAAAGGCCATCTCTCTGGCCGAGGAGCTGGACTGCGACGTGGCGATGGATAACGCCACCGTGGCCCGGGAGGCCAAATTTATTTTTCTGGGCGTAAAGCCCGCCGGTATGGGGCAGGTGCTGGTTGAACTGGCTCCGGTTCTGGCCCAGCGTACCGACCGGTTCGTGCTGGTGAGCATGGCGGCCGGTCTCCAGCTGGACCGTCTGGCCCAGATGCTGGGGCGGCCGGTACCCATGCTGCGCATCATGCCCAATACGCCGGTGGCCATCGGCCAGGGGATGATCCTGTACACCGCAGGCCCCGGTGTGGACCGGGAGGACCTGGAAGAGTTCCTTATCAAGATGGACGCCGCCGGCCGGTTCGATGCCATCGACGAAAAGCTGATGGATGCGGGCAGCTCGGTGTCCGGCTGCGGGCCCGCCTATGTGTACCAGTTCATCGAGGCACTGGCGGACGGCGGCGTGGAATGTGGTCTGCCCCGGGCAAAGGCTCTGGAATACGCGGCTCAGACTCTGGTGGGCGCGGCTCAGATGGTGCTGGAGACCGGCAAGCATCCCGGCCAGCTGAAGGATGAGGTGTGCAGCCCCGGCGGTAGCACCATCGCCGGAGTGCATGCACTGGAGGAGGGCGGCCTGCGGGCTGCGGCCATCAACGCGGTGGTCAAAAGCTTTGAAAAAAACAAGGAGCTGGGCAAGCAGTGAGCGAATACAACATCAAGCTGGTGGGGCTGGACATCGACGGTACCCTGCTGAACACCAAAAATCAGATCAGTCCCCGCAACCATGCGGCCATCCGGGCGGCCATCGACGCAGGCTGCCGGGTGATTCCGGCCACCGGCCGGCCGCTGCGGGGCGTGCTGCCGGAATTTATTCAGATCCCCGGCGTGGATTACGCGGTCACCGCCAACGGTGCCACCGTGGTGCGGCTGAGCGACGGTGAGTTTGTGATCAAAAACTGGCTCAGCCGTCAGCGCATTCAGCAGCTGTATCAGGCCACTGAAGGCCTTTGGCGGGTGTTCGATGTGTTCACCGGCGGCAGCGGCTACAGCGAGAAGAAAAACCTCGATGCAGCTGAGGAGTGGGCTCCCCGGAATATGGCCTTTTATATGCGGCTGAGCCGCCAGGCGGTGGAGAGTATGCCTGAATTCATTGCCTCGCAGGAGGGCTTTGAAAAGTGCACCATGTTCTTTACCAATGAGGAAAACCGGCAAAGGGCCCGGCAGATCGCTCAGGAAATGGGCGGCTTTTCCATCGTATCCAGTGAAGCCAACAATCTGGAAATCAGCGATGAGGGCGCGACCAAGGGGCTTGCTCTGCTGGAGCTGGGCCGGATGCTGGGCCTGGAGAAAAGTCAGGTAATGGCCTGCGGCGATTCGGAGAACGATCTGCCCATGCTGGAAACGGTGGGCCTGGGTGTGGCCATGGGCAATGCGCCCCGTGCTATCCAGGAGAAGGCCGCTGCGGTCACCGCCACCAATGACGAGGATGGCGTGGCCCTGGCGCTGGAAAAATACGTGCTGGGCAGGTGATGCGCCGGTGGAGTTCTTGCGGGAAAAGGGCGTGATTGCGGCGAATCTTTGCCTGATTGCCGGGCTGCTGTTTTTCAGCCCGCTGCTTCTGGCAGGTCTGGCACTGTGGGCGGTCAGTCTGGCGATGCGTCTGCGCCGGGAACCGGCAAAGGGCATGAAGCTGTTTTACGGGGCTTTGTGCGTGCTGGTGAGTCTGTGGTTTTTATCGGAGCTGGCGCAGCAGCTGGCGATTCTGGCCGGCTGGTTTTGAACAAATAAAAGAAAAAGAAGGAGCCCGGGGAGAGTTCCTTCTTTTTTATGCGGTTTTACGGAGGCGTTACTGCCTGCCCCGGTTGTAAATGCTCTGCTGCTCCACCCGCAGCACCACCCGGCCAACGAACAGGGTGAGCAGGACCTCCACCGGCAGCAGCACCAGATTTTTGCCGATGCGCAGCGGCAGCGTGGCCAGCTGAAAATTCTGGCCATAATACAGATAGAGCCAGAAGCTGTTCAAAAAAATGTTCAAAAGAATGTTGATGCTCAGCTTGGCGGCCAGTACCCGGTACCAGCGCAGGGGCTGGCGGTAGAGGGCCAGACCCCAGATCATTCCGGCAAGAATGGCGGTGAGGGTGAAGCCGGGGAAATAGGCGCCGCCGCCGTTGTTCACCACCCAGCCCAGAAAATCGCTGGCGGCTCCGGCAGTCATGGCCACCGCAGGGCCGAACAGCATGCCCGCCATGGCGCTGGTCAGAAAGCCAAAGCCGATGCGCAGCTGGGGGGTAAGCTGCAGCCGGATGTTCAGTGCGTCCAGCGTGATGTTCAGCGCGATGAGCAGCGCCACCACCGCCAGGGTGCGGGGCTGGTGAAAGCGGGCGGCGGAATCCTGAAAGAGTTGTTTGATTTTGGACATGAAAAAACCTCCTTTTGATGCGAATGCCGCACAAAAGGAGGTGAGGATACAAAAAGAGGGCACGGCGCGGCAAGGGCACAGCGCCCCGCATTTGCCTGCACACACTTCGTTTATGCAGCAGCGGGATGCAAAGCCTGCACCGCGAAGCGGAGTGCTTCTTCGTCCGGCCCGCAACTCCCCGTCGGGCTGGCACTTGACGCACAGGCTTTTACTCTGCACGCTCCATTATAGACCTGCCGCGAAGGGAAAACAAGCCCCGGCGAAAAATTAAAGAGTCAGTCTTTTTTGTCTGCTGCCTTGTTCACGGTCAGGATGCCTGCGCAGATCAGCGCCAGGGCTGCCAGCCCCTGAGGGCGGAAGGCTGCCGCGCCCTCGCCCAGCAACAGGGCACTGAGCAGCACGCCGAACACCGGGTTCATGAAGCCAAACACCGAAATGCGGGCCACCGGATTGTGAGCCAGCAGCACCGACCACAGGGAGTAGGCCACCGCGGAAATGAAGCCCATGTAGACCAGCAGCGCTGCGGAAGAGGGGGTGGGCGCGGCCAGCCGCCCGCCCAGTACAAGGCCCAGCAGGGTCATGACCACGCCGCCGAACAAAAACTGCCAGCCGCAGAGCACAAAGGTGTCCTCCTTCTGGGAGTAGCGCTTCACCAGTACGCTGGAAAAGGCGTAGGCAATGGCGGCGATAAGCACCAGGCCGTCGCCCAAAAGACTGCTCTGCCCGCCGGAGGAACTGCTCAGGTTGATGAGTGCCACCCCGGCAAAGCCGACGGCACAGCCGATCAGCTTCTGGGCGGTGAGGGATTCGTAGCGGAACACCAGCGTGGCCAGCAAAATGCAGAAAAAGGTGTTGGTGGCGGTGATGATGGCCGCGTTGACACCGCTGGTATTGGCGACACCAGCGTAATAAAACACGTATTGCAGAATGGTCTGCACGCAGCTCAGCTTGAGTACCATTGGCAGGGTCGCTTTGCTGGGGATGGCCAGACGGCGAGCCCGGATGCTGGCAAAAACAATGACCATCAGCCCGGCAATGGAAAAGCGAATCCCGGCGAACACCAGCTGGCCGGGAATGTCATTGGACGCCAGCTGAAACATCCGGCAGCCGATTTTGATGCAGGGCACCGCGCTGCCCCACAAAAAGCAGGGGATCAGGGCCAGGGCGGCGGCTACTGCAGGGCGGGAAAGGGCAGAGGAATCCTTCATATACAACAATCCACCTCTCAGGGTTTGAAATATCCACTGGAAAAGTATAAAATGTTATCAGAAAAAAGTAAAGCCGCACATCGGAACCATTGTCCGGCGGGCGGCTCCGGCAGGCCCTTGCCGAAAAGGGCCGGAAAGGAATAAAACTATGGCAGTTTGCAAATTCAGCGAAATGAAATATACCCGCCCGGATGTGCAGCGGGTGACCGAAGCCTACCGGCAGCTCACCGCCCGGGCCGAAAAGGCCGAAAGCGGCCGGGAGCTGGCGGAGATCTTCAAGGAGCACACCAAGCTGGATGATGAATTCAGCACCGCGGCCCGCCTGGCGCAGATCCGTCATACCCTGGACACCCGGGACGAATTTTACGATGCGGAAAATGACTTCTTTGACCAGGAAGGCCCCGGTGTGGGCAACGCCCAGCTGGCGCTGTACCGGGCGCTGCTGGCCAGTCCCCACAAGGAAGGCCTGGCAGCGGAGTATGGTGAGATCCTGCTGCAGAAGATGGAAGTGGCCGCTGCCAGCGCCAGCGAGGAAGTGCTGGAGCTGATGCAGCAGGAGAACGCGCTGGCCAGCCGCTACCAGAAGCTGTATGCGGGCGGTCAGGTACAGTTCGACGGCAAAAGCCTGACCCTGCCTGAGATGGGCCCCTACAAGCAGAGCCTGGACCGGGCAGTGCGCAAGGCCGCCTTTGAGGCGGACGGCCGTTTCTTTGATGACAATCGGGAAGAGCTGGACGAGATCTATACCAAGATGATCGAGAACCGCAACGCGCAGGCCCGCAAGCTGGGTTACGAGAGTTATGTGCCCCTGTCCTACCTGCGGATGGGTCGGTTGGGCTATAACCAGGCGGATGTGAAGAGCTTCCGGGATCAGGTGGCTCAGAGCGTGACCCCGCTGGCCCACGAGGCCATGAAGGAGCAGTTTGCCCGCATTGGCCTGCCCGACGCAAAATTCTACGATACCACCGTCAGCTTCAAGGACGGCAACCCCATCCCCCAGGGCACAGCCCCCGAGCTGCTGGCCAAGGCGGTGCAGATGTACCGGGAACTGAGCCCCGAAACCGCCCGCTTCATCGACTTTATGACCGAGAGCCAGCTGTTTGATCTGGAGAGCCGTCCCGGCAAAGCTCCCGGCGGTTACTGCGAGACCATTCCCGGTTACGGCGCGCCTTTTGTGTTCTCCAACTTCAACGGCACCTCCGGTGACGTGGATGTGCTCACCCATGAGGCAGGCCACGCCTTCCAGGCCTGGGTGGCGGCCGGTCAGGGCATGTGTCAGGAGCTGGCAAACCCCGGTCTGGAGAGCTGTGAAATCCACAGTATGTCCATGGAGTTCCTCACCAGCCCCTGGCATCATCTGTTCTTCGGCAAGGACACCGCCAAGTATGCCCTGGCCCATGCCCAGGAGGCACTCACCTTCCTGCCCTACGGCTGTATGGTGGACGAGTTCCAGCACATCGTCTACAGCCAGCCTCATCTGACCCCGGACGAGCGCAACGGTATCTGGCTGGAGCTGGAGCGCAAGTACCGCCCCTGGAACGACTTTGACGGTCTGCCTTTCTACGGTCGTGGTGCGGGCTGGCAGCGTCAGCTGCACATTTACCAGTATCCCTTCTACTACATCGACTACTGCCTGGCGCAGATCGTATCGCTGCAGTTCTTCGCGGCCCATCTGAATGATCCGAAGGATGCCTGGCAGCGGTATTTGGCTCTGGTGAAGAAGGGCGGCGGTGATACCTATGCGGGCCTGGTCAAAGCTGCAGGCTTTACGGTTCCCTTTGAACAGGGGGCCATTGCCCCGGTGGCGCAGCAGGTGTTCGACTGGGTGAAGGAGCAGAACAAAAAGCTGTAATTACTGAAAAAACTTTTCATGAGCCCGGAGGCAGCTGTGCCTCCGGGCCTTTTTGTGCAAAACAGGTTGCACAGGGAAAAACGGGTTCATATATATACAATATATAAGGGAAAACGCGATTTTTGACCCGAAAAGAAAAATATTACTTTCTTCAAAGAAATTTGAAAAAAGGTGTTGACTTTGGGCTTGCGGCTGTGGTATTATAACTGAGCCGTCAAAAACGGCAAGCCGCTCGAAAGCGCTTGAAAAAATATTTCAAAAAGTGCTTGACAACGAGAACTTGATGAGATATAATAAACAAGCTGTCCCGCGAGGGAGAGCGGCACAGGACCTTGAAAATTGAACAATATCGAAGCTTGAACGGAACCTTATCGTGA
>NZ_NFHD01000017.1 GCF_002159185.1 Gemmiger sp. An87
TTACCAGCATTTTTATCCCCCCCACACTATTATACCGCTTTCTTTTCCTCAATACGAGAAAAAGGCCACCTTTCGGTGACCTTTTTCGACAGGCTGAAGGGTGCGCCCCTCGAAAAGAGGGGCGCACCCTTTTTATTGAATCTTCGGACCGCCCTACAGTTGTTCCCGGATGCGGCCCAGGGCGTTTTTCTCCAGGCGGCTCACCTGAGCCTGACTGATGCCGATTTCACGGGCCACCTCCATCTGGGTCTTGCCCGCCAGATAGCGCAGGGCCATGATCTTTTTCTCCCGCTCGCTGAGCTGATGCACCGTGTCCTTAAAGAGAATTTCGCTGATCCAGCTGTCCTCCCCGTCGTTTTCGCCCACCTGATCCATCACATACATGGCATCGCCCGCGTCGTTGTACACCGGTTCATACAGACTCACCGGTTCCACCACGCTTTCCAGCGCCAGGGTTACCACACGCTCCGGCATGTCCAGCCGAGCGGCGATCTCCTTTGCCTTGGGCTCACGGCCCAGCTCCTTCTGAAGCTGCTCTCTGGCTTGCATGGCCCGATAGGCGGTGTCACGCATGGAGCGGCTTACCCGCAAAGGGTTATTGTCTCGCAGAAAGCGGCGGATTTCGCCCACGATCATGGGCACGCCGTAGGTGGAAAAGCGAACATTCAACTGGGGATCGAAGTTGTCGATGGCCTTGATCAGTCCGATGCAGCCCACCTGGAACAGATCGTCCATGCATTCGCCCCGGCCGGAAAAACGCTGAACCACGCTGAGCACCAGCCGCAGATTGCCCTGGATCATGGTCTGGCGGGCGGCGGCGTCGCCCTCGTGCGCGGCAATCAGAAGCCGCTTTTTCTCCGCCTCGCTCAGTACCGGCAGGCGGGCGGTATCCACGCCGCACAGCTCCACTTTGTTGTAATACAAACGCATTCACACTCCAAACAGGCAAGGGTGCCTGTTCAAAGTATGGCCGCGGCGAGGGGCGGGCAGTCAGAACAAAGGCTGGCAAAATCAGGGCCCGCAGCCGCAAAAAAGCAGGAATAATGAGGTCGGATGCACCAAATGCTTGCCCCCGGCATACTGTGAACACAAACGATGCAAGGGAGTGGATGCGACGATGACCTCGGAACTTTGGCTGCTGTGCTGCATGGGAATGGTGCTCCTGCTCACGGCAGGGCTTGCCTTTTTGTGGGCCATCTTTTATGACCGCTGCGCCCGGGAAAAGCAGCTGCTGCAAACGCCGGATTTCACTGCAAAGGCGGGCTTCAAGGTGACTCAGCTGCCCGGCGCGCCCTATCTGCGGCTGGACCGGGTGTATCTGCTGGGACGGCGTGTGGGTCAGCTGGAGTTTTTTATCCAGCCCAGCTGGACGGCGGTGCTGCGGGTTGCCCCGGAAAGCGAGGAGTTACGCCTGTGGGAGCTGGGGCTGCCGGAGTACGACCAGCTCACGGTGCGGCCGGTGAGCGGGGTGCGCACCGAGCTACGCCAGGCCCCCGGCGGCAGTGCGCTGGCCTGCTGGCAGCGGGACGGCTTTTGCTACGGGCTGTATCTGCCTGCGGGGGAGATGGGGCTTGCGGGCAGTCTGCTGGAGCGGTTTGCGGCGGACTGCCGGTGTGCCGCTACCCGATAAAAACAGGGCCGGGCAAGAACCTCTTGCCCGGCCTCAATGTGGTTTCAGAGTGATTTTTCCAGCTCCCGGCGCAGCCGCAGGATGATCCGCTTTTCCAGCCGGGAGATGTAGCTCTGCGAGATGCCGATGGCATCCGCCACTTCTTTTTGGGTGCGCTCGATGCCGTCGGTCAGGCCAAAGCGCATCTGCATGATCTGCCGTTCCCGGGGAGCCAGCCGGGCCACCGCCTGACGCAGCATGTCTTTCTCTGCATCCTGCTCCAGTTGGGCGCTGATCTGGTTCTGATCACTGCCCAGGACGTCCGAGAGCAGCAGCTCGTTTCCGTCGCCGTCGGTGTTCAGCGGCTCGTCAATGCTGGCCTCCTGGCGGCGGTTGCTGCTCTTGCGCAGATACATCAGAATTTCGTTTTCGATGCACCGGCTGGCGTAGGTGGCCAGCTTGATGTTTTTGGAGGGGGCGAAGGTGTTCACCGCCTTGATCAGCCCGATGGTACCAATGGAGATGATGTCCTCCACCGAGACGTTGCTGCCCTCAAATTTTTTGGCAATGTAGACCACCAGCCTCAGATTGTGGGTGATCAGGATATCCCGGCAGCTCTGGCGGCCCTCCTCCAGCCCGGCGAAGACCAGCTTTTCCTCGGCGGGAGTCAGGGGAGGGGGCAGGGTCTCCGGCCCGTTGATGTAATACACCGCGTCCGGCAGGCAGAGCCAGCAAAGCAGAGCATGCCAGGCGCGGGAAAGCCAATTGCATTTCATTCCGCAGCGCTCCTTTCCCGTCCGGCTTGTGCAAATTGGCGCTGCACAGGCCGGGCGGTGTGATAAAATTCGGTGCCAAACAGTGCCTGGACCGAGGCATCCGCCAGGGTCTGGTCGGTGAAAACCACCAGTACCCGGCTTGCCTGCCGGACTTTGCCGGTGCCGGAAAGCCGGGCGGAAAAACCGCCCACGGCAGGCAAGGTGCGCATTCCGCCGGCAGTTTTGCAGGGGATCAGCCGGATGGGCACACCGGGAGGCGGCTCAGGGCAGGCTCCGGCGAAAAATTCCTCCAGAAAAACGGCGACAGCCTCCGGCACAGCGCCGCGCATACTGGTATAACTGGCCAGTACCGGTGCCTGCCCGCTCAGTGGGTCCCGCAGCAGAAAACCGGTGTCCAGCAGGGCAGTAAGCGGCGGGAGTTCAGCTCCGTTCAGGGAAAGCTGCAGCTGCCAGCATTCGGTTTCCTTTGGACCGCCAAAGACCAGCACCACCAGCCGCAGAGTCAGATAGACCAGCAGCGCACACCCTGCCAGCAGAGTGGGGGAGACTGCCCAGTAAACGGCGAAATTATTGGTCTGAGCCCCCAGCGGCAGATCGCGGCTTAAGGCCAGCAGCACGGCCCCGGCCAGCCCCAGATTCAAAAGAAAATACCACACAGTCTGGCGGGCAAAGCAGCGCCATCCCCGGAAGGAACAGGCTGCGCGGCACACGGCAGCAGCGCTGGCGGCCTGGTACAGAAGGCTCAGAGCGGCGGGCAGCGGCGGGGCCAGCAGAATCAGTGCGGACAAGGCAGCCAGCGCCGCTCCGGCACAGGTGCGCCAAAAGCCCGGCGATGTGCCGCACACAAAGCCTACCGCGCGCAGCAAAAGATACGCCACCAGAAAATTCACCAGCAAAAGCACGTCCAGATAGATCACGGTCTTCACAGCTGTATCCACGCCCCCTTTTGCCGGGCCTGTTCGCCCGCTCTGGTTTCGATTGTAGCGCGGTGAAGAGAAGAAAGCTGTCAAAAAAATAATGCGCCGCGCACTTGTCTCTTGCAGAGAGGTGCGCGGCGCATTGGCTGTTTAAAAAATTACCAGAGCAGGTGCTCCTTGATGGGAATCCCGCAGGTGTTCAGCGCCCGGATGAAGGAGGCGCTGCCCTTGTAGTGAATGCCGGTAATGCCCAGATCAAAGGCTGCGGTGGTGTTGGGCTTGTGATCGTCCACAAAGATGGTCTCAGCGGGCACAAGGCCATACTGCTCCAGCAGCAGCTTGTAGATGGCCGGGTCCGGTTTGGTGAGCTTGACTTCGCAGGAGGCAATGCCGCCGTCGAACAGGGGCCAGAAGTCCCGCTGGCGGATCTCATCGATCACGTCCTGGGGAATGTTGGACAGGTAGTAGATGGAAAACCCCATCTTTTTCAGCCGTTTGATCACTTCCACGGTTTTGCGGCGGGTCTTCAGCATGCGGGCCCAGTCATCCAGTACGCTCTGTACCTCGAAGGCGCAGCCGGCGGCCTTGGCTTTTTCCAGCATGAGCGCGTTGCCCTCGGCCCGGCTCAGCTTTCCGGCGTCCAGCAGAAGCCACTCCTCGCTGCCGAAGGTCAGCTCGAATACCTTCTGCTCAATCTCCTCGTTGTAAAACCGTTCCAGCAGGAACTCCCGGGGATTGAAGTCGACCACAACGCCCCCCAGATCGAAGATGATGTTTTTATACATAAGGCAAGATTCTCCTTTGCAATCGTTCAAGGGCCGCATAGCCCGGGGATATTGCCTTTATTATACACGATTTTCCTCCTTGGGCCAATGCCCCGGTAAAAGTTTGGGCATGAACGACCATGCCGGGGCATATCAATGGAAGAAAACAAAGGGGGCGATGGGCTGTGACTTTGCGGCAACTGTGTAAAAAGGATGTGGTGCAGCTGGGCTCCGGCACCAAATTGGGCCGGGCAGATGACCTGGACCTGGAGCTGAGCAACGCCCGGGTGCGTGGGCTGATTTTGCGGGGGCGGCCCCGCTGGTTCGGCCTGCTGGGCAGAGGGGAGGATCTGGTCATCTCCTGGCAGCAGATCGAGACCATCGGCGAGGATGTGATCCTGGTGAACTGCCCGTTGCCGGAGCCTCCGCTGCCAAAGGAGGAGGGCGTTTGGGCAATCTTTCACAAATTTGTAAGCAGTTGAAAACTTGCGCCGCCTGCAAAAAACGTCGTATAATAAACAGCGTTTCCGTTTAACACAAATTTTACAAAAAATACTCTGCGGGTAAAAAATTGCCCGGGAAATGAAACAAATACCGCCGCAGCCTCGTTTCTTTTTCAGCAAAGGGTGCGAGGCCAGGGCGGGGAAGTCTGCCGGTGCAGGCCACGCTTGCCCGACTAAAGGAGGAACAATTCGTTGCAAAACGTAAAGACAAAACCGTCGGTTTTTGCCGGCATTACCCGGCGGCTGAGCCCGCTGCGCTATGTTATGGCTCCGCTGGTGAGCCTGATCACTCTGGTGTGCACCGAGTGGATTCACCGGGGCGAGCTGACTATGGCGGTGCTCACCGATAATGTGCTGCCTCATCTGCCTGCGTTCCTGCTCACCTGGCTGCTGCTGGGCTGTATCTATCAGGCGCTTGCCCGGGCCACCCGGCTGCATCCGCTGGCGGTGGCCGTGACTGGTTTGCTGGGCTGCATCCCGGCGGCGGTTACATATTTTAAACTGAAGCTGCGGGGCGAGCCCTTCTTTCCCTGGGATCTGTCCCAGTTTTCCGAAGCCACCGATGTGGTGGGCAAGTCCGGCGTGGAACTGCAGACCTCCATGTGGGTCAGCGGGCTGATTTTTGCCCTGCTGTTTGTGCTGGCCTGTTTTGTGCGGGAACCGAAAACCGGCATCCGTGCCCGGCTGCTGGGCGCCGGTATCCCCGCGGTGGGGGCGCTTGCCCTGGTGTTCGGGGTGTTCATCAGCCCCATGGTCTCACAGCTGGTGGGCATCACACCGGATATGTGGATGCAGAACCGCTACTATCGCAACTACGGTGTGATTGCGGGCTTTCTGACCAACATTCAGAACCTGCAGGTGGATAAGCCCGACGGTTACAGCCAGGAGGCGGTGCAGGCCATCATTGATAAGGATGCTTCTCAGGACCTGGCCCCGGAATTTGCGGGCAGCTATAAAAATGAGGGCGACGGGTCTGTGACCCAGCCCAATATCATCTTCGTGATGAACGAGTCCTTCTGGGATGTGGCCGAGCTGGAGGAATACGGGGTGGAGTTCGATCAGGAGATCACCCCCAATCTGCACCGGCTGATGGAAAACGCCGCCTATGGCAAGGCCTACAGCCCCAGCTTCGGCGGCGGCACCTGCGATGTGGAGTTTGAGGCGCTCACCGGCTACTCGGTGGAGTTCCTGCCCAGTGGGTGCAAGCCCTTCCAGCAGCATGTGACCCGGCCCATGTTCTCGGTGGCTTCCTATTTAAAAGAGCAGGGCTACGCCACCCAGGCGGTCCACTGCTATTATGCCAAGTTCTGGAGCCGCAACACCGCTTACCCCAATCTGGGCTTTGACGAATTCATCTCGCTGGAGGATTTCGAAAATCCGGAGAAGAAGCGTGACTACTACTGGGGCGGCGGTCTAGTGACCGACGCCGAGATGACCCGCCGCATCATCCAGGAATGGGAGGAGCGGGACCAGGATCAGCCCCTGTTCATGCACGCGGTGACCATGCAGAACCACACCAGCTACAACGAGGCCAACTACCCCGAGGAGGAGCTGGTGGATATTGTGAAAGCCCCCGAGGGCATCAGCGACAAGACCCTGGGCGCTCTGCGGGACTTCGCCACGGGTGTGAAGGAAGCGGACGCCATGCTGGGCGAGCTGACCGATTACTTCTCCCAGGTGGATGAGCCGGTGATTCTGGTGTTCTGGGGCGACCATTACAACCCCATCGGCAGCGGCTATGAGGTTTACACCGCCACGGGTTACTCCTCCTCGCAGGACAGCGAGGCCCCGGAGCTGCACCAGATGCCCTTGATGATCTGGTCCAACTACTGGGACGAGCCGGTGGACATCGGCACCGTAGCGGCCTACGAAATCAGCCCGGTGACCTTTGAGCTGTACGGCCTGGAGCAGCCCGCGCTGTTCGACCACCTGATCGACCAGCTGTCGGTCTACCGCAGCCGTACGCACGGTGTGACCATTCAGCCGGACGGCTCGGCGGACACCGAGGAGCTGACCGAAGAACAGACCCAGTGGTTTGATGAGCACTGGATGCTGCAATATGACCTGATGTTCGGCCAGGAATACGCCCTGGGAGAGCAGTGAGAGGGGGCGGCAGAGCCTTGCGGGGCTCCGCCGCCCTTTTTTGCGGTGTTTCGCAGCTTTTTTCGCGGAGAAATGCGAAAAAAGTGCTTGTAATCCCGGCACCCTTGTGGTATACTATACCGGCAATACACACGCATTGCTTTGTTCCCCTGTGCCCGCAAGGGTGGGAGATCATGCATGCAATGCGGAGGTAAAAACAATTTTTTGGAGGATTTAAACATGGCAGTAGTATCTATGAAGCAGCTTCTCGAAGCCGGCGTGCACTTCGGTCACCAGACCCGCCGCTGGAACCCCAAGATGGCGAAGTACATCTTCACCGAGCGTAACGGCATCTACATCATCGACCTGCAGAAGACCGTTAAGAAGCTGGACGAGGCTTACAACTTTGTTCGCGAGGTTGCTTCCGAGGGCGGCGAGATCCTGTTCGTCGGTACCAAGAAGCAGGCTCAGGAGTCCATTAAGGACGAGGCTACCCGCTGCGGCATGCACTATGTGAACGCTCGTTGGCTGGGCGGCATGCTGACCAACTTCCGCACCATCCGCAAGCGCATCGACCGTCTGGAGCAGCTGCGCCAGATGAGCGAGGACGGCACCTTTGATCTGCTGCCCAAGAAGGAAGTTGCCAAGCTGGAGCTGGAGATCGAGAAGCTGGAGAAGTTCCTGGGCGGTGTGAAGAACATGCACGGCCTGCCCAAGGCGATGTTCATCGTTGACCCCCACAAGGAGCGCATTGCTGTGGCCGAGGCCCGCAAGCTGAACATCCCCATCGTGGCTATCGTCGACACCAACTGCAACCCCGACGAGATCGACTACGTGATCCCCGGCAACGACGACGCCATCCGTGCTGTTAAGCTGATCGCCGGCGCTATGGCCGACGCCGTGATGGAAGGCCGCCAGGGCGAGCAGAACGCCGCCGAGGAGACCGCTGAGGCTGCCGAGGCCTGAGCACCCACCATTTTCCACCGATAACGAAAGGGGATAATCAAAATGGCTTTTACTGCACAAGACGTTAAGAACCTGCGTGAGCAGACCGGCTGCGGCATGATGGATTGCAAGAAGGCTCTGACCGAGTCCAATGGCGATTTCGACAAGGCTGTTGAGTACCTGCGTGAGAAGGGCCTGGCTGCCGCTCAGAAGAAGGCTGGCCGCATCGCCGCCGAGGGCATGGTTTACGCCACTGTCTGCGGCAAGGTGGGCGTTGTGGTTGAGGTGAATGCCGAGACCGACTTCGTGGCCAAGAACGATATGTTCCAGACCTTCGTAAAGGACGTTGCCAATGTTGTTGCTGAGCAGAACCCCGCTGACGTGGACGCTCTGCTGGCCTGCAAGATGGGCGAGGACACCGTTGAGGCTGCTCTGAAGGAGAAGATCCTGGTCATCGGCGAGAACATCAAGATCCGCCGTTTCGAGCGCTTCGAGGGCATCTGCTCCGCTTACATCCATGCCGGCGGCACCCATGCCGTTCTGGTTGGCTTCGAGACCAGCGAGGAGATCGCTGCGAAGCCCGAGTTCGAGGCTTACGGCAAGGACATCGCCATGCAGATCGCCGCTGCCAACCCCGGTTACCTGTGCGAGGCCGATGTGCCCGCTGAGGTGATCGAGAAGGAGAAGGAGATCCTGCTGGCTCAGATTGCCAACGATCCCAAGAACGCCAACAAGCCCGACGCCATCAAGGAGAAGATGGTTCTGGGCCGCATCGGCAAGTTCTACAAGGAGAACTGCCTGGTGGATCAGGAGTTCGTTAAGGACAACGAGCTGACCGTTGCCAAGTACACCGATAAGGTGGCCAAGGAGCTGGGCGGCGAGATCAAGATCACCAAGTTCGCCCGTTACGAGAAGGGCGAGGGCCTGGAGAAGAAGGCTGATGACTTCGCTGCCGAGGTTGCCAGCATGATGAAGTAAGTCGATTTCGGCTTACTCGTGCCTTTCGGGGCGCAGATCATTCGCTTTCATCCTGCCGGTGCGGTGCTGGTCCTGTTTTTGTGGGCGAAAGCCTTTGGGAGAACAGGCGGGGCTGTGTACGGCCCGGTGATCCGATTGTGAATAGAAGGCTTCGGCCCGGCGTTCGCGGTGGTTTTAAGTCGCACACTGCGAAACAGCGCACAAGGGCTGACAAACAAGCCGTAGAGGGCGGTGCTCATTTGAGCACCGCCCTTTTTCTGTGCTTTTTCTTCTCTGAGTTTGTAATAAACAAGCAAGGTGATCAAGCAGCCAGAAGTGATGAAATGTGCTTTTTTACGCGGAATTCTGCGTGGGAAAAACTTGGGAACCGGCATTTCGATTCGGTTTTGATTGCTGCGTTTTGTCCTTTTAGAGCATACACATTGTTCCAATGTACTAATTTGCAATAATAAAGTGGTAATTCGACCAAATCGCTTGCAAATGGCCAAAAGTCGTGCTACAATAATCCCTGCTCATGAGAGATAAGGGCCGTCCGCTGAAAAGAAGGCGGGGCAGGCTCTGTTTTTTTTGCCTGTGTGAGCTGCGGCAAAACGGGCAAAGCTTTGTGTAAATTACCGTAAAAATTCCATGGTGCGGGCTTGCTTTTTGGAATTTTATGTGATACACTTTAGTCAAATAAAACAAGAAAGCAAATTGTGAGGTGCGTAATGGCTGACAAGAATCATCTGAGAAACCCCGCGACCACCGCGTTGTTCGAGGCCATCCTTTCTTTGCAGAGCATGGAAGAGTGCTATACCTTCTTCGAGGATCTTTGCACCATGAAGGAGCTGGCCGACATGGCCCAGCGTCTGGAGGCTGCCAAGATGCTGCTGGACGGCAAGACTTACGAGCAGATCGTAAAGAGCGTGGAAATCAGCACGGCGACCATCAGCCGCATCAACCGCTGCATCCAGTACGGCAACGGCGGCTACGAGCTGATCATCGACCGCGTGAAGCAGAATGCCCAGCCCGAAGGTGAGCAGGCTGCGGAATAAGCGGACAAGGTTCCCCATAAGAATGAAAAAGAACACCCGGATGTATTTCATCCGGGTGTTCTTTTGGTTTGATTTGATGTGGCCCGATTCTCAGGGAACGGGTTGCCGCCGGTGAGCGCTTAGCCCTCCTGGGGACGGAAGATAATGTTGCCCTCATCGTCCACGCCTTCCACAATGGCTAAGCTGGTGAGCTTGTAGCCCGCAGCGCGCAGGGAGTCACCGCCGGGCTGGAAGCCCTTCTCAATGGTGATACCAATGCCGCACACGGTGGCGCCGGCCTGCTCACATACATCCAGCAGGCCGTGCATGGCCTTGCCCACTGCCATGAAATCGTCCAGGATCAGCACCCGATCCTCGGGGCCCAGGAACTTCTTGGCCAGGGTGATATCGTAGTCTTTACCGTAAGTAAAGGAATGTACGGTGGAGGTAAAGACCTCGCCGTCCAGATTTTTGCTCTTTGCCTTCTTGGCAAATACCACCGGAACATCAAAGTAACGGGCGGTCATGCAGGCGATGGCAATACCGGAGGCCTCGATGGTGAGGATCTTGTTGATGCCGTCGTCCTTGTAAATCCGATAGAATTCCTTGCCGATCTCGTCCAGCAGGTTCACATCCAGCTGATGGTTCAAAAAGGAATCCACTTTAATAATATTGCCCGGGCGGACCTGACCGTCCTTTACGATTCGCTCTTCCAGCAGTTTCATACTTTTATAACGCTCCCTACACAAAAGTATCCCCACCGCGGGCAAAATGCACACACGGAAAAAGGTAATACACCTATTATACAGAAAAGCGAAGGGTTTGCAATGCTTAAAACGCTCTTTTTTGCTGAAAAAACAGCTTTTTCCTGGAAGAATAATAAGGAAAGCATTACAAATTGCCAAATGAACAGTTTGATTTGTCCAAAAAACCAAAGAAGACTGTGCATTATCACTACGTTTACGCTTTACAACGATAAAAAGTATGTGAAAATAGCGAATTGCAATTTTACACTGATGTCCGTATAATTTAGAAAAGCAAAAAATTCCCCCCCACAGAAAACAGATAAGGGGTGTGCGGGGGAAGATCGGAGGAGAACCCACATGAAAAAAGCAATGAGTTTGGTCCTTGCGGCCGCAATGGCATTCAGCTTCGCTGCTTGTGGCGGTGCATCCGGCACCAGCGGCGCGACATCCACCGCTTCCGGTGCAGCATCCACCACCGGCACCGCCTCCGGCGCAGCCATTAAGATCGGCGGCATCGGCCCCCTGACCGGCGGCGCCGCAATCTACGGCAACGCTGTTAAGAACGGCGCCGAGCTGGCTGTGGAAGAGATCAACGCCCAGGGCGGCCTGCAGTTCGAGCTGAACTTCCAGGACGACGAGAATGACCCTGAGAAGTCTCTGAACGCTTACAATAACCTGAAGGACTGGGGTATGCAGGCTCTGCTGGGCACCGTTACTACTCAGCCCTGCCTGACCGTAGCACCTGAGACCGCTGCGGACAACATGTTCCTGCTGACTCCCTCTGCTTCTGCAGTGGATGTCATCAAGGAAGACAATGCCTTCCAGGTTTGCTTCACTGACCCCAACCAGGGCGTCGCTTCCGCGGACTACATCGCTGATAACGGCCTGGCCACCAAGATCGCCATCATCTACGACAGCTCCGACGCTTATTCTTCCGGCATCCACGACAAATTCAAGGAAGAGGCTGCCACCAAGGGCCTGGAGATCGTAGCCGACGAGGCTTTCACTGCCGACAACAAGACCGATTTCTCCGTACAGGTTCAGAAGGCCAAGAGCTCCGGCGCTGAGCTGGTGTTCCTGCCCATCTACTACAGCGAAGCCAACCTGATCATCCAGGAGATGAACAAGCAGGGCTGCACCGCTTCTGTATTCGGTTGTGACGGTCTGGACGGCCTGCTGACCATCGAAGGCGCCGACACCTCCCTGTTTGAGGGCGTAATGCTGCTGACTCCCTTCGCTGCCGACGCGCAGGACGAGAAGACCCAGAACTTCGTTTCCAAGTATGAAGAGAAGTACGGAGAGACTCCCAACCAGTTCGCTGCCGACGCTTACGACGGTGTTTACACCATCCTGGCTGCCTGCGAGCAGGGCGGTGTGACCGCTGATATGGACGCTTCTGCTGTTTGCGATGCGCTGAAAGCTGCCATGACTCAGATCACCGTAGACGGTCTGACCGGCGAAGGCATGAAGTGGGAAGCCACCGGCGAAGTAAACAAGGCTCCTCGTGCCGTTAAGATCCAGAACGGTGCCTACACCGCAATGTAATTGAAACAGTCCGGCCTGGTCCGGTGCTGAAAGGGCTGCTCGCCGGGGGCGCAGCAGCCCTTTTTTATTCAAAAACCGGCATAATCCGGCAGAAAATGCTGCGGGATTCTTGTGTGCACTTTACAGCAGTGCTATAATAATCCATATATTCTGTGCGGTGGCGGCAGACAGGTGTAGGCATCACCGGTCCGCCGCCGCGAAAAAAGGGGAATCGAGTATGGAATTTCTGTCCTACTTAATCAACGGCATCAGCCTGGGCAGTGTGTATGCCATTATCGCCTTGGGCTACACCATGGTGTACGGCATTGCCAAGATGCTGAACTTTGCCCATGGCGACGTAATCATGGTGGGCAGCTACATTGTGTTCATTGCGGTGAACCAGATGGGCATGCCTCCGCTGCTGGCCATTGTTATTTCCATGGCTTTGTGCACGCTGCTGGGTATCGTAATCGAGCGGTTTGCCTATAAGCCGCTGCGCAGTGCCTCTTCTCTGGCAGTTCTGATCACCGCCATCGGCGTGAGCTACCTGCTGCAGAACCTGGCGCTGCTCATCTGGGGCGCGGACCCCAAGTCCTTCACCTCCGTGGTGGGTCTGGCTCCGGTGCAGCTGGCCGGTGGCCGTCTGGTCATCTCCGGCGAAACCATTGTGACCATTGTGGTGAGCGCTATCATCATGGCTGGTCTGATCTTCTTCGTGAACAACACCAAAATGGGCCGGGCTATGCTGGCCGTGAGCGAGGATAAGGGCGCTGCTCAGCTGATGGGCATCAATGTGAACTCTACCATCGCCATGACCTTCGCCATCGGTTCTGCCCTGGCTGCAGTGGCCGGCGTGCTGCTGTGCTCCGCCTATCCCACTCTGCAGCCCACCACCGGTGCCATGCCTGGCATCAAGGCCTTCACTGCTGCGGTGTTCGGCGGTATCGGCTCCATTCCCGGCGCCTTTGTGGGCGGCATCCTGCTGGGCGTGATCGAAATCATGAGCAAAGCTTACATTTCCACCCAGCTGGCGGACGCCATCGTGTTCGCGGTGCTGATCATTGTGCTGCTGGTGCGTCCCACCGGCCTGCTGGGCAAGAAAATCAGTGAAAAGGTGTGAGGTGGCGGTTATGAATATGCTGAAAACCATGAAAAAGTCCACCCGCAGCAACCTGATCACCTATGGCATTGTAGTGCTGTTTTATCTGGTGATGCAGCTGCTGGCCAGCGGCGGTCTGCTGAGCAACTCCATGCAGGGCATGCTGGTGCCCATCTGCACCTATGTGGTCCTGGCAGTATCCCTGAACCTGACCGTCGGCATCCTGGGCGAGCTGAGCCTGGGCCATGCTGGCTTCATGAGCGTCGGTGCTTTCTCCGGCGCGGTGTACTGGATGATCGCGGGGCAGAACCTGCCCTCCGCGCTGGGTCTGGCGGTGGCCATGCTCATCGGCGGCGTGATGGCCGGTGTATTCGGCTTCCTGATCGGCATCCCTGTGCTGCGGCTGCGGGGTGACTATCTGGCCATCGTAACCCTGGCCTTCGGCGAGATCATCAAGAATATTCTGAATGCCATCTACCTGGGTTGGGACAGCAACGGCTTCCATTTCTCCATGAAGGATGCCACCTCTCTGAACATGGGCGAGGACGGCGAGGTCATCATCAATGGCGCCATCGGCATCAGCGGCATGACCAAGGCCTCCAGCTTCACCGCGGGCATCATCCTGGTGCTCATCACCCTGTTTGTGGTGCTGAACCTGATCAATTCCCGCGCTGGCCGTGCGATCATGTCTATCCGTGACAACCGCATCGCTGCCGAGGCAACCGGCATCAACGTGACCAAGTACAAGCTGATGGCTTTCATCACCTCCGCCTTCCTGGCAGGTATGGCGGGCGTGCTGTATGCGCTGAATATGTCCGCTCTGGCGGCCAAGAAGTTTGACTACAACACCTCCATCCTGGTGCTGGTATTCGTGGTTCTGGGCGGCATTGGTAACATCCGCGGCTCTGTGATTGCGGCTGCGGTTCTGTATGTGCTGCCTGAGCTGCTGCGCGGCCTGAACGACTACCGCATGCTGATCTATGCGGTGATTCTGATCGTTATGATGATCTTCAACCAGAGCCCCCAGGTGGTGGCCTGGCGCCATCAGGTGTGGGAAAAGCTTTCCACCATCGGTCTGTTCCAGAAGCTGGCACAGTCGAAAAAACAAAACAAGGGGGAGGCATAATCCATGGCTCTGCTTGAAGTAATGAACGTGGGCATCGCTTTTGGCGGTCTGCAGGCGGTGGCCCAGCTGGATATGAAGATCGAAAAGGGTCATCTGTATGGACTGATCGGCCCCAACGGTGCGGGCAAAACCACGGTGTTTAATATGCTCACCGGCGTGTACCGCCCCACCGAGGGTGATATCATCCTGGATGGCAAGAACATCACCGGCAAGGCTCCGGCCAAGATCAACCAGGCCGGCATTGCCCGTACCTTCCAGAACATCCGCCTGTTCAGCCAGATGACCGTGCTGGACAACGTGAAGATCGGCCTGCACAATCAGGTGAAGTATCCCATGTGGACCGGTGTGTTCCGCCTGCCTGGCTTCAAGGAGAAGGAGCAGGAGATGGACTACCGTGCCATGAAGCTGCTCAAAATCTTTGATCTGGATAAGGAAGCCAATCTGCCTGCTTCCAGCCTGCCTTACGGCAAGCAGCGCAAGCTGGAAATCGCCCGTGCGCTGGCTACCAATCCCAAGCTGCTGCTGCTGGACGAACCTGCCGCTGGCATGAATCCCAGCGAGAGCGAGGAGCTGATGAACACCATCAAGTTCGTGCAGAAGGAGTTCGATGTGGCTATCCTGCTCATTGAGCACGACATGAACTTTGTGATGGGCATCTGCGAATACATCTATGTGCTGGATTACGGCCGGGTCATTGCCCAGGGCAACGGCGAATCCATCCGCAATAACCCCAAGGTCATTGCGGCATATCTGGGAGGTGACTGACCATGGGTGAGATGCTTCGCGTAAGCGATCTGAATGTGTTCTATGGCTCCATCCATGCCATCAAGGATATCTCGTTCCATGTGGACGAGGGCGAGATTGTGACCCTGATCGGTGCCAACGGCGCCGGTAAGACCACAACCATGCATGCCATTTCCGGTTTGCTGAAGCCCAAGAGCGGCACCATCGACTTCCTGGGCAACCGCATCAGCCAGATGGAAGCACACAAGATTATCCGTCTGGGCCTGGCTCAGGTTCCGGAAGGACGCCGGGTGTTCAGCCACCTGACCGTGCAGGAGAATCTGTCCATGGGTGCCTTCACCCGTAAGGACGGCACTTCCGCCATCGCGCAGGATTTGGAAATGGTGTTCGACCGTCTGCCCCGTTTGAAGGAGCGGCGCAAGCAGCAGGCAGGCACCCTGTCCGGTGGTGAGCAGCAGATGCTGGCCATTGGCCGTGCACTGATGTGCAAGCCCAAGATGCTGCTGCTGGATGAGCCCTCCATGGGCCTGTCGCCCCTGCTGGTCAAGGAGATCTTCAAGATCATCGAGGACGTAAACAAGGACGGTGTGACCGTTCTGCTGGTGGAACAGAACGCCAAGATGGCCCTGGAGATTGCCGACCGCGCCTACGTGCTGGAAACCGGCACCGTGAAGATGGAAGGCCCCGCCGATGAGCTGGCCAATAACATCGAAGTGCGCAAAGCTTACCTGGGCTGCTGAGTAAGAATAACCGAAAATCCCTATGCTGAAGTTTTCAGCATAGGGATTTTTTTGCGCAGAAAAAGAATTGACAAGATTATAATACAGCTGTATTATAATCTTAATTAATACAATTGTCTTAAAAATGAAGGGGGACATCATAATGAAAGAGTCGATCCGCAGGCTTCCGGACGGAGAATTGGAAGTGATGCAGGCACTTTGGCAGTCAGATCATCCGCTACTGCGCAGTGAGCTGGACGAAGGCCCGGGAAAGAAAAATGGCTGGGCGCCTCAGGTTCTGGTTACAATGCTGACCCGGCTGGAAAAGAAAGGCTTTGTGTGCCGCAACAAAGAGGGGCGGAGTTATCGTTATGAGGCACTGATCAGCCGGGATGAGTATCTGGCTAGCGAAAGTGAGAGTCTGGTGGAGCGGCTGTATGGCGGCCAGCCCGCCGGATTCATCGCGGCGCTGCAGAGAGGTAAGGGCCTCAGTGCAACGGATATTCAGGAGCTGGAAGCAATTTTGCAAAAAGCAAAAGAGGAGCTGGAATGAGTGGCGCGAAGCTGTTTTTGAATGGATTTGGGCTCAGTCTGTCGGCGGGGGCGGTAATTCTGGTGCTCTTACTGATTCGTTCGGGTCTTGCCCGGCGATACAGTGCCCGCTGGCGGTGTGTCATTTGGCTGTTGCTAGCTGTGCGGTTGTTGATTCCTCTTCCACTGGAAAGCGGGATTCTTCAGATCGAACTGCCGCAAAGGCTGAGCCAGCCCAAATACGGCCAAAGCGATGCCTATTCATTCCCGCAGAGAAGTGCAGTGCCAAATCTGGAAGCTGCCGGACAGCAAGAAGAAGGCGCAGCGGACCAAGTGTCAGTCCTACCGGAATCGGAAGTGAATCAGGAGCCGGAAACAACGGCTGTCTTGCTGAAAAAGGCGGGACCGTCCCCGCTTTCTATAGCTTGCGGGGTGTGGCTCGGCGGGGGTCTGCTTTGTGCGGCAGGGCAGCTGCTGCGATATTCCATCTGGAGGCGGCGGACACTGCGGTGGAATCAGCCGGTTCAAGATAAAAGTTTGTTGAAAATAATTAAGGAGGAAAGCAGTGCGGCAAAGCTTCCCAAGCCTCCACGGGCTTATTATAACGCAACGTTATCCGCACCGCTGGTTTTGGGGTATTTCCGTCCGATGCTGCTTTTGCCGGAAGAGTTTTCCGCCAGGCCGGCTGCAGGAGCAGTACTGCGGCACGAATGTATCCATTTGAAGCGTGGCGATTTGTTTTGGAAGCTGCTGCTGTTGGCGGCGGTTTGTGTGCATTGGTACAATCCTCTGATGTGGATTATGCGCGAGGCGGTACACCAGGATCTGGAGCTTGCCTGTGACGAAGCAGTCCTGGAGGGAAGAGATGCGGCGGAACGGATTCTTTACGGCTCTGCGTTACTGGAGCATGCAAAGAAACCTGCAGCAAGAGCAGGAGTTTTTCGCGGCAATGCATGAGGAAACAAAATGAAACGAGCAATACAAGAAAAGATTCAACCAGCTGCCCGGCGGCAGGCACAGACCGGCCTGATACTGGCTGCGCCAGTGTTCCTGGGCAGCGGAATCTTTTTTCTGATTCCGTTCTGCCTGATGCTGCGCTACTCGCTCACGTTTGGAATCGGCGGGTCCCGATTTGTGGGGCTGCGCAATTACCGGGAGGTGCTGGAAAGTCCGGCGTTTCGATTGGCGGCGGCAAACACGATACGTTTTTTGGCGATCGGTCTGCCTCTGATCATGGCACTGGGGCTGTTGCTGGCGCTGCTGCTTCGGCAGAAGCTTCCGGGTGCTGGCCTGCTGCGTCGGGTGCTGCTGCTGCCCATGGTGCTCCCGGTTGCCAGCATTGTGATGCTTGTGCAGATCTTGTTTGCCGGTCCGGGAATTTTGAACGGAATACTGGAACAATGGGGCTTGTTTCCCCGGCAATGGCTGAACGGGCCGGAAAGCTTCTGGGTGCTGGTGGGCCTGTATGTCTGGAAAAACTGCGGCTACAATGTGGTGCTGCTTCTGGCCGGGTTGAATATGATCCCGGAGGAGCTGTATCAAACGGCCGAGCTGGACGGTGCGGGCCCCTGGGCGAAATTCCGCTTTATCACGCTGCCGCTGCTGATCCCCAGTCTGTTTTTCGGTTTTATCTTCAGCATTGTGAACAGCTTTAAGGTGTATCGGGAGGCATTTTTGCTGGGCGGGGAATACCCGGCACAGAGCATCTATTTGCTGCAGCATTTTTTGAACAATAATTTCCGTAACCTGAACTACCAGCGTCTCTCGGTGGCGGCGATTATCTTGTTCAGCGTGATTTTTCTTCTGGTGGGGCTGCTGCTGTGGGCCCAGCGGAAAACAGAAGCATAACAGCAAAGGAGGAAGGGCCATGAACTGGCTTAAAAGGTGGAGACAAAAAGCAACAAACTGGCTGAGTGACACACCGGAAAGCTTTACCAGTGCATTTCATGAAAAGAAGCAGATGAAGGAACGCCTGGAGGCAGCGCTGGATCAGAGCACAAAACGAAGTGGCCGTGCGGCCCTGGTGCTGGCCGCGGCAGTGATTCTGGGGCTGGGCGGTTTTGCGGTGTGGGGAATATCCCCTACACAAAAGCAGACGGATACGCTTCGGGTGCTGTGTGTGGCACCGGAGTATACTGGCCGCTATGCAGAGTTCAATGCCGTAGAAAAAGGAAAAGCCCGGTTTATGGCCGCCTGGCCGGATGTGGAGCTGACGGTAGAGTATTTTTTCATTGATGATTCCAATGTGCAGAATGAGGAGAAGCTGACCCAGCTGCGAACTCAGATCATGGCCGGGGATGGCCCGGATGTGCTGATTAGCACGGGCGATATCTTTTTGAAGAACCCGGCCAAGCAGATGGAAGCAGGCGTTTTCTGTGATCTCATGCCCTATATGAAGGCTGAGGGAGAAGAACCGCCTTTGCTGAAGGAGCTGGTGCTGCAAAGCGGCCAGGAACGGGGAGAGCAGTATGTGATCCCGCTGACCTATCGGGTGGAGTCCCTAAACAGTACAACCGAGCGTTTTGCTCTTTATGGAATTGACCCGGCTGCTGTTTCGGACCGGCAGGCGTATTTGGATGCCATGCAGCTTTTTTTGGAGCAAAATCCGCAGCTGAGCTGGAGTGGAGGAAACCGGGCCAACGCGGAGTATGTGCTGGCGCAGACCTTTGTAAGCCTGTTCCCGGAGTTGTGTGACCTGCAGAACGAGAGTCTTCCGCTGGAGGATGCGCAGGTCCGCCAATGGATGGAGCTGTGTCGGCTGGAATATGAGCGGGTGGTTGCTTATCCCCGAGATGCGTCGGAGCAGACACCACCGGAGGATCAGTTTCGTTTGCTGGGGCTGCAGCAGCTGAACGCAGTGAAACAGGGCGAAACCGCCGATTGTCTGGTTGCGCACAACCAACAGGGTGGGACCACCGGAATTGTGGGCCAGTGGGCTGGAGTGTTGGCCAATTCAAAAAATCAACTGAACGGCTGGCGGTTTATCCGGACCATGTTGAATGAAGAGGTGCTGTGGGCCGGAACCAGTCAGAGCGACAACTACGGCTGGATTCTGCAGGAAAGCGAAGACTTGGTGAGCCAACAGATCAGTTCCACAAAACCGCTGGAAACGCTGTATGGCGGTTCCCTTTGGTTGGAGCGTTATATGGACCAGGTAGAGCAGACCAGCGCAGTGGTATTTACCATAGAACCCTATGAGACGCTATTGAAAACTTTCCAGCCCTATTTTGAGGGAACGGCAAGCTATGAAGACTGTGCTCAAAAGGCACAGAACTACTGGCAGATCTATCGCACGGAATAAGGAATTGCATATTCAAAAGGGGGGACGGCAGATGCGGCGCATTCCGGCAATGTTTTGTATCCCGGCGGCTGTGATTCTCGTGGCTGCGGCACTGGCGATTCTGCTGCCGGTGTGCTTCACCCTGCTGGGCAGCCTCATGAGCCCAGGGGAGATCGAGCATTACTTCGGCCCAGTCTATGAGGGAACAGCGGAAGAGACGGTGCGGCTTCATCTTTTGCCGGACCGGCTTTCGCTGGAAAGCTGGTATCAGGTGCTGCTGCGCAGGCCGGACTATCTGATCAAATTCTGGAACAGTCTGCTGCTTTGCACGGCCATCGTGCTGGGGCAGCTGACGGTCAGCTGTATGGGCGGCTTTGCATTTGCCAAATACAGTTTCCCACACAAGCAGGTTTTGTATTATATCCTGATCATCCTGATGCTCATGCCGGTGCAGGTTACGCTGGTTCCCAACTATATCGTGTTGGACTGGTTGGGCTTGTTGGACCGGTGGGCCTGCCTGGTGCTGCCGGTAGCACTGGCCCCCTTCGGAACCTTCCTGATGACGCAGGTGTTCAAAAGCGTGCCGGATGAGCTGCTGGATGCTGCCCGGCTGGACGGTGCCTCCACCGGGCAGCAGCTGGTGCGAATCATGATTCCAGCCGCTCAAAGTGGGGTGGTAAGCCTGGCGCTGCTTGCGTTCATCGACGCGTGGAATATGGTGGAGCAGCCTGTGACATTTTTGCAGGATGCGTCCCGTTATCCGCTCAGTGTGTTTTTGGCCAGCGTGAACAGCGAAAATTTCCCCCTTAGCTTTGCTTGTGGTGTGCTGGCATTGCTTCCAGTATTGCTGCTCTTTTTGTTCTTCCAAAAGGAATTGGTGCAGGGAATTGAATTTTCCGGATTAAAATAAAAGGAGAACAGCGATGAATACATATAAAACCGCCGTGCTGCGCTGGGGGCTTCGTCTGGCGGTGTTTCTAGGGTTTTGTACGGTATTGGCTGGAGCGATCCAATCCCAGCTGATGCCCCAGGTGCAGGCGGTGAAACCATATTCAGGCCGACTTTCCTTCACCGAGCATTACTTGGCCACCGCTGTGGCAGAGCAGCCGGAGCAGCAGAGTGTGCAGGCGGCAGGCAGCTGGGTAATTCAGCAGGCAATGGCAGAAGAAGGGCAGGTTGTCCACAAAGGGGATGCCCTGCTGTTGCTTGATGTGCAGGATCAGATGATTCGTCTGCAAACTCTGAAAGCGCAGATCCAGGAGCAAACCAATTACATCAACGCATACAACTGGACTGGTGGTGACCGACTGGTGCTGGAACAGAAGCTGGAGGCAGCGAAAATGGAGTACCGGCAGCTGCAAGCCAGTTTTCCGGCGAACGGCATTGTGACAGCCCCGGCGGATGGGCTCGTGGCGGAGCTTGCCGGACCGGGCGCAGTCTCGGTGGGGCAAACCGTGGCGCGCATTACATCCGACCAGAACGGCGCGGCGAACGGCATCCAGTGGAGCCTTACAGCCGCGCAAGCGCAAACCCTGCTGGAACAGGAAAAACTCGCTTTGAATGTGACCTGCCGGGCAGAGCAGGGCGACGGAACGCTGGAAACGGTGGAAGCCACGACTGCTTTGGAACAATACGAATGGGATGAGCAAACGGGTGTCTATCGGTTGGAAGCCTCACTGCCGGTGGAACAGGGGATTGTCCGCCCGGGCGCGCAGGTGGAGGTGACGGCGAAAAGCAGCAGCCGGGAATATGAGTGCCTGGTGCCATTGTCCAGTTTAATTCTTACCGGCCCGGAGCAGTATGCAGTGGCAAAGGTGGAGCAGACCGACGGGATCTGGGGCGAGGAATACAGGGTGCATCTGGTCATGGTGGAGCTGCTGGGAACCGATGCAGTAAACGCTGCGGTCGAGCCGATTGGCGAAACGATTGGAAGCAATGATTTCATTGCAGCCTATTTTGACCGGGCCTTGATCGATGGGGAGCAGGTGCAGCCGTTATGGAGCTGAAAAAACGCATTGGTGTTTGGTTGGCCGCGACGCTGTTTTGCTTTGCCATGCAGTGCAAAACGGTCCGGGACATGCGTTCTGCAATGCCGGAGGCTGTGGTGTTTTCCAGTACGTCCGGGATGGGCGTCAGTGTGAAGCAGGTGGAAACGGCTTTTGACCGAGCAGCTGCGGTGGGAGAACAAACCGGAGCAATTGCGTTTCTTCCATCTATGCAGGAGACGGAGGGCCGACTGCTCACCGCGACCAGCAATTATGCGGCTGCAGTGGGGATGAGGTTTTGTGCAGGGGGATGGTTTGGACCGGATGCAGTTCTTCAGCATCGTGCGTTTGCGGTGATTCCGGATACACTGGCTCTGGATTTGCTGGGGAGCGATCAGGTTGTCGGTGCGGAGCTTTTGATTCAGGGCGAGTACTATCAGGTCTGTGGCATCTATCGGACAGACCGTCGCTTTTTGCCCAAGATCTGCACTGGGGAATTGCCCCGCGTGTATGTAAGCCGCTCTCCCGGCCGGGATGGGGCAGAGGAGGCACTTGCCACGGAATTACTGATTTGGTCCGAGAAAGAAAGTACATTGGAACAGCTCCGGGAAACGGCACAGTCCGCTGCGGGCAGCGTGCTGTCCGGCAGGGTGCAGGACCTGCGCTGTGCCAGGCAGTTTGCTGTTCAGTTATGCTTGTTCACGGTCATCGGTGCGGGCGCATGGCCCTTGCTGCGCTGGGTCAATCGAGGGATTGAAGCACTGATCGGCTTTTGCCGGCAGCAGGATAAAACGCCGCGCCGTGCAGCGTGTCAAATTGGCTGTGCGCTGTGGGGGCTTGCGGGGCCTTTGGTTGCTGTTTGGGGTGTGAGCCGTTTGGTTCGGTTGCCGCAAAGCTGGTTGCCCTCAGAACAGCTCTTTGATTGGAAGTGGTATCTGGAGCGTATTCTGACCTTTTATCAGGCGTTGTTCAGTGACCCGCAGCAGTATCGGGCGCTGACCGGCTGCTATCTGCCTTTGATTGCAGCATGGGGAATGGCGGCGCTATTGTGTTGCCTGGCCATGGAGCAGTGGCTGTTTTACACTTTTTCCAGAAAACAAAATATGCTATAATAAAAAGCGCTCAGCCCAGATGCCCGGCTTTGACCGGAGCAGGGCGGGCGCTTTTTGCTTTGGTATGGAGGCGGTTTTCGTTGACAAAGGATCTGACCCAGGGCGGGATCACAAAGACCCTGGTGCTGTTTTCGCTGCCCATGATCGCGGGCAATCTGCTGCAGCAGCTGTACAACATTGCCGATACCCTGATCGTGGGCCGGTTTCTGGGGGCAAATGCCCTGGCGGCGGTGGGCTCGGCTTACACGCTCATGACCTTCCTCACGTCGATTCTGCTGGGCCTTGCCATGGGCAGCGGAGCGCTGGTATCCATCTGCTGGGGTCAGCGGGACGGGGAGCGGATGCGCTCCTGCGTGGCGGCCTCCTTTACGCTGATCGGCGTGCTGGCTGCCCTGCTTACCGTGGGCGTTTATCTGCTGGTGGACCCCATTCTGGCTCTGCTGCAGGTACCGGAGCAGGTCTGGGACCTGATGCGGGTGTATCTGCTGGTGATCTTTGCGGGCATTCCCGCCACCTTCCTGTACAACTATTTCGCTTGTATGCTGCGGGCGGTGGGCAACTCGGCGGTGCCGCTGGCTTTTTTGGGCGTTTCCTCGGTAATGAACATCGGATTGGATCTGCTTTTCGTGCTTCGCTTTGACTGGGGCGTGGCGGGAGCGGCCTTTGCCACCGTTCTCAGCCAGTATCTGTCCGGCATCGGGCTGGCGATATACAGCCTGTTCGGTGCCCGGGAGCTGCTGCCCCACAAACAGCACTGGCGCTTTGGCCGGGCCCGTCTGGCCGAGGTGGCCAGTTACTCACTGCTCACCTGCATGCAGCAGTCCATTATGAACTTCGGCATCCTGATGGTGCAGGGCCGGGTGAACAGCTTTGGCCCGGCGGTGATGTCTGCTTTTGCGGCCGCGGTGAAGATCGACACCTTCGCCTACATGCCTGCCCAGGATCTGGGCAATGCCTTTTCCACCTTCGTGGCCCAGAACTACGGAGCAGGCAAGGCTGACCGCATCCAGAAGGGCATCCGGCGGGCGGTGGCCATCTCGGCCGGGTTCTGTGTGGCAGTGAGTGCCCTGGTGTTTGTTTTTGCCCACCCGCTGATGCTCATCTTTGTGGCCCCTGAGGAGACCGAGATCCTGGCCATCGGCGTGCAGTATCTGCGCATTGAGGGAAGCTTCTACTGCGGCATCGGCTGTCTGTTTTTGCTGTACGGCCTCTATCGGGCCATGGAAAAACCGGGAATGTCGGTGGTACTCACCATTCTTTCGCTGGGCACCCGGGTTATCCTGGCCTATGGCCTGTCCGCCATCCCGGCCATCGGGGTCACCGGCATCTGGTGGTCGGTTCCCATCGGCTGGTTCCTGGCGGACCTGGTGGGCTTTGTATATTACTGGAAAAACCGTGCCCGGTTGCAGGCTGTACTGACCGGGAGCGCAAAAGGAGAAACAACATGAAAGAACGCTTGACACATCTTTATTTCGGCAACGGCAAGGGCAAAACCACCGCCTCCATGGGCCTGGCGCTGCGGGCGCTGGGCAACGGCTGGCGTGTGGTGGTGGTCCAGTTCCTGAAAAGCCACCCCAGCGGGGAGGTTGCCGGGCTGGAAAAGCTGGGTGCCAGGGTGATCCGCAGCACTGAGACCATGAAGTTCGTGTTCAAAATGACCGAAGAAGAAAAACAGGCCGCCCGTGCCGTACAGCAGAAGATGCTGAATGAAGCCATCCGTCTGGTGAACGAGGGGCAGGTGGACCTGCTGGTGCTGGACGAAGCGGGTTCCCTCTGCCAGCTGGATATGCTGGAGGATATGAATACCCTGCGCCAGCTGGTGGAGCACAAGCCTGCAGGACTGGAGCTGGTGATCACCGCCCATGAGCCTGCCCAGTGGCTGATGGACGCGGCAGACTACTGCACCGAAATGCGCTGCCACCGTCATCCCTTCGACCGGGGCATCCCGGGCCGCAAGGGTGTGGAGTTCTAAAACGCCTTCGGATACAAAAACAGAAAACGCCCGTGATCTGGCAAACTGCACAGATCACGGGCGTTTTTTCGTTGTTGTTTATGGAAGGAGAAAAACGGGGAAATTAGCGCTCTTCGGCATTCTCATCCGCTTTGGCAGGCTCCGGCGGAGCCAGAGGGCTTACCACCGCATCCTCCAGCCGGTGGTCCCGCACCCGAGCGGTGTAAATGCACACCGGCGGCAGCTTGGCGGAAAAACGCTCCTGGTCGGCAGGTACCGTGCCCAGCTGACCGAACACAAAGCCGCCGAAGGTGTCGTATGTATCCAGAAGCTCTTCGTCTATCTCCAGCGACAGACTGCGGGCTACCTCCTTCAGGGGAGCGGAGCCCTGTACCCGCCAGCGGCCGGGGGTCAGAGGTTCAATCTCCCGGGGCTGAGCGGCCTTTTCCATGTCGTCCTCCAGGTCACCCACCAGCTGCTCCAGCAGGTCGTTCATGGTCACCACACCGGTCACACCGCCGTATTCGTCCAGTACTACGGCAAAATGGTTGCGAGTGCGCTTCATTTCCCGGAACAACACGTCCGCCCGCAGATGCTGGGGCACAAAATAGGCCGGACGTACCGCCTTTTCCATCACCTGAGCACGGCTGCGGTCCTGCAGGCGGAAGTAATCCCGCACGTTCAGGATACCGATTACATCGTCGGCGGTCTCACCGCATACCGGGTATTTGGCGAAGCGACTCTCCCGGATGGTGGCGTCCCAGACCTCGTCGCTGTCCTCCTGCCAGAGCACGGTCAGTTCAGTGCGGTGGGTGGCGAATTCGGCCACGGTGCGGTCGTCAAACTCAAATACGTTCTGGATGAACTCCCGTTCCTCCTGGTCGATCACACCCTTTTCGCTGCCCGCGTCCACCATCATGCGGATTTCTTCCTCGCTTACCTCGTCCTCCTCAGCGTTGGGGTCCAGACCGCACAGTCGGAGTACAAGGTTGGTGGAGGCGGTGAGCACCCACACGATGGGGGAGGCCACCCGGGCCAGCGCTGAGATCATGCCGGACATAGACAGCGCCAGACTTTCGGCCTTTTTCATGGCCAGGCGTTTGGGTACCAGCTCACCGAATACCAGGGTAAAGTAGGAGAGGATCAGGGTGATAAGCACCACCGATACTGCGTTCAGAGTCTGGGCGGGCACCGGCACACCCAGGCTGAGCAGGCTGTCCACCAGGATGCCCGCGAAGTTGTCCGCCGCGAAGGCGCTGCCCAGGAAGCCGGACAGGGTAATGGCAACCTGAATGGTAGCCAGGAAGCGGGCGGGCTGGCTGGTCAGCCGGGCCAGGCGCACAGCGCGCTTGTCGCCCTGAGCAATGAGTTGGGCCAGTTTGGCATCACTCACCGAGATTACTGCGATCTCGGCGCAGGCGAACACCGCGTTCAGTGCGATCAGAATGATTTGCAGAAGAATCTGCCATACAATGGGGTTCATAAAATATAAGCTCCTTTTTCAAGTTGGTGAATCAAAAAACAGGCGGGGCGGGCAAGTCGGATTGACACCCGCAAAGAGGAAAGTGCCGCTAGCGCAGCATCCGTCTGAAACGCAAAAAGACACGCCCGTTTCCCGCAAGGGCAGAAAACAGGTGTGTCTTGTACCGTCTGTCTGATTCAATTGCAATGGGGCATCGGGCAGGGTCGCAGTCGTCCATAAATCAAATGCTCTCCTTTTCGGGTTTAGTGGGAATGCCTAGATGATACAGGATATGAGGCAGCTTTGTCAAGCGTAGGATGGGGGTGATTTTGGGCGCTTTTACCAGTATCGGCCGGATAATCGCTGTGCGCACTGGAAAAACGGAAAAAGCGGCGAAATACCGGCAAATTTTCGATTTTGCTGTTTCCTTGCCCCAAAAGATGTGCTATAATCATGGGTAAACTGTGAAGCAAACCAGTCGCAAAGGGAGGAAAATCAATGGCAGAAACCATCTTAGTTGTGGACTTTGGCGGCCAGTACAATCAGCTGATCGCCCGCCGTGTGCGTGAGTGCCACGTTTACAGCGAGATCGTGTCCTACACCAAGGCCATGGAGGCCATCCGGGAGAAAAAGCCCGCCGGCATCATCTTTACCGGTGGCCCCAACAGCGTATATCTGGAGGATTCCCCCTCCATCAGCACCGAGGTGTTCGAGCTGGGCATCCCCGTGCTGGGCATCTGCTATGGTTCGCAGCTGATGATGCATCTGCTGGGCGGCCATGTGTGTGTTGCCCCCGAGCGGGAATACGGCAAGACCGAGGTCAACGTGGACACCAAGAGCAAGCTGTTCCAGGGCGTGAGCGAAAAGACCATCTGCTGGATGAGCCATAACGATTACATCGAGAAGGCGGCTCCCGGCTTTACCATCAGCGCCCACACCACCAACTGCCCGGTGGCTGCCATGGAGTGGCCTGAGCGCAACCTGTACGCCGTGCAGTTCCACCCCGAAGTGCTGCACACCCAGGAAGGCACCAAGATGCTCTCCAACTTTGTGTACAACGTTTGCGGCTGCAAGGGCGAGTGGACCATGGATTCCTTCGTGGAGAAGTCCATCGAGGCCATCCGTGCCAAGGTAGGCGACGGAAAGGTGCTGTGCGCTCTGTCCGGCGGTGTGGACAGCTCTGTGGCTGCCGTTATGCTGGCCAAGGCAGTGGGCAAGCAGCTCACCTGCGTGTTCGTGGACCACGGCCTGCTGCGTAAGAACGAAAGCGAAGAGGTTTGCAGCGTGTTCGGACCCGAGGGTCCCTACGACCTGAACTTCATCTGTGTGAACGCCCGTCAGCGCTTCTACGATAAGCTGAAGGGCGTGGAAGAGCCCGAGAAGAAGCGCAAGATCATCGGCGAGGAGTTTATTCGTGTCTTCGAGGAAGAGGCCAAGAAAATCGGCACCGTAGACTTCCTGGTGCAGGGCACCATCTACCCCGACGTGGTGGAGAGCGGCGCCGGTGGCGAGAGCACCGTGATCAAGAGCCACCACAACGTGGGCGGCCTGCCGGATTACGTGGACTTCAAGGAAATCATCGAGCCTCTGCGCGACCTGTTCAAGGACGAGGTGCGCAACGCGGGCCGTCAGCTGGGTATTCCTGAGTACCTGGTAAGCCGTCAGCCCTTCCCGGGCCCCGGTCTGGCCATCCGCATCATCGGTGAAGTGACCGAAGAGAAGATCAAGATGGTGCAGGATGCCGACGCCATCTGGCGCGAGGAGATCACCGCCGCCGGTGAGGACAAGAACCTGGGCCAGTACTTCGCAGCGCTGACCAACATGCGCAGCGTAGGCGTTATGGGCGACGAGCGCACCTATGATTACGCAGTGGCCCTGCGTGCGGTGACCACCACCGACTTCATGACCGCCGAGCCTGCCTACCTGCCCTGGGATCTGATTGCCAAGGTGACCAGCCGCATCGTGAACGAGGTTCCCCACATCAACCGTGTCATGTACGACTGCACCGGTAAGCCCCCGGCAACCATCGAGTTCGAATAAGGTAAAAGTGGATATGAGAGTCCGCAAACCCGCATAAACACTGGGTTTGCGGCTCTTGAAAAATCCTCTTTGACAGCAGATTGATCGCATTTGCCCAATTTCGATTTATTCTTGAATGATCGAATGGCTTGCGAACGCGCGGTCAATTTATCCGAAAAGAAAAAGGTCTAACTGATTTTTGCTGATCAGTTAGACCTTTTATTTTGCTTCAGTACAAAGAGGCCCTCTTTTTTGACAAGACTCTGATTTGTTCTATGGCGAGTTTGGTTATTGTTCACTCAGAAGCCGGTCCACCAGCTGGCGGGCCAGGCGTGCATTCCGACCACCACGTTCCAGCGCGTACTGTTCGGCGCGCAGATCCAGCTCTTCCTCCGACAGCTTCAGCCCGGCGGCTCGGGCGAGATGATGCACGATATTCAGGTAGGTGCTCTTGTTGGGCTTGGAGAAGGTGATGTGGATGCCGAACCGGGCCGACAGCGAAACCAGCTCCTGCATGGTGTCGTTGCGGTGCACCTCGTCGCCATCCCGCTCGGAGAAGGATTCTCGGACGATGTGGCGGCGGTTGCTTGTGGCGTAGATTACCACATTACGGGATTTTGCGGTCACCGAGCCCTCCAGCACGGCCTTGAGGGTGCTGAAATTATCGTCCTGCTTCACGAAGGAAAGATCATCGATGAAGAGGATGAATTTTAACGGATTGGCGGACAGCTGTTCCAGCACCTGAGGAATGACCCGTAGCTGGTCCTTGCGGACCTCCACGATGCGCAGCCCCTGGTCGAACAGCTTATTTCCCACCGCTTTCACGGTGGAGGATTTGCCGGTTCCTGCGTCGCCGGTGAGCAGGATGTTGGCGGCGGGTTTTCCCTCCAGCAGCGCCTGGGTGTTTTGCAGAATCACCGCGCGCTGCGCTTCGTAGTCCACCAGATCGGACAGCGCCACCGGGTCCGGATGAGATACCGGCAGAATCTGGCCCGCATCGTCCACGCAGAACATACCGTGACTGGCGTAGATACCGTAGCCGTAGCGGTGAATGTTTTTCAACCGGTGCAGAATCAGGGCGGGCAGGTCAATCGGCCGGCACTGGTACTCCGGCAGAAAATCGGCGTTTTCCATCAACGTCTGCAGGCAGGAAGCCTCAAGGCAGGCGACCTGCTGCAGGGTGGCCAGCTCCGTTTGCAGCGCATGCTGCAGATGGGGTCCGGGCTGCTTGCCTGCACCCAGCATCCGTACATATACCGTATCGCTGTTGGCGCAAAGCTGTTCAATGTGTCCGGTCAGATCGCCGCCGTTGGCCTCGTACAGGGCGCAGACAAACGCCGCGTAGCGCTCCGGGTCCGGGGCGGCCAGAAAGTCTTCCAGTGCGGCCAGCACCGGGTCAGTGCGCAGAGAGCGGAACAGAGCCAGCGCCTGAAGCCGGGTGGCAAGCAGCTTCAATTCCTTTGGGTTCATATCCTATGGCGCGCCCGAGCAAGGCAGACAAAGCCCTGCGCCGGTGTGCGCCCACCTCCTTTGCGGAAAAATCCAGGGACGCAGATTTCCTCTGCAAAAAACGGCAAGCACCGGCCCGGTCTGGAAAACCAGGCGGGCCGATGCTTGAGAAAAACAGCGAGGGAGAAAATTAGTTGTTGATCAGCTGCTCCTCGTCGCTCCAGCTGTACAGCTTGCGGATTTCCTGGCCAACCACTTCGCTGGGATGCTCAGAAGCCAGCTTACGCATGGCGTTGAAATGCACCTGGCTGCCCGCAGAGGACATATCCAGCAGGAAGTCCTTGGCGAAGGTGCCGTCCTGGATGTCCTTCAGGATCTTGCGCATGGCCTTCTTGGTCTCGTCGGTGATGATCTTGGACCCGGTGATATAGTCGCCGTACTCCGCAGTGTTGGAGATGGAGTAGCGCATGCCGGAGAAGCCGCTCTGGTAGATCAGGTCTACGATCAGCTTCATCTCGTGGATGCACTCAAAGTAGGCATTGCGGGGGTCATAACCGGCCTCCACCAGGGTTTCGTAGCCGGCCTGCATCAGGGCGCAGACGCCGCCGCACAGCACGGCCTGCTCACCGAACAGGTCGGTCTCGGTCTCGGTGCGGAAGGTGGTTTCCAGCACACCGGCACGGGCGCCGCCGATGCCCAGAGCATAGGCCAGGCCAATCTCCAGCGCGTCGCCGGTGGCATCCTGCTCCACGGCTACCAGGCAGGGAACACCCTTACCGGCCTGATACTCGCTGCGCACGGTATGGCCGGGGCCCTTGGGGGCAACCATGATCACGTTGACGTTCTTGGGCGGCTTGATGCAGCCGTAGTGGATGTTGAAGCCGTGAGCAAAGGCCAGGGTTTTGCCCTCGGTCAGGTTGGGCTCGATGCTCTCTTTGTACAGAGCAGCCTGCTTTTCGTCGTTGATCAGGATCATGATCACGTCGGCAACCTTGGCGGCCTCGTCGCTGTTCATGACCTTCATGCCCTGAGCCTCAGCCTTGGCCCAGCTCTTGGAGCCGGGATACAGGCCGACTACCACGTCCACGCCACTTTCCTTCAGATTCAGCGCGTGTGCGTGGCCCTGGGAGCCGTAGCCGATGATGGCAACGGTCTTGCCTGCCAGCTTCTGGAGATCACAGTCCTGCTGATAAAAAATTCTTTGCATTGTAATGTACCTCTTTCTTTATAATTTGTATGTTGGGGCGGCACCGGCGGAAAAATGCGGTGCCGCCTTAGAAAAAGCAAATCGGAATGCTCATTCGTCCACATCCTGGCGAAGGGTGGCGCTGCCCTTTTGCAGGGAAACACAGCCGGTGCGGCAGATTTCCAGAATGGTATAGTCTCGCATGAAATCCAGAAAATCGTCAATGCGGTGGCTGGTATCGGTCAGGCGGAAGACCATGGCGTGCTGAGAGTAGTCCACGGTATCGGCCCCGAAGGCAGAAGCGGCGGCGCGGATCTCTTCCCGGGTGGAGGGCTCATTGGCCATTTTAATGAGCAGCAGCTCACAGCTGATGGAATCCTCGCTGTGCAGCTGGCGAATGGAGCAAACATCCGGCAGCTTCTGCAGCTGACTGATCAGCTGCTGCTCCTTCAGTGCATCGCCGCTGAAGACCACGGTAATGCGGGAATACTGATTGGATTCGGTTTCGCTCACCGTCAGAGCGGTGATGTTGAACTGGCGACGGCGGAACATGCTGGTCACCCGGTTCAGAACGCCAAACTGGTTGCGGACCAGTACGGCGATGGTGTATCGATTCATCTTCAGTCACCTACCTTCGTAATGATTTCCTCCACGCTTCCTCCGGGAGGCAGCATAGGCAGAACGAATTCGTCTTTTTCGATGGCACAATCGATCAGATAGGGGCCGTCCGAGGCGAAGGCCCGGTCGAGTGCGGCGTTCAGCTCCTCCAGGGTGTCGGCAGTTTCACCGGCCGCGCCAAAGGCTTTGGCCAGGGCGACGAAATCGGTGCTCCGGTTCAGCACCGTATTGGAGTAGCGCTTTTCAAAGAACAGGGTCTGCCACTGGCGTACCATGCCGAGCACACCGTTGTTCATCAGTAAAATCACCAGGGGAATCCGGTTGCTGACCGCGGTGGCCAGCTCATTCAGGCACATGCCAAAGCTGCCGTCGCCGGTGACCAGTACGGTTCGCTCACCGGTGGCAAAATAGGCACCGATCGCAGCACCCATGCCGTAGCCCATGGTGCCCAGGCCACCGCTGGAAGCGAAACGGCGGGACTGGCAGAAGCGCAGGGTCTGCGCAGCCCACATCTGGTGCTGGCCCACATCGGTGGCCACCGGGGTGGAGGGGCTGAGCCGTTCGTTCAGCGCCATAATCGCGTTGCGCGGGGTCAGGCCGGGGCGGTGGTCCAGGCTTTCCTCCTCCTCTTGCCGCAGCTGGGCGACCACGCTCTGCCATCCCGGCAGCTGGGAGGGACGGATGAGGGGGAGAAGCGCTTGCAGAGTCTTTTTCACGTCACCCCACAGTCCCACAGTGGCGGGAATGTTTTTGGAAAGTTCGGAGCCGTCCACATCCACCTGTACAATGCGTGCGCCGGGGGCGAATTTGGAACGGTTGCCGGTAACCCGGTCGTTGAAGCGAACACCCAGAGAGATGATCAGGTCCGCGTTGTGCATTGCCAGCGAGCAGGCGTAGTGGCCGTGCATGCCCTGCATACCCAGAAAGCGGGGATGGTCGGTGGGGATGCCGGAGATGCCCGCCAGCGAACAGCCGATGGGGGCATCAATGGCGTCGGCCAGCGCCAGCATCTCCTCCTGGGCGGCAGCGGCGATCATGCCACCGCCAAAATAGATGAAGGGGCGTTTGGCGGCGTTGATAAGAACCGCCGCCTGCTCCACCTGCGCCATGGGGGCGCTCACCGGCTCGTCGGCGGTGACCGGCGGGGCAGGCTTGTACTCACAGGTGGCAATCTGCACGTCCTTGGGAATGTCGATCAGTACCGGGCCGGGGCGGCCGGACTGAGCAAGCTGGAACGCCTCGCGGACGGTGTCGGCCAGATCCTCCACCGAGCTGACGAAGTAATTGTGCTTGGTGATGGGCAGGGTCACACCGGTGATGTCGATCTCCTGGAAGCTGTCGGTGCCGATCTGGGTAGTGGGAACGTTGCCGCACAGAGCCACCAGCGGGATGGAATCCAGATAAGCGGTGGCGATGCCGGTCACCAGATTGGTGGCGCCGGGGCCGGAGGTGGAGATCACCACGCCGGGCTTGCCCGTGGTACGGGCATAACCGTCTGCCGCATGGGTCGCACCCTGCTCATGGGCGGTCAGTACATGATGAATTTCGCTCTGGTATTTATAAAGACTATCGTATACATTGATGATCTGGCCGCCCGGATAGCCGAATACAGTATCAACGCCCTGCTCGATCAGGGTGCGGACCAGGATATCTGCGCCGGAAAGGGTCATGGTGGTTTCCTCCTTACGATTGGATTTTCTGAAGTGCGGGGGAAGATTAGATGATCTTGAAGTTTTCGTTGCGCAGCGACTGGGTGATCAGGCGCACATGCTCGAAGTCACGGGTTTCCATCTCGATGCGTAAAAAGCAGCCGTGAACGCTTTCGGTGTTGCCCTTTTCGTAGTGCACGCCGGTCACGTTGCCGCCGCAGTCCGCGATGATGCGGGAGATGTCTTTCAGCTGGCCGGGCTTATCGATCAGCTCGATCAGCAGACTGGACGAACGCCCGGAATTGCGCAGGCCGCGGTCGATCACGCGGGACAGACTGGTCACATCGATGTTGCCGCCGGAGATCACGCACACGACCCGTTTGCCCTGAATGGGGAATTTGCCGAACATGGCGGCGGCCACCGCCACCGCACCGGCACCTTCGGCGATCATCTTCTGGTTCTCAATCAGCGCGAGGATGGCGCAGGCCACTTCATCGTCGGTGACCAGTGCAATGTCGTCCACATAATCGTGGACCAGCTGGAAGGTGTTCTGGCCGGGCTGCTTGACCGCGATACCGTCGGCAATGGTCTGCACGCTGTCCAGGCATTCGATGGAGCCGTCCCGGATGGAATTGTACATGCTCGGCGCGCCGCTTGCCTGTACGCCGTATACCTTAATCGAGGGGCGAATCTGCTTGACCGTGTAGGCAATGCCGGAGATCAGACCGCCGCCGCCGATGGGAACGATGATCGCGTCGATGTTATCCAGATCCTGCAGGATCTCCAGTGCGATGGTGCCCTGACCGGCAATCACGTTTTCGTCATCGAAGGGGTGAACGAAGGTGTAGCCCATTTCCTCCTTCAGCTGCAGTGCCTTTTGATAGGCGTCGTCATAGCAGCCCTCCACCAGGCAGACCTGAGCGCCGAAGCCCTTGGTGGCCTCCACCTTGGAGATGGGGGCGTTGTCCGGCAGGCAGATGATGGACTGGATGCCGTTTTTGGAAGCCGCCAGCGCCACACCCTGGGCGTGGTTGCCGGCCGAGCAGGCGATTACGCCCTGCGCCTTTTCCTCCTCCGACAGCATGGCGATTTTATAAGCGGAACCGCGCACCTTGAAGGAGCCGGTAATCTGCAGATTTTCCGGTTTCAGATACAGTTCACAGTCCGGGGCGATCCCGTATGCCCGGACCACGCCGGTTTCCCGCACGATGTTTTTCAAAACCTGTTGCGCGTCGAATACCTTGTCGAGAGACAGCATAATTTTTTTACTCCTTTTCCTGCTCTGAAACGAAAAACACCCGTCTCAAAGCGAATTTTGCTTTGAGACGGGTGTAAAATACACTCGCGGTACCACTCAAATTGCGGATTCACAGATCCGCCACCTCTTCGAAGTCGAAACAACTTCTATGCACTTACGCAGCATGCTCGGGAGACGCCTACTGGGAAAACCGTTGGGGCCTCCGGCTCGGAAGGGATGGGAAGCACTGCAGTCCTTTACCGGGATCACACCATCCCCGGCTCTCTGTGAAATTCGTTGCAGGTCCGTCTTCGTCACAGCCTTTGCTCTGGTTCGAAGTCAAACAACTTCTATGCGTTAACGCAGCATACACGGGATGCCCTACTGCCCCAAAAAGCGGGGGTTCAGTCTCCAGCTCAGAAGGGAGAGGAGTCAGGCAATCTGCACCGGTTCACAGCAACCACCGGCTCTCTGCAGCGGATCATCCTGGTCCATTCTTCGTCACAGCCTTCATTTCGTATTCAATTTTGTTCAATATACCATTCCCGGAAACGGATGTCAATGGATTTCATGAAAAAAACTTTATTACTTTATTAGAATACACATAAAAATTGAAAAAGGAGCGGATTTCAGCAATAAAAAGTACATTATGCACAGAAATAATTTTGGGCCCTCTTGACAGGAAAGGCAGAGCTAAGTATAATGAACGGTGTTCAGAACTGGCTCGGATGCTGCTTTGTTCCACAGAATGGGGAAAAGGCGGGGCGGAGCAGTCCATGAAAAAGGAATCAGGCCGTGCAGACGCTCTGCGGGGCTTTTTTGATTCCTGATACTGAACGATGTTCAATAGGAGGTATTCCATGAAGGTAAAACGCAATACGCTGCTGATTCTGGCCTGCCTGGTATGGAGCGCGGCAGGGTTCAACATTCTGCGCATTGGCCTGATGAGCTACCCGGCCCATCGATCCGTGCTGAATTTTCTGCTGTCTGCCGTGGTGTTCGCGGTATTTCAAGTGCTCATTTTTGGCAAGCTGGTGAAAAAGCACACCGCACGGATCAGTGGCTATGAAGAGGAACGACATTTCTTTTTGAAATTCTTTGACAAAAAAGCCTTTGCCATTATGGCGGTGATGATGAGCGGCGGTATCGGGCTGCGGGCCAGCGGTCTTGCGCCGGAGCAATTCATTGCAGTGTTTTATACCGGTCTGGGCGCATCGCTGCTGCTGGCCGGGCTGCTGTTTGGCTGCAACTGGGGCAAGGCGGTATCCGCCACAGCTTCCGATGCAAAATAAAAGAACAAAACAGAAAAGGAGAAAACAATGCAGGCAATTGTGGAGACCTCATTTGACGCGGTCTATCTGATTTCGGTCATCACCATTGGCGTTTTAATGATTCGGGGGAGCAAGGGCGACCGTCAGTTCCGGCTGTTTGGCTGGATGGCTGTGGTACTGGGCGCAGGTGATTCCTTCCATCTGATTCCCCGGGCGCTGGCACTGTGCACCACCGGTCTGGAGAACTACACCGTCCCCCTGGGGCTGGGCAAGTGGATTACATCGGTGACCATGACGGTATTTTATGTTCTGCTTTACTACGTCTGGCGGCAGCGCTACAAAATCACTGGCCAGAACGGCCTCACCGCCGCGGTGTATATCCTTTCCGCTGTGCGCGTGGCCCTGTGCATGATGCCGCAGAACCAGTGGCTCAGCGCGGAGTCTCCACTCTCCTGGGGCATTTACCGCAACATTCCTTTCGCGCTGCTGGGTCTGCTGATCATCCTGCTGTTTTACCGCAGTGCCAAGGAGCATAACGACCGGGCCTTCTGCTGGATGTGGCTGACCATCGTGCTGAGCTTCGGCTTCTACATCCCTGTAGTGCTCTGGGCCGACACCATTCCCATGATCGGCATGCTGATGATCCCCAAGACCTGCGCCTATGTGTGGACGGTGCTCATCGGCTACTTTGCCATGAAGAAGGAATGCAGGTAACAAACCTACGAATCATAGTTTAAAATACCGCCTCAGTGAACACTTGAGGCGGTATTTTTTTTAGGAAACCTGTTGCTTGACGGAGCAGCCGGTTCCTTTTATAATATCTCTATTCGATATATTTGGAGTGAGCCTATGGAATATCTGATTCTGGGGCTGCTGATGCTCGCGCCCATGACCGGCTACGAGCTGCAGCAGTTCATCAAGCAAAATCTGGCCCTGATCTGCTCCCACAGTGCGGGCAGCGTGCAGACTGCTCTGGCAAAGCTGGAGCGGGAGGGACGCATCAGCGCCCGGGAGGCAAACGAGGGCAAGCGGCGCAAACGGATTTTCTCCATCACAGAGAGTGGCCGCACTGCCTTTGCAGGCTGGGTGAGCCAGCCCATGCAGGCGGATAAGGTCAAGAACATGGAACTGGCCCGACTGTTTTTCCTGGGACTGGCAGACCCGGCGGAGCGGGTAGAGGCCATTCGGGGCTATCTGCACCAGATGGAGGAGATGGAAGCCACACTGCAGACCATCCGTGCCCGCTTCGATGCCATCTGCCAGGGTGAGATACCCGACGGGAAGGATTGGGATTCCATCTTTCGGTTTCAGGGCTACACCATCGACTACGGCATCGCCGCCGCCCGTTTTGAGCGGGATTGGTATGCCCGGCTGCTTCGCGAATTGGAGGAACAAGCATGAAGATATTGGTTTTGAACGCAAGTCCCAAGGGGAAGAACTCCGCCACTGTTCACACAGCGCTCTATCTGCAGGCGCTGCATCCGGAGCATGAATTTACCTTTCTGCCGGTGGGCCAGCGAATCAAGGCATACGAAAAGGATTTTTTGCCGGTGCGCGCAGCTCTGGAGCAGGCCGAGCTGGTGCTGTTCTGCTACCCGGTCTACACCTTCATCGCACCCTATCAGCTTCACCGGCTGATCGAGCTGATCAAGGCGGACGGGGTGGACCTGACCGGCAAATTCGCCAGTCAGATTACCACCTCCAAGCATTTTTACGACGTGACCGCCCACCGTTATGTGGAGGAAAACTGCTGCGATCTGGGCATGAAGGTGATCCGCGGATTTTCTGCCGATATGGAGGATTTGCTCACCGAACAGGGCCAGAAGGATGCCCGGAACTTCTTTGACCAGCTGATGTTTTCCTGTGAGCATGGGCCCTTTGTAGTGCCGCCGGTGAAGGCTCCGGCCCGGCAGAAAACCGTTTATCGGCCGGTGCTGCCCCAGGCAGCCAAGGACCGCAGCGGGAATGTGGTCATCGTGACTAACTGCGCTGAAAATGACGAAAATCTGGCTAATATGATCGCGGATTTTCGCGCTGCGCTGCCCTGTGAAAGCCGGGTGGTGAATCTGCGTCAGTTCCCCTTTGACGGTGGCTGCCTGGGCTGCTTCGGCTGCGCGGTTACCGGAAAATGCGTGTATAAGGACGGTTTTGACGACTTTCTGCGGAACACCATACAGACCGCGGACGGCTTTGTGTATGCCTTTACCATCGCGGACCATTACACCCAGTCCAGCTTCAAGTGCTTTGATGACCGGCAGTTCTGCAACGGACACCGCACCGTGACCCACGGCACACCCATTGCGTATCTGGTCAGCGGTGATTATCAGTATGAGCCCAACCTGCGTATGATTCTGGAGGGCCGGGCCGAGGTGGGCGGCAACTATCTGTGCGGCGTTGCCACCGACGAGGGTGACACTGCACAGGAGATTCGGCAGCTGGCGGAAAACCTGGCCTTTGCCATGGACAAAAAGCTCACCCGTCCGGCCAATTTTTACGGCGTGGGTGGTATGAAGATTTTCCGGGACCTGATCTATGTGATGCAGGGCCTGATGAAGGCGGACCACAAGTTCTATAAACAGCAGGGCATCTACGACTTTCCCCAGAAGCAGAAAAAGCGAATTTTGCAGATGAAGCTGGTGGGGGCGCTGCTGGCAGTGCCTTCTATCCAGAAGCAGGCCAAGGGTAAGATGACCGAGGCCATCGTGGGCCCCTATCGAAAGGTGATCGAGCAGGTACAGGGAGGAGACAAACAATGAGCTTTACTAAAATCGACCGTACCGCCTGGCCGCGGGAGGAATATTTCAACCACTATTTCAACCAGGTCCCCTGTACCTACAGCGGAACCTTCAAGCTGGACATCACCCGTCTGAGGCAGAGCGGGCAGAAGCTTTACCCGGCCATGCTGTATGATCTGTCCACGGTGGTGAACCGGCATCAGGAGTTCCGCATGGCGTTGAACGAGGCGGGGAAGTCGGGCTATTACGATGTGGTTCACCCTTGCTACACCATCTTCCACAAGGAGACTGAGATCTTTTCCAACCTGTGGACGGCCTACACGCCGGATTATGCAGCCTTTTGCGCAGCCTATGAGCAGGACATGGCGAACTACGGGAACAATCCGGGCATGATGGCTCGGCCGGACACCCCGGCAAACACCTTTCCGGTATCCATGATTCCCTGGGCCAGCTTCGAGGGCTTCAATCTGAACCTGCAAAACGGCTACGATTATCTGCCGCCTATCTTTACCATGGGCCGGTTTTATGAGGAGAATGGCGGGGTATTGCTGCCGCTGGCGGTGCAGGTACACCACGCGGTGTGCGACGGCTTCCATCTGTGCCGCCTGGTGAACGAGCTGCAGGAGCTCTTGAACGGGTGAGAAAATGGAACGCGTAATCGTGATCGGCTGCCCCGGTGCGGGAAAGAGCACCTTTGCCCGGGCGCTGCACCAGGCGACCGGGCTGCCGCTTTGTTATCTGGACCGAATCTGGCACAAGCCCGACCGGACCGAGATTTCCCCGGAGGAATTCGACGCGGCGCTGGCGAATATCTTAAAGCAGCCCCGCTGGATCATCGACGGCAATTACCTGCGCACCATGGAGATGCGCCTGGAACGGTGTGATACCGTGTTTTTGTTGGACTATCCGCTGGAGCTGTGCCTGGAGAGCGCGGCCGCCCGCATCGGGACTGCCCGGGAGGATATGCCCTGGGTGGAGACCGAGTTTGACCCGGAATTCCGCAGCTGGATCGAGGATTTCCCCAAGACCCAGCTGCCCCGAATGAACGAGCTGCTCGCCGCTTTTCGGGAGAAAACAACCATCATCCGTTTTCATTCCCGTCAGGAGGCAGCCGCCTGGCTGGCGGAATGGGAGAAGGCAAGAAAAGGAGAACATGAATGAGCAAACACAAGATGCCCCTGCGCAAAAAGCTGCTGATCGCCGGGGCTGTGGTCCCGGTGGTACTGATTCTGCTGATGGGGGCCTTTTTCTGGTATGTATCCGACTATTACCGGGCCGAGGATGTGGCTCTGGCGGTGCTTTCCGGGGAGAATGGCATCACGGTGCAGGGTGATCTGACCATTCTGTCGCCCTCTGCGCCCACCGATACCGCCATCATCTTTTATCCCGGGGCGAAGGTGGAGGCGCAGGCCTATCTGCCGCTGCTGGACCAGATCCGCCGGACCGGTATCACCTGCATTCTGGTGGAAATGCCCTTCAACATGGCAATTTTTGACTCCAACGCCGCCGAAGGAGTAATGGAGCAGTTCCCGGAGGTGGAGCACTGGTACATCGCCGGGCATTCCATGGGCGGGGCCATGGCCTCCCAGTTTGCCTCGAACCACCCGGATGAGGTGGATGGCCTGATTCTGCTGGGGGCTTATATCTATGGGGACTACTCCCCGGCGGATACCCTCACCGTATACGGTTCTTTGAACCAGAGTGTGGAGGATAAGCTGGACTATACCGAGAACGTGGTGGAGATTGAGGGCGGCAACCATGCCCAGTTTGGCAACTACGGCCCCCAGAAGGGGGATGCCCCGGCGACGATTTCTGCGGAGGAGCAGCAGAAGCAGACCGTGGAGGCCATTGAGGAATTTCTCAGCAGCCGAAATGCCGCCTGATTGATGAAAAAAGAAGAATGCATCAAACGCAAAGGACCGGCCGCCCAGTGGGCGAGCCGGTCCTTTGCCGCAAAATGCAGATTGGAGGATGTTATGAAAAGAGGGGGAAATCAGAGAAAAAGCAGTCCTTACTCCTCGTCGTGGCCGTGACCGTGGTCATGGCTGTGACAGCCGCCGCAGCAGCCGTTGCAGGAGGGGATATCGTCGGTGGGCAGGCCGTTGCGGGTACGATAGTCGGCAATGGCCGCCTGTACCGCCTCCTCAGCCAGCACCGAGCAGTGGATCTTGTGGGGCGGCAGACCGTCCAGCGCTTCGGTGACCGCCTTGTTGGTCAGCTTCAGCGCCTCATTTACCGGCTTGCCCTTGATCATCTCGGTGGCCATGCTGCTGGAAGCGATGGCGCTGCCGCAGCCGAAGGTGTTGAACTTTACGTCGGTAATGATATCGTTGTCGATCTTCAGATAGATCTTCATGATATCGCCGCACTTGGCGTTGCCCACCTCGCCCACGCCGTCGGCGTCGTCGATGGTGCCCAAGTTGCGGGGGTTGAGAAAATGGTCCATGACCTTATCACTGTATAACATAGTTCTTGATTCCTTTCTGAAGATCGTTCCAAACGGGGGAGATCGAGCGCAGGTAGGCCACCACATCGGTCACGGCCTGGATGATGTGCTCCATCTCCTCGGGGGTGTTTTCCGGGCTCAGGGTCAGGCGCAGCGAGCCGTGGGCCACCTCATGGGGCAGGCCGATGGCCAGCAGCACGTGACTGGGGTCCAGCGAACCGGAGGTGCAGGCCGAGCCGGAAGAAGCGCCGATGCCCTTCTGGTCCAGCAGCAACAGCAGCGACTCGCCCTCAATGCCCTCAAAGCAGAAGCTGGCACAGCCGGGCAGCCGGTGCTCCCGGTCGCCGGTGAGGGTGGAATGGGGAATTGCGGAAAGGCCCTCGATCAGCCGGTCCCGCAGCGCGGAAACCTTGGCGGTGTTGGTGTCCATCTCCCGCACGGCGTCCTGCAGAGCAGCCGCCATGCCGGCGATGGCAGGCAGGTCCTCGGTGCCGGCCCGCTTGCCCCGCTCCTGTGCGCCGCCCTCAATCAGGCTGGTGAGCGCCACACCCTTGCGGGCATACAGCGCGCCCACGCCCTTGGGGCCGTGGAACTTGTGGGCGGAAAGGCTGAGCATGTCGATGTTGTCTGCCTGTACGTCAATGGGCAGGTGGCCCACCGCCTGCACCGCGTCGGTGTGGAACAGCACGCCCTGTTCGCGGCAGAGGGCGCCGATGGCCCGAATGGGCTGGATGGTGCCGATCTCATTGTTGGCGTACATCACGCTCACCAGCACCGTATCCGGCCGGATGGCGGCCTTCACGTCCTCGGGGCGGACGATGCCGTTTTCGTGAACGTCCAGATAGGTTACCTCAAAGCCCTGCTTTTCCAGCTTCTGTAGGGTATGCAGCACCGCATGGTGCTCAAATTTGGTGGAGATGATGTGCTTTTTGCCCTTGCGCTGACCAATGGCCGCGGCGGAAATCAGAGCCTGGTTGTCGGCCTCGCTGCCGCCGCCGGTGAAGATGATCTCCCGGGGCTCGCAGTTCAGAATCTCCGCGATGGCCTGACGGCTTTCGGCCAGCTGCACGGCGGCCAGCTGGCCGGGGGAGTGCAGGCTGGAGGGGTTTGCGTAGTTGTTTTCAATCACGCCAAGCATGACCTCGGCGGCGTGGCGGCTCATCTTTGTGGTGGCCGCATTATCGGCGTAGATATAGCCCATTTGTATTCCTCCTGAATCAAACTGCCGGATATCCGGCAGGAAACGCTGTAGCAGGGTGAGAAGTTAATTCCCATCGTTGCAATAGGATAATAACATAAAAAACCAAGGAAGTCAATAGGAAAAAGAAAAAATAAAAAAATTCTGCACAGCCTTTTGCAGCTGTGCAGATGTTCCCCGAAAGCTCAAACGGGAGGGAGCGTGCCGTCCAGCATATCCTGCAGGGTCACGCTCTGCAAAAAGTTTTCCACCAGCTGGTCCAGCCGCTGCCACAGGGGCAGGGTGGCACACTGGTCGGCACGAGGGCAGTCGCCGTCAGAGCATTCCCGGCAGTTCACCGGTGCAAGCCCGCCCTCGGCGGCCTTCAGAATTTCGCCCACGGTGTACTCCGCGGGGGAAAGGACCAGGCGGTAGCCGCCGGCCTTGCCGCGCCGGCTCTCCAGAAAACCGGCCTTGTTCAACAGCGCTACAATGGCTTCCAGGTACTTCATCGAGATGCCCTGCCGTTCGGCCACGCCGCCCAGAGCGACATATTCTTCCGGCGGGTTTTGCGCCAGATCCATCATAACGCGCAGAGCATAGCGCCCCTTGGTGGAGATCATCATAAACACAACACCTCATCACAGATCGGTACGGCCCGTCCGCAGGCCGCGCACACACTTCAACATGGATATTGTCTGATATTTTCCCACAAAAATCAAGGGGTTACAAACAAAACGGTGAATCGTATGAATTGCGCGCCCGCTTCGGATAAAATTTGTGCAAATATCTCAGGAAAGACCGACTTTTTCTGCATGCAAAAGCAAGTTTATGCAGCGGCCCGGGCGCCAGACGGCCGAAAAATAAATTTTGGTTCCGGTCTTGCCTGGCATGAACCGTGGGTGTATACTGGTTTGGTGGACCGACCGACCGGTCGGTCGGTTTTGCGCTGCTGTGTATTTTTGCATGGCGGCTTCATTTTGCAAGATTCATTAAGGAGTAAGCAGCTATGTCCAAATATTGCGTGAAAAAGCCGTTTACTGTGGTGGTGGCGGTGATCATGGTGATCGTGCTGGGCGTGATCAGTTTTACCAGCATGACCACGGATCTTCTTCCCGCCATGGAATTGCCCTATGTGATGGTGGTCACCAGCTATCCCGGTGCCAGTCCGGAACGGGTGGAGGCGGCGGTGACTGCGCCGCTGGAGGCGGGCCTGGGCACCGTGAGCGGCGTGAAAAACGTGACCAGTACCTCCAGCGAGAACGTGAGCATGGTGGCCCTGGAGTTCGAGCAGGACACCAATATGGACAGCGCCATGGTGGCTCTGTCCACCGCGCTGGACCAGATCAAGGGCGCACTGCCGGACACCGCCCAGAACCCCATGCTCATGCAGCTTTCGCCGGATATGCTCCCGGTGATGATCGCCAGCGTGGACATGGAGGATATGGATATCTACGAACTCACCGATTTTGTGGATTCCGACGTGATTTCCGGCTTTGAGCGGCTGGACGGTGTGGCCAGTGTGAGCGGTACCGGCATGGTGGAAAAGACCCTGCAGGTGACCCTGAATCAGGACAAGATCGACGAGGTGAATACTCAGGTTCTGGCCAGCGTGGACGACAAGTTGGCGGATGCAAAGCAGGAGCTGGACGATGCCCGGCAGAAGGTGGAAGACGGCTGCGCCGAGCTGGAAAACGGCAAGACTGCCCTGGAGGATAAGCAGGCCGAGACCGCCAGCCAGCTGGCGGAGGGCAGTGCCCAGCTGGATTCCGCCATTGCACAGGCCCAGGCTCTGGCCAGTCAGGAGGCTGCGCTCACCGCCAGCAAGACTGCGCTGGAAACGGAGAAGAAGGGCTATGAGGACGGCGCAAAGCAGATTGCCGACGGCCTGACCCAGATGGACGCAGGTCTGGCCCAGATGGATGACGGCATTGCAAAGATTGATGTTGCGGCGGCGGGGATTGACCAGCTGCTGGCCATGGGCCTGCCGGAGGATACCGCACTGAGTGATCTTGCAGCCATGCTGCCCACCCAGGAGTTGAAGGATGCGGTGCAGGCGCTGATTGACCAGGGCATGACCACGCTGGCGGATCTGACGGCGGGCAAGGAGCAGCTGCTGGCGCAGAAGGATCAATTAACGGCTCAGCGGGATGAGCTGGCCGCCCAGCGGGAAGCGCTGGCAGCGCAGCAGACCCAGCTGCAGCAGAAGATGGACGAGCGGCTGCCCCAGATCGAGACCGAGCTGGCCAACCTGGAAACCGAACTGATGGCGGCAAAAATGATGAAGGAGGCCGCCCAGGAGGGCCTGGAAAAGGCCCAGGAGGCCTACAAGCAGCTGGAGAGCGGCAAGATCAGCGCTGCGGCAGGCTTCGGCAGCGGTCAGGCCCAGCTGGCGGCGGCGGAACAGTCGCTGGCCCAGGCTGAGGAGCAGATGGAGCAGGCACAGGAGCAGTTTGAGGACGCCCGCCAGCAGGCGCTGGAGCAGGCAGACCTCTCCACCCTGCTTACCAAGGATATGGTGAGCGGTCTGGTGATGGCCCAGAACTTCTCCATGCCCGCGGGTTATATCAAGGAGGGAGACGACTCCTACATTCTGCGCGTGGGCGATGCCTTCTCGGATCAGGAGAGTGTGGAGAACGCTCTGCTGATGCACATCGACGGCGTGGGCGACATCCGTCTGAAGGATGTGGCGGACATCGCCATGACCGACAACAGCGCTGAGAGCTATGCCCGGGTGAACGGCAACAGCGCAGTGGTGCTGACCATTCAGAAGGGCTCCACCGCCTCCACCAGCGAGGTGTCCAAGGAGGCCAACCGGGCCATTGAGCAGCTGCAGGAAAAATATCCCGGCCTGCGCATCACTCCGCTGATGGACCAGGGCGATTACATTCAGATGACGGTGAGCAGCGTGCTGTCCAACCTGGCGTGGGGCGGTGTGCTGGCGGTCATCGTGCTGGCCATCTTCCTGAAGGACTTCAAACCCACCCTGGTGGTGGCGCTGAGCATTCCCATCAGCCTGATGTTCGCGGTGGTGCTCATGTATTTCTCCGGCGTTACCCTGAACATGATCTCCCTGAGCGGTCTGGCTCTGGGCGTGGGCATGCTGGTGGATAACTCCATCGTTGTGATCGAAAATATCTACCGGATGCGCAGCGAGGGAGTCCCGGCAGCCAAAGCGGCGGTGCGGGGCGCCAAGGAGGTGGCGGGCGCCATTGCAGCCTCCACCCTCACCACCATTTGTGTGTTCCTGCCCATCGTGTTTACCGAGGGCATCACCCGCCAGCTGTTCACCGATATGGGCCTGACCATTGCCTATTCTCTGGTGGCCAGCCTGCTGGTAGCCCTTACCCTGGTGCCTGCCCTCAGCAGCACCCTGCTGAAAACCGCCAGCGAGAAGCGTCATCCCTGGTTCGAGAGCATGGTGAACGGCTATGCCCGGGCGCTGCGGTTCTGCTTGCGGCACAAGGCGCTGCCGCTGGGCCTGGCAGCGGTGCTGCTGGGTGTGGCTGTGTGGCAGACTGCCCGCATGGGCATGGAGTTTATGCCCTCCATGGGCGGCAACCAGGTAAGCGCCACGCTCACCCTGCCCCAGGATACCAAGCGCCAGGATGCCTACGAAATGGCCGATCAGGCTATGGAGACCATGCTGCAGGTTCCCGGTGTGGAAACCGTGGGCGCCATGGACGGCGGCAGCACCGCCAGTCTGCTGGGTATGGGCGGCACCAGTTCCAGCACAGTGGACAGCATGAGCTTCTATCTGCTGCTCAGCGAGGAAGGCGCGAAAAACAGCCAGGCGCTGGCGGACCAGATGACTCAGAACGTACAGGAGCAGCTGCCCGGCTGTGAGCTGTCGGTGTCCACCTCCAATATGGACATGTCGGTTCTGGGCGGCAGCGGCATGGAGATCGTCATTCAGGGCCGTGATCTGGATACTCTGCAGTCCATCAGTCAGGATATGATGGACCTGCTGGGCCAGGTGGAGGGCTTCACTGAGATCAGCAACGGCCAGGAGGACGGCGCACCGCAGATCCGGGTGACCGTGGACAAGGACAAGGCCATGCAGTACGGTCTGACTGTGGCTCAGGTTTACAGCGAGCTTTCCGCTGCACTCACCACCGAGACCACCTCCACCACCCTCACCGTGGGGCAGGATGACTACGACGTGGTGATCGTGGACGAGCGGGACGCGTTGACCCGGGAGAATCTGCTGGATTATCCCTTCACCGTGCAGGTGCAGGGCGAGAACGGTGAGACCGAGGAGGAAACCCATACCCTGGGCGAGTTTGCCACAGTGCAGACCGATGCCAGCCTGGCCTCCATCAGCCGTGACAATCAGCAGCGCTATATGACCGTAACCGCTGTTACCGAAGAGGGCTATAACACCACCCTGCTCAGCCGTCAGGTGGAGCAGCTGCTGGCGGACTACCAGGCCCCGGAGGGCTATACCATTCAGATCAGCGGTGAGGTGGAAACCATCCAGAACGCCATGGTGGACCTGGTGAAGATGATCGCCCTGGCGCTGGTGTTCATTTATCTGATTATGGTGGCTCAGTTCCAGAGCCTGCTCAGTCCCTTTATTGTTATGTTTACCATCCCGCTGGCCTTTACCGGCGGCCTGCTGGCACTGTGGATCAGCGGCCAGCAGCTCTCGGTGATTGCAATGCTGGGCTTTTTGATTCTGGCGGGCGTTGTGGTGAACAACGGCATCGTATTTGTGGACTATGCCAACCAGCTGCGTCTGGCCGGTATGGAAAAGCGGGACGCGCTGGTGCTCACCGGCCGCCGCCGTATCCGTCCTATCCTGATGACCGCCCTGACCACCATCCTGGCCATGAGCACCATGGTGTTCTCCCAGGACATGGGCGCAGAAATGAGCCGTGCTATGGCCATCGTGACCATCGGCGGTCTGGCCTATGCCACCCTGCTTACGCTGTTTGTGGTGCCGGTGCTGTATGACCTGCTGTTCCGCAAGGAGCTGAAAAAGGTGGACCTGGGAGAGGAGGATGAGGAATGAGCGAGCAAACGAGGGAAAAAATCTTCCGGGGTGTGCTGAGCCTTGCTCAGCAGGGCGTGCCCATGTATGAGGTAAAGGTGCAGGCCATTGCCACCGCGGCAGGCCTGGGCAAGGGAACGCTGTATGAATACTTCTCCTCCAAGGAAGAGATCCTGGCGGCGACCATGCTCTGGTGCATGGAGCGGGAGCTGAATGCTCTGGAGGAGCAGTTGGCCTCCAGCGCTTCCTTTGAGGAACAGCTGGAAAGCGCCCAGCGTTTTGTGGTGAAGATGCTGCTGGAACGGGGCAGCAGCTACCGGGTGATTGCAGCCGCGCTCACCGCGCCTCAGGCTGAGCAGGAACTGCCCGTTCAGGCACGCCAGCCTATGGAACAGTGCAAGGAACGGCTGACTGCGCTGATTCAGCAGGTAATCGACACCGGCCGCCGGGAAGGCCGGATCTCGCCCTCCAGCAGCGATGAATACTGCCGCTATGTACTCAAGGCGGCACTGCTCAGTGTTTGTGCGGCCCAGAGCTGCGAGGGAGAGGCGGGCCTGAACCGGAGCGGAGCACATGTGCGCGCCATGATCTGCAAGGCGCTCGCGTGAAGAAAAAGCCGCCGGGTTGAAACGACCTGGCGGCTTTTTGCAGCAATTTGAAACAGAGAACGGGGATGTCCTTGACACAGCAGGGAAGAACTCGTATCATGAGAATCGGTTCGTGTCGTTCTGGCACAATTCATTTCGGCTTTGTGGAGAATACAAAGAGAAAGAGAAAACAAGATGTTAGTGAATATTGTGATCCTGCTGGTGGGCTTTGCCCTGCTGGTCAAAGGCGCAGATGCGTTTGTGGATGGCTCCTCCGGCATTGCCCGCCTGCTGCGGGTTCCGTCGGTGGTGATCGGCCTGACCATCGTGGCCATGGGTACCAGTCTGCCGGAGGCTTCGGTGAGCATTACCGCCGGCCTGGCGGGCAGCAACGGCCTGAGCCTGGGCAACGTAATCGGTTCCAACCTGTTCAATCTGCTGGTGGTAGCTGGTGGCTGCGCTCTGATTTTGGCCTTCGGCATTGAGCGGCAGCTCATCGTGCGGGACTTCCCGGTCTGCGTGGGGGCGTCCGCTCTGCTGGTGCTCTTCCTGCTGGACGGTGTGCTTCAGCGCTGGGAGGGCCTGATCCTGCTGGCCTGCATGGTGCTGTATATGGTCTGGACCGTGCGTGCAGCCATGAACGACCGCACCGAGGAGGACGCAGGGGAGAAGCCCTCTGTGGTCAAATGCCTCCTGTTTGTGGTGGTTGGCATCGTGGCCATCATCTGGGGCGGTGATCTGGTGGTGGACAGCGCCAGCGCCATCGCTGCAGCCCTGGGCCTGAGCGAGACTCTGATCGGCCTGACCATTGTGGCGGTGGGCACCAGCCTGCCGGAGCTGGCCACCAGCATCGTGGCTGCCCGCAAGGGCGAAAGCGGCCTGGCACTGGGCAACGCCATCGGGTCCAGCACCTTCAATATCCTGTTTATCCTGGGCGCTTCCAGTGCGCTGACCGCCATCGAAAGCTCCGCCGAGGTGTTCACCGACGCGGTGGTGCTGCTGGTGGTTACGGCAGTCATGTGCCTGTGGTGCTGGCTGCAGGGCCGGATGAGCCGGCTGATGGGCGGCATCGGCATTCTGGTTTATGTGGGCTACATCGTGTATGTGGTTCTGCGCTGAACAGCCGGGAACAAAGCAAATGGTAAAGGTGCGGCGGGCAAAGCAGGCCTGCCGCACCTTTTTTGCGCAAAAACAGACGATATCCCGGCGGATTTGGGCATACTTGCCAAACTCCGGGGGCTTCCTTATAATAAGTAATGAAAAGCAATCGGTAAAACTTGCGGAATCTGAAAACGGAAAGGACGGCACAATGAATGATGATCAGCGTTGCGATCGTGGAGGATGAGGCGGCCTATGCGGCACAGCTGCGGGAGTTCCTGGTGCGCTATTCTCAGGAGAGCGGGCAGGAGTTCGAGATCAGCATCTTTTCCGACGGAGACGAGATTGTGGAGGGCTACAAGGCCCAGTATGATCTGATCCTGCTGGATGTGGAAATGAAATTCATGGACGGCATGACCGCTGCCGAGGAGATCCGCCGGGTGGACCCGGAGGTGGTGATCATCTTCATCACCAACATGGCCCAGTATGCCATCCGAGGATATGCGGTGGACGCCATGGACTATGTGCTCAAGCCGGTGAGCTATTTTGCCTTCTCCCAGCGGCTGAGCCGGGCCATTCAGCGGATGAAAAAACGCGCCCGCCGTTACATGACCATCAGCATCAAGGGTGGGGCACAGAAGCTGGACATCGACAAGATCTATTATGTGGAGAGCCAGGGTCATAACCTGATCTTCCACACCGAGCAGGGCGACCATGTGACCAGCGGAACCATGAAGGACGTGGAAGGCAAGCTGGAGCCGTTGAACTTCTTCCGCTGCAACAAGGGCTATCTGGTGAATCTGGAGCATGTGGATGGCGTGCAGGGTGGCTGTGCTCTGGTGGGCGGCAAGGAGCTGCTGATCAGCCGGGGCCGCAAGAATGATTTCATGGAAGCGCTGGCCAATTACGTGGGTGAGGTGATTAAGTGAACACCATGCCCTTTCCTGATATTCCGCGGCTTTACACCGCCATCGCGGAGTGGCTGGCCTGTATGGTTTATATTACCCAACTGCCGCTGCGCGTCCGGGACTGGCGGCTGGCGGGAATCAGCGGCGGTATGCTGGTGGCGCAATGCCTGTTTCTGGAGCTCACCGGCAATGCGCCGTTGTTTTTGTGGATTCCCTGCATGATCGTGGCCGTTGGCCTGATGCTGGCCCTGTTTTGTGCCTGCTGTAATCTTCCGGTGCTGGATGCCTGTTACCATTGCATGCGGGCCTTCCTGCTGGCGGAGTTTGCAGCGGCGCTGGAATGGCAGCTGTATTTTTACACCCTGTTCCGGCTGGGCTGGCGCAGCAAGCTCTGGGAGCTGCTTTGCCTGGCGGTGATCTATGCGGCGGTGTTCGGTTTTATTTTCCTGCTGGAACGGCACCGGAGGGAAGCTACCCGCCATTTCAAGGTTACCCCGCGTGAGACCGTCAGCGCCGCAGCCATCGGTCTGGCCGCGTTCCTGATGAGCAATCTCAGCTATGCCTACAGCAACACCCCCTTCAGCGGGGGCTTCGTGACCGACATCTTCAACACCCGCACCCTGATTGATTTGGGCGGTCTGGCGATTTTGTATGCCTATCATGTGCAGCGGGGTGAGCTTCACATGCGCTATGAGCTGGAGTCCATCCAGAATGTGCTGCAAAATCAGTATGCGCAGTACCGGCAGTCCCGCGAGAGCATTGATGTGATCAACCGTAAATATCATGATCTGAAGCACCAGATCGCGGCCCTGCGGGCAGAGAGCGACCCGGAGCGCCGTGCCGCCTGGCTGGACGAGATGGAAGAGGACATCAAAACCTACGAGGCCCAGAACAAGACCGGAAATGCGGTTCTGGATACCGTGCTCACCAGCAAAAGCCTTTACTGCCAGAAGCATGGCATCACCCTCACCTGTGTGGCAGATGGTACCCGCCTGGGCTTTATGAGTGTGATGGACATCTGCACCATCTTCGGCAATGCGCTGGACAACGCCATCGAGTGCGAATTACGCATCGCGGACAAGTCCAAGCGGCTGATTCACGTGACCGTAGCGGTGCAGAAGAGCTTTTTGCTGCTGCGCTTCGAGAATTATTATGAGGGTACGCTGGAATTTGAGGGCGGTCTGCCGGTGACCACCAAAAAGGATAAGGCATACCATGGCTTTGGCATCAAGAGCATCCGCTATACGGCGGAAAAATATGGCGGCAGCGTGACCGTGGCCGCCAAAGACAATTGGTTTGAGATGAAGGTTCTGCTTCCGCTACCCAAAGAGGGGCAGCCCAAAGCGAAACCGGAGTAAATAGAACATGGCCCGCGCAGTTTTCACAGTTCAGTGAAACTGCGCGGGCTGTTTTTGTGTGATCTAACAAAATTGAAACGTTTTTGTAACTTGTCGAAGGCTATTGGTGAATATGACGAAAACAGACGACGGACATTTGTGCGGAATCAATAAAGCCAAAATCCGTTTGTGCGCAAAAGCTGCGATTTGTGAAGAAGCCATGAAATTTGTAAAAAGGATGTGTTAAAATGCATCCAGAAAAACGGGCAGGGCCAAGAGATGGGGCCCGGCTTGTGAAATGACAGCGGCGTGATGAGCCCATGCGGTGCAAACAGGGAATGTACCGCGGCCGACGCGCCGGAAAGGAAGGTGGCTGCGCGCACAGGAAACAGCCTTTTGCAAAGGCGAGTACGCAAGCATTTACATTTTAAGGAGGAAACGAAATGCTGTCTATCAATATTGATGACGTCATCAAAGTTCTGGAATCGATGAAATATCATCTGATCGGATTTGGCGTTGTTCTGGTACTGGCGATCATTGCCATGATCGCTTGTATGAAACTGCCCAAGGCCAAGAAGGCTATGATTCGCTGCCAGGCCGGTCTGGCTATCCTGCTGGCCCTGGTCATTACCGTTAACCTGATCTGCTTTGGCCCCATGTTCACCGTGATCAACCTGGCTATGGGCGGCGGTTCCATCACCGAGGAAAGCATGGCGGAGGCCTATGAGGTCAACACCGAGCTGGTGGGCGAGGGTGTTACTCTGCTGGAGAACAACGGTGCTCTGCCCCTGGCCAGCGGCTCCAATCTGAATGTGTTCGGCTGGGCTTCCACCGCTCCCGTTTACGGCGGCGTTGGTTCCGGTGCCCTGAACGACCAGTACGAAGTGACTGATCTGATCACCGGTCTGAAGAATGCCGGTCTGAATGTGAACGAGGATTTGGTGAACTTCTACGAGACCTATCAGGCCGAGCGTCCCAGCGTTGGCATGTGGGCCCAGGATTGGACTCTGCCCGAGCCCAACGTGAATGCTTACACCGACGAGCTGATGAGCGGCGCCAAGGAATTCTCTGACACTGCTCTGGTCGTGATCTCCCGTCCCGGCGGTGAGAACGCCGATATGCCCACCGATATGGTGTCTGTTGTGGACGGCAGCTGGCTCGAGCGAGATGCCATTACCGGCAACTCCTACTTCAACGGTGTTTATGACGACAGCCTGAATGAGGGCAATGACTGGGATGAAGGCGACCACTACCTGCAGCTGAGCAACCGCGAGGAAGAGATGCTGCAGATGGTCTGCGACAACTTTGATAAGGTGATCGTGCTGATCAACACCAACAACGCTATGGAGCTGGGTTTCCTGAAGGAGTACGGTGTTGACGCTGCGGTGTACGCTCCCTGCCCCGGCCAGAACGGCTTCAATGCAGTGGGCCAGGTGTTTACCGGTGAGGTGAATCCCTCCGGTAAGACCGTGGACACCTTTGTTTACGATCTGTTCAATACCCCCACTGCCAACAACTTTGGCCAGTTTACTTATGACAATATGGATGAGCATGCGGTGGTTACCACCAGCTTCTCCACCGGTGAGCAGAGCACTGCTCTGCCCAGCTTCGTGAACTATGTGGAAGGCATCTACGTGGGCTACAAGTTCTACGAGACTGCTGCGGCAGAAGGCCTGATCGACTACGACTCCACCGTTGTGTATCCCTTCGGCTACGGCCTGTCCTACACCACCTTCTCTCAGGAGATGGGTCCCATCACCGAGAGCGACGGTACCCTGAGCTTCGACGTGACCGTGACCAACACCGGCAGCGTGGCCGGCAAGACCGTTGTGGAGGTTTACTACAATCCTCCCTACACCAACGGCGGCATCGAGAAGGCTTCCGCAAACCTGGTCGCCTTTGACAAGACCGAGATCCTGGAGCCCGGCGCTTCCGAGACTGTGACCATCAGCTTCAAGGCTGAGGATATGGCTTCCTACGACACCTACGGCGCTGCTGCCTACGTGCTGGAGGCCGGTGACTACGTCATCAGCATCAACAGTGACTCTCACACCGTTCTGGACAGCGAAGTATACAATGTGCCCAGCACCATCGTGTACAGCGACGGCCGCAGTACCGACAAGACCGCTCCCACCAACCAGTTTGAGAATGTGGAAGGCGACGTAACCTATCTGTCCCGCGCTGACGGTTTTGCCAACTACGCCGAGGCTACCGCTGCTCCTGCCAGCATGTCCATGTCCGAAGAGGATAAGGCTGCCTTCCTGAACAACGCGAACTACGATCCCAACAACTATAACAATCCCGACGATCAGATGCCCACCACCGGCGCCAAGAATGGCCTGCAGCTGGTCGACATGCGCGGCGTAGCTTACGACGACGCTCAGTGGGATACCTTCCTGGATCAGCTGACCGTATCGGAGATGAGCGAACTGATTGCTATGGGCGGTTTCCAGACCGCTCCTCTGGCCAGCATCGGTAAGGTTCAGACCTACGACTGTGATGGCCCCGCTTCCATCAACAATAACTTCACCGGTCAGGGCTCCATCGGCTTCGCCGGTACCGTTCTGATGGCTTCCACCTGGAATACCGACACTGTTTACAAGTTCGGTTCCTCCATCGGCCGCATGGCTGATGATCTGGATGTTTCCGGCTGGTATGCTCCCGCCATGAACATCCATCGTTCCGCCTTCAGCGGCCGTAACTTCGAGTACTACTCTGAGGACGGCGTGCTGAGCGGCAAGCTGGCTGCCCAGGCCATCCAGGGCGCTGAGGAGCATGGTGTGTATGCTTACATCAAGCACTACGCTCTGAACGACCAGGAGACCAACCGTAACAGCATGCTGTGCACCTGGGCCAACGAGCAGTCTATCCGCGAAATTTACCTGAAGCCCTTCGAGCTCTCCGTGAAGGAAGGCGGCGCAGATGCCGTAATGTCCTCCTTCAACTATGTGGGTACCGAGTGGGCCGGCGCCTCCAACGCCCTGTGCAACATTGTCCTGCGTGACGAGTGGGGCTTCGTGGGCATGGTTCTGACCGACTACTTCGGCGTGTACGGTTACATGGACGCTGACCAGGCCATCCGCAACGGCACCGACTTCTGCCTGGTGAACTACCCCACCGAGACCAACTACCTGACCGACACCACCAGCGCCACCGGCGTTCTGGCCGCCCGTCAGGCCTGCAAGAACATCCTGTACACCGTGGTGAACAGCCGCGCTTACATGGAAGAGAACCTGAACCCCGGTATGCCCGGCTGGCAGATCGCCGCCATCGCCATCGACGTTGTTCTGGCTGCGGTGCTGATCGTGCTGGAAGTGCGCACCATCAAGGGCTACAGCCGCCGCAAGGCGCAGGAAGCCCAGGCTCAGGCCAACACCGAAGCGTAATGCTTTCCAAGCTTCCTTCGAAGCACAATAACCGGTAACTGACCGGCCGTAATGCCGGGGCCCCGTGTAAATCATGCGGGGCCCCGGTCATGGCCGGCTCCCAGAGAGCGGTTTTGCCTGAAACCGTTTTGTGGGAACCAGCCAATGGACCAACCACGCCCCAAGGCGGGCGCTAGAGAGCAAAGGAGTTAAGCCCATGAAGTACAAAGATTTGATCGATCAGATGACTCTGGAGGAAAAGTGCAGTCTGTTGTCCGGCCGGGATGTGTGGACCACCCGTCCCATCGAGCGCTTGGGCATCCCCAGCATCTTTCTGTCCGACGGTCCCACCGGCGTTCGCAAGCAGATGGGCGCGGGCGATCACCTGGGCCTGAATGCCAGTGTACCCGCCACCTGCCTGCCCACCGCTGCCACCATGGCCAACAGCTGGAATCCGGAGCTGAGCCAGGAGGTGGGCCGTCTGGTGGGCGAAGAGGCCGCCAGCCTGGACGTGAACGTGCTGCTGGGCCCCGGCCTGAACATCAAGCGCAGCCCGTTGTGCGGCCGTAACTTCGAGTATTTCTCCGAAGATCCCTACCTGAGCGGCAAGATGGCCGCCGCCTTTGTGCGCGGCGTGCAGGAGAACGGCATCTCCGCCTGCCCCAAGCACTTCGCCGCCAACAGCCAGGAGCTGCGCCGTATGGCCAACGACAGCGTGATGGACGAGCGTACCTTCCGTGAAATCTACCTCACCGGCTTTGAGATTGCCGTAAAGGAAGGCCAGCCCAAGACCATCATGAGCGCCTATAACAAGATCAACGGCGTTTATGCCAACGAAAGCAAGCACCTCTTGCAGGACGTTCTGGTGGACGACTGGGGCTACCAGGGTGCCGTTGTCACCGACTGGGGCGGCTCCAACGATCACGTGGAGGGCGTCCGCGTGGGCAGCCATCTGGAAATGCCTGGCACCGGCGGCGACAGCGACCGCGAGCTGCTGGCCGCGGTCAAGGAAGGCCGCCTGAGCATGGAAATTCTGGACCAGCGCGTGGACGAGTTCCTGCGCCTGGTGTTCTCCACCATCAACGCACCTGCTGCCGGCAAAGAGTTTGACAAGGAAGGCCATCATCAGCTGGCTGCCCATGCCGCCGAGGAGACTGTGGTGCTGCTGAAAAATGAGGACGATATCCTGCCTCTGGCCGAGGGCACCAAGGTAGCCGTGATCGGCGAATTTGCCCAGAAGCCCCGTTACCAGGGCGCAGGCTCCAGCCTGGTGAACCCCACCAAGCTGGATACCGCCAATGAGCTGCTGGCGGGCATGCCGCTGCAGTCTGTGGGCTATGCCCAGGGCTACCAGCGCAACAACAAGCACGACGATGCCCTGAAGATGGAGGCCGTTGAGCTGGCCAAGAAGGCAGACGTGGTTCTGCTGTATGTGGGCCTGCCTGAGATCAGCGAGACCGAGGGTCTGGACCGGGATCACATGCGGATGCCGGAAAACCAGGTGGAGCTGCTGGAGGCCGTGGCCGAGGTAAACCCCAATCTGGTTGTGGTTATGGCTGCGGGCAGCCCGGTGGAGATGCCCTGGCTGGATCGCTGCAAGGCTCTGGTCCATGGTTACCTGGGCGGCCAGGCGGGCGCGGGCGCTGTGCTGCGTGTGATCACCGGCCAGGTGAACCCCAGCGCCAAGCTGGCCGAGAGCTACCCCATGACCTGTGAGGAAAACCCCTCCAGCCCCTACTACCCGGGCCTGGAGCGCACCAGTGAATACCGCGAGGGCCTGTATGTGGGCTATCGCTACTACGAGACCGCCGGTGTGCCGGTGCGGTTCCCCTTCGGCTTCGGCCTGTCCTACACCACCTTCGAATACAGTGATCTGAAGGTGAGTGAGAAGGAGGTAACCTTCACCCTGACCAATACCGGCAAGCGGGATGGCGCCGAGGTGGCCCAGCTGTATGTGGGCTGCAAGGATGGCAAGGTGTTCCGCCCTGCCAAGGAGCTGAAGGGCTTCGCCAAGGTCTTCCTGAAGGCAGGCGAGAGCAAAACCGTTACCATCCAGCTGGACGACAAGTCCTTCCGCTACTTTGATGTGAAGACCGACTCCTGGCAGGTGGAGGGCGGCGTATACCAGCTGATGGTGGGCGCCAGCGTGGCTGACATCCGCCTGGAGGGTGAGGTCACTGTACAGGGTACCGGCGCTGCCTGCCCCTACGATCCCGCTCAGCTGGAGTGCTACTACACCGGCAAGATCAGCCAGGTGTCCGACGCACAGTTCGAGGCTCTGCTGGGTCATCCCATTCCGGAATCCGGCTGGGACGCCAGCGGCCTGCTGGGCATGAACGATGCCATCTGCCAGATGTATTATGCCAAGAGCCCGCTGGCCCGTCTGGTCTACAAGATCCTGACCCATCTGAAGGACAAGAGCATTGCCAAGGGTGAGCCGGACCTGAACATCCTGTTCATCTACAACATGCCCTTCCGCGGCATTGCCAAGATGACCGGCGGCGCGGTGACCATGGATATGGCCCGCTGCATGGTGACCATGGTGAACGGCCACTTCTTCAAGGGCCTGGGCGGTTTGATCAAGGCTTTCTTTGCCGGCCGCAAGGCACAGAAGTAAAACGGAGCAGACCAGTGACGTCTGATAAAATTGAGGGGGATATAGATAAATGAATTTCTGGAACAACTTTGCCGCCAAGCATCCGGCGGCAGCCAAGTGGGTCCGCGAGGGCGGTCTGTTCGTGATCGTCAGCAACCTGATCACCGTGTTCAAGTACCTGATGCTGCAGTTCCTGCCTGCCGCGTTCGCAGGTCTGGGCGATGCAAGCTTCGGTTGGCCCGGCATTCCGCTGACTTTGTTCGGCGAGACCTTCGAGTGGAACATTCTGGGCTATGACCAGGCGCACGGCGGCCTTGCCTACTTCTGCGCTTACATGGTTGCCATGGTGATCGGCGAGTGCATCAACTTCCCCATCCAGCGCAACTTTGTGTTCCGTTCTCACGGCAAGCTGGGCCCGCAGATTGCCTGGTATCTGGTGGCGTTCTGCATCATTACCTGCATTGTGAACTCCATCAACTGCATCTGGGTGGCTGTGGCCGGTCTGCTGGTGCCGGACTTCATCTACAACATCGGCACCACCGTGCTGAACGGCGGCATCTCCATGGTTGTCTTCTTCTTCGTCAACAAGATTATCTTCCCCTCTGCGGAAACCGAGGCCAGGAAGGCTGCCTGATCGGTTGTTGACGGGGATCATCCCGAAACAGCAAAACGGCCTGCTCTGTGTACAAAGCGCGGAGCAGGCCGTTTTTTCGTTTGAAATACTGAGTTCGGGCCGCGGCAGGGAAGGGCAGCCGAAAAAAATAAGCGGCGCATTTCTGGCAAATTATTGACATGGACCCGCCGGGATGGTAAAATTTTAAAGTGAATAAAGACGTTCACAAAGCGCTGCAAAGGCAGATTGTGGGCGTCTTTGTTTGTGTGAAAGGCTCGTCTGACTGCGCAGCTGCAAAGCGGTCAGGCTTTGAGGCAATCAGCCAAGGAACAAAGGAGCAAGGGATTTATGTTAACTGCAATCACCGGAATCAACTGGGGCGACGAAGGCAAGGGCCGTATGGTGGACCTGCTCAGCCAGGAATACAACATCGTGGTGCGCTATCAGGGCGGCAACAATGCCGGCCACACCGTGGTGACCCCCGAAGGCAAGTTCGTGTTGAATCTGCTGCCCAGCGGCATTTTGCGGCCGGATGTGGTGTGCGTTATGGGCAACGGCATGGTCATTGACCCCGCCCATCTGGAGAAGGAGATCGCCGCGCTGCGGGCACAGGGCATCCAGATCGATCCCAGCCATCTGAAGATCAGCGACCGGGCCACCATCTGCATGCCTTATCATGTGGCGGAGGACGGCCTGGAGGAGGACCGCCTGTCCAAGAGCGGCAACCAGTTCGGCTCCACCCGCCGGGGCATCGCCTACTCCTACGGCGACAAATATATGAAGAAGACTCTGCGCATGGGCGACCTGCTCAACCTGGACCAGTCCGTGAAGGACCGTCTGGCAACCATCGTGGAGTGGAAGAACCTGACCATGGAAAAGGTCTACGGCCAGAAGCCCATTGATCTGGAAGAGATGTGGGCCTGGTGCCAGAAATACGCCGAGCTGTTCAAGGATTACATCTGCGACGCGGGCGCTTTCCTGGACAAGGCTGACCGTGAGGGCCAGAAGATCCTGTTCGAGGCTCAGCTGGGCGCGCTGCGTGACATCGACTTCGGCATTTATCCCTTCACCAGCTCCTCCAACGTGATCGGCAGCTACGCGCCCATCGGCGCGGGCATCCCCGGCCACAAACTGCACAAGAGCATCGGCATCATGAAGGCCTACTCCAGCTGCGTGGGTGAGGGCCCCTTCACCGCCGAGCTGGCCATGACTGAGGAAGAGAAGAACGCTCTGCGTGAGGCGGGCCATGAGTTCGGTGCGGCCACCGGCCGTCCCCGCCGCGTGGGTCCCTTTGATGTGGTGGCAAGCCGCTACGGCGTGTTCTGCCAGGGTGCGGACGAGTTGGCTCTGACCCTGCTGGATGTGCTGGACTACATGGAAGAGATTCCTGTGGTGGAGAAGTATCTGGTAAACGGGGAAGAGGTTGACCGCTTCCCCATGGGCGAGGCGCTGGACAACGCCAAGCCGGTGGTGAAATTCCTGCCCGGCTGGCACTGCGACATCACCACCTGCCGTACCTGGGAGAGTCTGCCCCAGGCTGCCAAGGACTATGTGGAGTATCTGGAAAAGGCCGTTGGCTGCAAGATCAAGTATGTTTCCGTGGGCGCTGCCCGCGACGCATACCTGGTGCGTGAGTAACTGTTTATAAATGCGCCGGCCCGGTAATCATTACCGGGCCGGTTTATCTGTTTCAAGGGGGTAAAAGTAACACTATGGGAGAGTATTTGGATAAGGGTCTGCACGAGGAATGCGGTGTGTTCGGCGTATACCGCCAGAGCGACGCGGCACATCTGACCTATTTCGGCCTGCATGCATTGCAGCACCGGGGCCAGGAGGGCGCGGGTATCGCCGTGGCAGACGGCAAGACCGTCCGCTGCCGGAAGGGCAAGGGCCTGCTGAGTGATGTGTTCGGCCGCAACGATCTGGACGGCATGACCGGCAAGAACGCTATCGGCCATGTGCGCTACGGCACCGCAGGCGGCGGCGAGGTGGAAAACGTGCAGCCCATCGTATCCCGCCTGGCCAACGGCGGTGCGCTGGCGGTGGCCCACAACGGCCAGATCGCCAATGCTGCCGAGCTGCGCAAGGAGCTGGAGGATAAGGGCAGCATCTTCTGGGGCTCGTCGGACAGCGAGATCATCCTGCATCTGCTGCAGGGCACCAAGGGCCCGCTCATCGAGAAGATCAAGCAGGCCTGCAACCGTCTGGATGGCGCCTTCGCCTTCCTGATTCTCACCGAAAAGAATCTCTACGCCGTGCGGGACAAGAACGGTCTGCGGCCCCTGTCGCTGGCCAAGCAGGGCGACGGCTGGTGTGTTTCCAGCGAGAGCTGCGCCTTCGATATCGTGGGCGCGCACCTGGTGCGGGACGTGCGCCCCGGCGAGATTGTAAAAATCTCCGCCGCCGGTCTGGAAAGCTGCTTCTATACCGAGGAGACCAGCTGCAACCTGTGCGCCATGGAATACATCTACTTCTCCCGCCCGGATTCGGTGCTGGAGAGGCAGAACGTGCACGGTGTGCGCCGTGAGTGCGGCCGCCTGCTGGCCCAGGAAGACCTGGACAACTTCTTCAAGGCCGACATCGTGGTGGGTGTGCCGGATTCCTCTCTGTCCGCTGCCGCAGGCTACAGTGAAGCCATCGGCCTGCCCAACGAGATGGGCCTGATCAAGAACCGTTACGTGGGCCGTACCTTCATCCAGCCCACCCAGGCCCAGCGCGATCTGGGCGTGCGGCTCAAGCTGTCCGCCAACGTGCCGGTGGTGCGGGGCAAGCGGGTGGTTCTGGTGGACGACTCCATCGTGCGCGGCACCACCTCCAAGCGGATCGTGGCTCTGCTGCGTCAGGCGGGCGCCACCGAGGTGCATCTGCGTATCGCCGCTCCGGCCATCAAGTACCCCTGCTTCTATGGCGTGGATATGTCCACCCGGGCCGAGCTGGCCAGCGCCAGCCTGGAGCCGGATGTGCTGGCCAAGGTGCTGGGTGCGGATTCGCTGCGCTTTTTGAGCGTGGATGATCTGAAGCAGGCCTGCGGCTGTCAGGGTCTGTGCACTGCCTGCTTCGATGGCAGCTATGTGACCCCGCTCTACAGCAACAAAATCTGAGAAAATTTTCACAAACACATGGTGTAAACCATTGCAAAACAGGGCTTTTTCCTCTTCATTTTAGAGGAAAAAGCCCTGTTTTTTTATAAAAATGCAGAAAAGACCTAAAAAAATTGCACAGAAAACCAAAACATTGATTGTTCGCTTTGCACGAAAAGTTTTCAAAAACTTGTTTTAAAATTATCATTTATTGCCCGGTGTACTTTGTTGTGGTAAAATCAAACCAGAAAATAAAAGTATTACTTTTGCGGAGGATGGTATGAGCAGATTGGAAATGCCGACCCCTAGCAGGTCGCAATTGGTGATCGAACAGTTGTACAAGGAATTGGAACGCCGCATTGAGGCCAGCCCCCCGGGCCTTTGCCCGGTGGACCTCACCCGCGCGTTCCTGGAGCTGTGCCACGCGCAAACCTGCGGTAAGTGTGCACCCTGCCGCATCGGCCTTTTGCAGCTCAAGCACCTGATTACAGATGTGCTGAACGGCAAGGCCACCATGGAGACCCTGACCCTGATGGAGAACACGGCCCTTTCCATTATGGAATCCGCCGACTGTGCCATCGGCCACGAGGCAGCCCGCATGGTTTACCAGAGCCTGATCGGCTGCCGCGATGACTACGAGCAGCACATTCGGGTGGGCCGTTGTACCTGTACTTACAGCCAGCCGGTGCCCTGTGTCACCCTGTGCCCGGCCCATGTGGACATCCCCGGCTACATTGCCCTGGTTCGTGAGGGCCGTCATGCGGATGCAATCCGCCTGATCCGTAAGGACAACCCGTTCCCCACCACCTGCGGTTTTATCTGCGAGCACCCCTGCGAAGCCCGCTGCCGCCGCAACATGGTGGACGACGCCATCAACATCCGCGGTCTGAAGAGAGTCGCGGCTGACCGGGCGGGCCATGTGCCCCCGCCGAAGAATGCACCCTCCACCGGCAAGACCGTCGCCGTAGTGGGCGGCGGCCCCGGCGGTCTGTCCGCTGCCTACTACCTGCAGCTGATGGGCCATCAGGTGACCGTGTTTGAGATGCTGCCCCAGCTGGGCGGCATGCTGCGCTACGGTATTCCCAACTACCGCCTGCCCAAGGACCGTCTGGACGACGACATCCAGGCCATTCTGGAAACCGGCGTAAAGGTGGAGATGGGCAAGCGTATCGGCCGGGACATCACCATTGAAGAGCTGCGCAAAACCTACGACGCCGTGCTGGTGAGCATCGGCGCCAGCACCGATAAGAAGCTGGGCATGGAGCACGAGGACGCCCCCGGCGTTGTCTCCGCTGTGGAGTTCCTGCGTACTGTGGGCCAGGGCGAGCCCATGGATCTAAACGGTCAGGAAGTGGCCGTTGTGGGCGGCGGCAACGTGTCCATGGACGCGGTGCGCACTGCCGTGCGTCTGGGCGCCAAGAAGGTAAGCATTGTCTACCGCCGCCGTGTGGCGGATATGACCGCCCTGCCTGCCGAGATCGAGGGCGCCATGGCGGAAGGTGTGGAAATCCGCACTCTGCAGGCTCCCTCCCGCATCGAAACCGATGAAAACGGCCATGTGAAGGGCCTGTGGACCACCCCCCAGATGATCAGCGCCATCCGCGACGGCCGCGCCAGCGTGAAGGCCAGCGGGGAAGAAGAGCAGTTCATTCCCTGTACCACCCTCATCGTGGCGGTAGGTCAGAGCATCGAAACCAAGCACTTCCAGGAAGCCGGTCTGCCGGTGGAGCGAGGCAAGATCCTCACCGAGACCTCCGGTGGCTTCTCCGATATTCCCGGCGTGTTCGCCGGCGGCGACTGCGCCACCGGTCCCGCCACCGTAATCAAGGCCATTGCGGCGGCCAAGGTTGTGGCAGCCAACATCGACGAATACCTGGGTTATAACCACAAGATCACCTGTGACGTGGAGATTCCCGAGCCCGATCTGGCCGACAAGAGCCCCTGTGGCCGTGTGGAACTCACCGAGCGCCAGGCCTGCGAGCGTGTTCATGACTTCGAGGGCGTGGAAAACTGCATGACCGATAAGGAAGCCTGCCAGGAGGCCGGGCGTTGCCTGCGGTGCGATCACTTCGGCTTCGGCCTGTTCAAAGGAGGAAGAGAAAAGGTATGGTAAACCTGACAATTGACGGGCTGGCCATCCGCGCGCCCAAGGGCACGACCATCATGGAGGCGGCCGCGCAGAATAATATTGCAATCCCCAAGCTGTGCTTTTTGAAAGAAATCAACGAGATCGCTGCCTGCCGCGTGTGTGTGGTGGAGCTGGAAGGCAAGGAGCGGCTGATCACCGCCTGCAATAACGTGGTGGAAGAGGGCATGGTCATCTACACCAACAGCCCCAAGGTTCGCCGCGACCGGCGTAACACCGTGCAGCTGATCCTTTCCCAGCACGACTGCAAGTGCGCCACCTGTTTCCGCAACGGCAACTGCGCGCTGCAGAACATTGCCAGCGATCTGAACATCCACGAGCTGCCCTTTGAGGAGCGGCTGGAGCGTCAGCCCTGGGACCAGAATTTCCCCCTGATCCGGGATTCCGCCAAGTGCATCAAGTGCATGCGCTGCGTGCAGATCTGCGATAAGGTCCAGAGCCTGAACATCTGGGATCTGGAAGGCACCGGCTCCCGTTCCACCATCAACGTCACCGGTCACCGCACCATCGGCGAGGCGGATTGCTCGCTGTGCGGCCAGTGCATCACCCACTGCCCGGTGGGCGCGCTGCATGAGCGCGACGACACGGAGCAGGTCTGGCAGGCCATTGCCGACCCGAAGAAGGTTGTGGTGGCCCAGGTTGCTCCCGCCGTTCGCGCGGCCTGGGGCGAGCAGCTGGGCCTTTCCCGGGACGAGGCCACCGTGGGCAAGATCATGGACAGCCTCAAGCGGATGGGTGTGGACTATGTGTTCGACACCACCTTCTCCGCCGACCTGACCATCATGGAAGAGGGCACCGAGTTCCTGGGCCGCTTCACCCGCGGCGAAACCAAGGAAAAGCCCATGTTCACCTCCTGCTGCCCGGGCTGGATTCGGTTCATCAAGTCCCAGTATCCTCACCTGGTACCGCAGTTGTCCACCGCGAAGAGCCCTCAGCAGATGTTCGGTGCGGTGATGAAATCCTACTTTGCACAGGCCATCGGCCGCTCCCCTGAGGACATCTACACCCTGTCCATCATGCCCTGTGTGGCCAAGAAGGGCGAGCGGAACATGGAACTGTTTGACGGCGAGTACGCGGGCCACGATGTGGACGCAGTGCTTACCACCCGTGAGCTGGTGCGCATGATGCGCTCGGCCCACATCCGGCCGGACACCCTGGTGGACCGCTCCTGCGATGCTCTGATGCAGGCGGGCAGCGGTGCGGGCGTGATCTTCGGCGCCACCGGCGGCGTAATGGAAGCCGCCCTGCGTACCGCTTACTATGTGGTGATGGGTGAGAACCCGCCTGCGGATGCCTTCAAGCAGGTCCGCAGCCAGGGCCAGGGCACCGGCGTGACCACTGCCGAGTTCCATCTGGGCGACGCTGTGGTGCGCACTGCCGTGGTAAGCGGCCTGGGAAACACTCGTCGGCTGCTGGAACAGATTGAAAAGGGCGAAGTGGCCTACGATTTTGTGGAAGTCATGGCCTGCCCCGGCGGCTGTGTGGGCGGCGGCGGTCAGCCCATCCACGACGGCGAGGAGCTTGCCTTTGAACGGGGCAAGAACCTCTATGCACTGGACAGCAGCGCCGCACTGCGCTTCTCCCACGAGAACCCGGACGTGCAGCGGTTGTATGCCGAGTATCTGGGCGAGCCCATGAGCCATCGTGCTCATCAGCTGCTCCATACCGACCACAATGCCTGGACTATGCCTCGCAGACAACGTTAACAGCCATTCCAACCTCCAATAAAAGCAGCACCCGCCTCCGGAAGGTCCGGAGGCGGGTGCTGCTTTTTCTGCGTTTTATAGAATGGGGAAGGGAAGAGAACCTGGCTTACAGGCCCCGCTCCTTCTTCCAGGCCAGGAAATCCTCAAAGCTGCCGGTGCGGTCCAGGCAGCCCTCCTGGCCCAGGGGGATCTCAATAATCCGATTGGCGATTTCATCAATGAACTGATGGTCGTGAGAGGAGAAGAGCAGGTTGCCCTTGAAGGAGGCCAGACCGTTGGACAGCGCCTGGATGCTTTCCAGATCCAGATGGTTGGTGGGCTGGTCCAGCACCAGAACGTTGGAGTGGGACATCATCATGCGGGAGAGCATGCAGCGCACCTTCTCACCGCCGCTCAGCACCGACGCGGGCTTGTAGACCTCGTCGCCGGAGAAGAGCATCCGGCCCAGGAAACCGCGCAGGAAGGTCTCGGTGGGATCCGGGCTGTACTGGCGCAGCCATTCAATCAGGTTGCCCTCGAAGCCGTCGAAGAAGGCGGAGTTATCCTGGGGGAAGTAGCTCTGGCTGGTGGAAACGCCCCACTTGAAGCTGCCGGCGTCCGGCTCCATCTCGCCCATCAGGATCTTGAACAGGGTGGTCATGCCCACCTCGTTGTCGCCCACAAGAGCGATCTTGTCGTTCTTGTTCATGGTGAAGGTCACGTTGTCCAGTACCTTCACACCGTCCACGGTTTTGGTCAGACCCTGCACGAACAGAATATCCTTACCGGCCTCACGCTCCGGGTCAAAGCCCACGAAGGGGTAACGGCGGGAGGAAGCGGGCATCTCCTCCAGCTGGATGGAGTCCAGAATCTTTTTGCGGCTGGTGGCCTGCTTGGACTTGGACTTGTTGGCGGAGAAGCGCTGAATGAAGGACTGCAGCTCCTTGATCTTCTCTTCCTTCTTCTTGTTCTGGTTGCGGATCAGCTGCTGCATCAGCTGGCTGGACTCGTACCAGAAGTCGTAGTTGCCCGCGTACATCTGCACCTTATTGTAGTCGATGTCCACGGTGTGGGTGCACACGGCGTTCAGGAAGTGACGGTCGTGGCTGACCACGATGATGGTGCCGTAGTAGTCCATCAGGAACTCTTCCAGCCAGTCGATGGATTCAATGTCCAGGCCGTTGGTGGGCTCGTCCAGCAGGATGATGGAGGGCTGGCCGAACAGGGCCTGTGCCAGCAGCACCTTCACCTTCTGGCGGCCGTCCAGCGCGTCCATCTGGGCGTAGTGCAGGTCGGTGGGCAGGCCCAGACCACTCAGCAGCTGGTTGACCTCGGTCTCGGCATCCCAGCCGCCCATCTCGGCGAATTCGGCCTCCAGCTCACCGGCTCGCTCGCCGTCCGCCTCGGAGAAATCCTCCTTGGCATACAGCTCGTCCTTTTCCTTCATGATGTCGTACAGGCGGCGGTTGCCCATGATGACGGTCTCCATCACCGAGAACTCGTCGTACTTGTAGTGGTCCTGCTCCAGCACGCTCATCCGGTCATCGGGCCCGATGGACACGCTGCCGCTGGTGGGCTCGATCACGCCGGAGATGATCTTCAGCAGGGTGGATTTGCCGGCGCCGTTGGCACCGATGATGCCGTAGCAGTTGCCCGGCACAAAATTCAGGTTCACATTCTTGTACAGATAGTTGCCCTGGAACTGCAGGCTTACGTCATTTACAGAAAGCATAATAACCTCGCTTATCCTTCGTTGTTTTTATAATAGAACAGTATGCTCGAAACAAATTTTGAAAAGTCGACATAGACCAATTTATTATACATGAAAACAAGCAAAAAAAGAAGCCCTAATTCCAAAAGAGTTGCACAGAGGGATAAAAAAACGCAGCGCCGTTGCATGAGCGCTGCGTGTGAATATGCAATGTTGAATCATTAGATGACCAGCTCATACAGGCTGGCCCCTGTAATGCCCTCCCGGGCCAGCAGGGCACTTGCGGCGTCCCGGCTGGCGGGGGCATCCCGCCAGGCAAGGCCGCAGCCTGCCGTGATGGCGGTGGGCACCGGAATCAATCGTCCGGCCAGCCCCGCCGCAGGGGCGGCCGCCTCAAAGGCGAGGGCCGCTGCGGTGGTATCAAAGGCAATTACAAGCTGTAAGCTTCTGGGTCTCATGCTTCCTCCCTGCACAGGGTGTCCACAGCGCGGATGGCCGCGTCCACATCTTCTTTCGTGTTGAAATAGCCGAAGCTGAACCGCACCGCGCCCTGAGCCACCGTACCCATGGCCTCATGGATCAGCGGCGCGCAGTGGGCCCCCGGGCGGGTCAGGATGCCGAACCGCTGGGCCAGCTCGTCGCTCACCAGCGAGGAATCCCAGTCGCCTAGGTTCAGTGCCACGATGGGGGAGCGCTCAGCAGTGGAAAAGTCGCCATAGCATTTTACCCCGGGCAGATCCTTTACGCCCTGATAAAACCGGCCTGCCAGCGCCTGCTCCCGGCGGCGAATGGTATCAAGGCCGGTCTCCTCCAGCCATTCCAGCGCTGCTGCCAGCCCGGCGATGCCGTGACCGTTCAGGGTGCCTGCCTCCAGTGCGGTGGGCATCTGGGCGGGATGCTGCCGGTCGAAGCTGTGCACGCCGCTGCCGCCCACGCAAAGAGGGGAGAGCCGCAACCGGGGCGAAACGCACAGCCCGCCGGTGCCCTGGGGGCCCAGCAGGCCTTTGTGGCCGGTGAAGCAGAGCACATCAATGCCCATGGCCTGCATGTCGATGGCAAAGCAGCCAGCGGTCTGGGATGCGTCCAGAACGAAGGGCACTCCATGGGCAGCACAGGCCGCACCGATGCGGCCAATGTCCACCAGATCGCCGGTCACGTTGGAGGCGTGGGTGCAGACCACCAGTTTGGTGTCCGGCCGGAAGGCGGTCTCCAACCCATCCAGCGAGAGACGGCCCTTTTCATCCGCAGGCAGAATGGTCAGCTCCGCCCCGCTGCGGTAGAGCGGGCGCAACACGCTGTTGTGGTCCAGTGCGGTGGCAATGGCGTGCCCGCCCTCTGCCAGCAGACTGGAAATGGCAATGTTCAGCGCCGCAGTGGAATTAGCGGTGAAGGCCACCTGCTGAGCGCCGTAGCCGTGGAACAGCCGGTCGATGCGGCTGCGGGCCTCGTGAATGGTGCGCCCGGCAGCCAGGCTGGCTGCATGCGCGCCCCGGCCACAGTTTCCCATTCCGTTCATGGCTTCGGCCACCGCCTGCACCACGCAGTCGGGCCGGTGCAGACTGGTGGCGGCGTTGTCCAGATAGATCACGGCCGGACCACCCGGGCCGCGCCCATCAGCCTCTCCGCAATGGCGTACATGTTGGTCACGCTGCCCACCGCCAGCTGCTCGGTAAGGCCGTAGTGGTTCAGGCAGGTGCCGCAGGTCATGATCTCCACGCCCTGGCTTTCCAGCAGCTTCAGATCCGCCAGCGTAGGCGCACCCTCAACAGAAAGCTTTGCCCCGCCGTTGTACAGCAGAATGGTGTCCGGCAGAACGTCCTGCTCGGTGAGGGCGTAGACGAAGGCCTTCATCAGAGCCTTGCCCAGAACCGGGTCACCGCTGCCCATTTCATCGCTGGACAGTACCACCACGGTGCCCTTGGCACGGGCGTCCGGGATGCAGGCGGGGGCCTCTTCTTCTGCGGGAGTCTGCGCGGCGGACAGGCTCTCTTCGGTGAGGGCCAGCACCACCTCATAATGATCGGATGCCAGAGTGTGGCTTTCGGCGGCCAGCTTTTTCTGACCGGCCATCTTCAGAAGATTCTGCACCGCGATGGCGTTATCCACCGACACGGTCACGGTGTCGCCCGCGGTCATCTGGGCCAGGACCTTTTTGGTTTCCACAACGGGGATGGGGCAAGGCTTGCCCATGGCGTTTACCTGATATTGCATGTTTAAAACCTCGATTTCTGTGAAGAGTGAAAAGGAAAGAGGGGGTCATTCCGTGACGCGAATCACGCCGGGATGTTCATCGGTCACATGGCCGATGATGCCACAGCCAAGGCCCAGCGCCTGCACAGCGGCCAGGGATTCCTCGGCTTGCTCTGCGGGAACGCTGACCAGCAGTCCGCCGGAGGTCTGGGGATCAAAGAGCAGTTCCTCCAATGCGAAGGGAGTGGCTTCAAACTCCACCTTGCCTTCCAGATGGTTCCGGTTGCGCTGGGCGGCTGCGGTGAGCAGGAACTCATCCGCGTATTCCAAAGCCTGAGGAATGTGGGGCAGCGCCTTCCAGTGCAGCTGTGCGCCGCAGCGCCCGGCCAGCATCTCGTTCAGATGGCCCAGCAGGCCGAAGCCGGTCACGTCGGTGCAGGCGTGAGGCTCGAAGGGCGCCAGTGCCTCAGAGGCGTATTTGTTCAGGGTGGTCATGCTGGCGATGGCTGCCGCCATGGCCTCCTCGCTGGCCTGCCCCACCCGGCTGGCAGTGCACACAATGCCTACGCCCAGAGGTTTGGTGAGAATCAGCGCGTCGCCGGGCTGGCAGGCGTTGTTTTCCAGCACCTTGTCCGGGTGGATGATGCCGGTGACCGATAGACCGTATTTCACATCACTGTCCGCGATGGAATGGCCGCCCGCCAGGATACCGCCGGCCTCCCGCACCTTCTCTGCGCCGCCCTGTAAAATACGGCCCAGAATGTTCAGATCCATCTTTTCGGGAAAGCATACGATGTTCAGCGCGGTTTTTACCGTGCCGCCCATGGCATAGATATCGCTGAGGGCATTGGCTGCGGCAATCTGGCCGAAGATGTAGGGGTCCTCCACCATGGGCGGGAAGAAGTCCAGCGTCTGCACCATGGCGATGTCGTCGGTGAGCTTGTAAACAGCGGCATCGTCCGAGTGGTCGAAGCCCACCAGCAGATTGGGGTCGGTGAAAGGGGGCAGCTTTTCCAGCACATGGGCCAGCGCACCGGGGCCCAGCTTGGCGGTACAGCCGCCGCCTTTACAGAATACGATTGGTTGTTCATTCATAACAATAACGCTCCCTGAAAAATCGGCCCCGCCGCGGCAGGGCCGTTTCTTGCTTGTTATTATAAGGATAAAGCGAAACCGACCAAAAGTAAAGCCCCGACCCGGGGCAAATTCCCGCAGAAGAAACAAAAAATGCCCCGGTTTCGGTAATTTCCAAAACCGGGGCCGCTATGTCAGTTCTTGGAGGCGTTCTGTTCCGCCTGAGCCCGCAGCAGGTCGCGGATCTCGGTCAGCAGCTGTTCACTGGTGGGAGCGGGAGGTGCGGCAGGCGTCTTGGCATCCTCCTTCTTTTTCTCAATCCGCAGCTTAGTCATCAGCTTCACCGCGCAGAACACGCAGAAGGCCAGGATGATGAACTCCACTACTGTCTGGATGAAGTTGCCGTAGGCCAGCACCACCTCGTTGCCGCCTGCACGGAACACGTAGGAAAGAACGGTGAAGTTCACCTGTCCGGTGGCCAGGCTGATCAGGGGCATTACCACATCGTTCACCAGGCTGGTCACGATCTTGCTGAATGCGCCGCCAACCACAACGCCGACGGCCATGTCGATCACATTGCCGCGCATGGCAAATTCCTTGAATTCTTTTAAAAACTGTTTCATAAGGATTCTCCTTTGAGGATTGATTCTGTAACTGCCCGGCGGCTGGGCCGGGCAGACTTATCATATCATATTTGTAAAGGAGGGAAAAGGGGATGAACAGGCAGAATGCGTGTTCATTCGCGTTGGTTTGCACCATCAGGCTGGTGGCTGCATAGGCTGGAGCATCCAGATCAGAGCAATGGGGGAATAATGTAATGCGATGCAATCAACCACAGAATGGCAGCCGGGAAGACAAACAGCGGTGTCCGCGTCCCCATCCGGGCTGTTGCTGCTGCCGGGGGCCGCAGGGGGAACCCGGCCCGAAAGGGGAAAACAGCGTGCTTGCCGCCGCCTCCTTCTTTGCCTTTGAGCGGCGGTTTGAAAACGGGAAGCCGGTTCCGTTGGTTACGGGTACGGAAGACGAGACCGGCCAGATCCGGCTGGCGGATGAAACCGAAATTCGGCTGGAGCCGGGGCGGTATGCGGTGTGGTATCATCTGTCCGCCGTGCTGGAAAAGGCAGGCTATCTGCAGGTGACCCCTTCGCAGCAGGGCAGCCCGCAGCTTGCCTACGGGGTGTATGCCAGAACTGCCAGTCCGATGGTCACCGCGGGCGGTACCAATTTTCTGCTGGTGCAGGCGGGGGAGGCGACTGTCTTTCAGCTGAACTACAACAGCGACGTGGCCAACCGGTCCGGTGCGGCATCGGTGATGGTGTGGAAGCTGGCGGAGTTCGGTTGAATCTTATATAAGAACAGGGGAAAACATGAAAAAGCCCAGCTCATTGAGCCGGGCTTTTGTGTTATTGAGTTGAAAGGGGAGTTCGATTCACTTTCCAAAATCCCGAGCGGGCGGCAAAAGTTTGTGAATAGTGAAAAAAGAAAAATCCCGAACGCTTTCGCATTCGGGATTTTTGGTGCGGATGAAGGGACTTGAACCCCCACGGTATCGCTACCACTAGAACCTGAATCTAGCGCGTCTGCCAATTCCGCCACATCCGCATATTCTCTTTC
>NZ_NFHD01000018.1 GCF_002159185.1 Gemmiger sp. An87
ATGATGGCGCGCACCGAAAAGCTGGAAGTGGAACTGGGTGGCCAGATTGTACCGGTGATTTATGTCCACGGCACCCTCGACAAATCCAAGCGGGATCATTTGGTACTGGGCGGCAAGGCCCGGTATTACTATCAGGGAACCCAGCCCACGCAGGGCATCGATATCCGGCTGGGCAAGCGAGTGATTGCCACCGCTCAGTTGGGCGAAATCTGGCACAAGGAAGACGGCACACCCATTTCCCGGCACAACAGCTACAACGATTTTGTGGGCGAGCTGATCCTGCCGGAGCTGCCCCGTGGTGTTCTTGCCACCCTGAACAACAAGACCGGTATTGACCGCAATGACCCGGACTGGGACAAGGTCTTTGAAGCGCTGGCCGAGTTCCCGCCGCAGAAAAACGCCGCCACATTCAGCGAGGATGAACTGAAAAAGAAGTGGATGAAAATTCTCAAGGCAGCAAACCCTGAGGATGAGGTGACCAGCGAGATTTGTGTCTGGCCCACCGGTACCCGCGTGGATGTTGTGGACAAAGGAGAAAATGGAAAATGCGATATCTATGAGCTGAAGACTCGAAAGGCGGAGCCGAAGGATCTGTACCAGCTGCGGATGTACTGGGACGGCCTGGTACTGGAGGGAATTCAGCCTACCCGGGGAATCCTGCTGACAAACGGCTATTCTGACAGACTGCAGGAGATGGTGCGCATTCTGAACACCCTGCCCGCGCCCAACTTCCCGGACGGACGGCCCAGTGCGCCCTACAACTTCTCTCTGGCCACCCACAGAGAGAAGCAGCTTCTGTGATAAAGGAGGGAATCCGCATGGTATTGGATGCAATCTACCGGGGAGAGTTGCTTCCCTGTGAAAATAACATGGAAGGAAACGGCCGGCACAAACAGGCAGGCAAGGAGATTGAACAGCTCCTGAAAGACCTGCGGAACAATCTGAGCGAGGAGGATATGGCGCTGGTGGACCAGATGCTGGAACAGACGCTGATTGTCTGCGATACGGAATGCAGCGATGCATTTCAATACGGGTTTTCCACCGGACTGCTGCTGATGCAGGAGGTTCAGGAAATTCTCCGCAAGCGGGTTGATACAGCTGCACATGACATCTTCTGAAAATTTTTAGAAGATTGATTGATATCAGCAGGTGCGATTCATATAATACAGGTAAGCAAGGAATCCAACGCAAATTTTGAGCAACGAAGCTACCCACTCTAAGTGCGCCTTTTGGAGCTTGCAATATTATGATAAGAAGCCATTCTGTGATTGCGCCGGCATTGCCGGACTGTCATGGAGTGGCTTTTTGTTCAATGTGAGAAATAACTCACAATTTTCTGTTATAAAATTTTATAGATCGAAGCATGCTGTTTTCTCTTTGTGATGTATTGATTTGAAGGTTTGTTAAATGAATTGTTTCTTTTTTGTTTGAAGCTAAGAATGTTGTAAAATGAAAATTTCTGTGTTTTTTAATTTAAACCTAAGAACTTTTTTAATGCAAAATAAATAAAAAAATTGATAAAAAGTATTGCAAAAATAAATGCTGTGTGTTAATATAGGGACATAGAAAGCACAACCTGAGTGCTAATTTGGCGAATCGTAATTGCCCACTCGAAGTGGGATCTTTTGGCGCTATCAATATAAATATTGTGAGATAAACAGTCATCTTGTGATCTTCCCGGTATAATACCGGGAAGGTGTATACAGGATGGCTGTTTGTTTTTTACAGAATACAGGCGGATGCAGGTGCGGTCTGCATAGTCCTTGAAGAGGGACGTTAATCACTACTACCTTAAATTACACACAACAGACAAAACGAAAGAAGGGATGAGAGGATGTCCAAATCAAAAAATGACACGGATTGCATGGGCGGGACAAAGCGGTTTTATGTCCGCCCGGCGCGCGACCAGAAGGGGCAGCAGGATGCGATCTATCAGTTGATCGACCCGAAGACGGGAGCCCCGTACACAAATGCGACGATTGTGGCAGCGCTTAAAGAGCGCGCGGCGGAACAGCCGGCCCTGGCAGAGATGATTGCGGCAGACATTGCTGCAATCGAACGGAAAGCAAAAGAAAACCCCGACGCCAAGTACGAGATGCGCTGCCGCGGCAAAACTGCACAGGAGGCAACCAGGCGGGCGAAGAAGGAATTGCTGCCGCGGATCGAACGCATGGCGGCGCTGCTGTTTGCACATTATTGGAAGGCCAACATCGAGTATGGCAATGTGACAATTGAGCAGTATGTACATTATGCGGGAGACGCATTGTTTTCGGGCGAAACGGCGGATGCCCGGAATCATATGATGTCGGCGCTCCGTACGTTTGTACTGCCGGTGATTGGGGAGATGCGTTTGCGTGATATGGATAGCACCACACAGACGCAGCTCATTTGCAAAGTCAACCACCTTCTGTCCCGGAAGAAGGCCAGTGCATCCTACCGCGGATATGCAAAACGGGCCTATAAAGGGCTGTTTGCTGCAATCGAGAGCAGCGGATACGGTGATTGCGCGACTGGCATTCAGTTGGCGGATATGATTGCCAAGATCAAAGGCAAAAATAGTGCATTGGTAAACAGCGTACGCAGTGCACATCTGGACGATGATCAGAGGGCGGCACTGTTTGCAGTTGAGAATGTGGAGCGGCGCGAGTATCTGATGTTTGTGCTGGCGATGATCTATTGCGGCATGGAAACCTGTGAAATCAGCGCCCAGCGTTTTGGCGACATCGTGCAGCTGAATCTGGATGGGGGAGAAAGCTGCTATATCATCACAATCACCAGCGTTATGCGCAGGCTGAACAAACGGTATTCTCAGATCGGACCCACAAATAATGACTTTCCGCTGCGGCGGCTGCGCAAGGTGGTCCTCTATCCGTGGGCGGCCACCATTTTGCTGGGGTACATCGATTACCTGCGGCATCAAGGTTATAGCGATCATCAGATTGCTCAGATGAGGTTGTCTGATCTGGCGCCGGATGGTGCGATTGTAGGTCCCGCGGAACTGGATGATATGATCGGTAATCTTCTGGCGCAGGCGGGAATTTCCGAAAGTCCGATTCCGCGTACCCGGAAGAATGGAGCAGTATACCTGCAGGCAGAGGCTGCTGGTGTCAAGCTGCTCTATCGGGATGCACAGTACCTTGCTCAGATCTGTGGTGCTGACCTTCCGATGCTGCATGCCATGTTCGGCCTCGCTCGAAGTGAAACGGATGAAGAAGCCTATCTGGATATCCTCAGTGATGAGTATGCTGTGGCGCGTTATCTGCGGCTGCGGCGGTGTCCATCTTTTGAAAATATAGTTGGCAAAGCAAATCGTCATATCTTTGCGGTTAAGAATGACACAGAAGGACCACAGACGGTGAAAATCATATCGGATTATGCCGTAAAGGCGGAATGGAGGGAAATCAGAGATGACAAAAACAATTGAATATGGCGGAGTCAGCTTCCGTGCACGGACGGCCTACCCCAGGGGTCGCAAAGCATCCAAGGCGCCGTGCCGCGCCTTGATCAGCCCCATCAATCCCGAAACCGGTGATGTGATTACCAAGCGCCAGCTTTTCGGGGTCGAGAGCGATTGTCCGGTGGATAAACCTGTTTACGGAGCGAACCCGGCAGACATTGAGGAGCACCATTTTCCGGCCATCGCCAATGAGTTGATTCAAGCGATGTATCAAGCCGGATTGTTGGCGGCCGGCAATCGTTATGAGCCTACCCATGACCTGGGAGACGCGGCGGAGTCCTATAAAGAGATGTTCTTCTCGATTCATCAACAGCAGTGGGCCGAACGTACAATCGATGACTATCGGCGTCAGTATGATATTTTGGTCACTGAATTGCGCGGAACGACGGCTGAATCTCTTACGCCGGAAATTTATCGTGCATTGCAGGAGCGTATCTGCCGCAACGCAGCGGGGACTGCGCGCAAAAAATCTGACTGGGTGGCGGGTACAGAAGCGCCCCCATCGGGCGCCAAACGGCTGAATCTCTTGTATCTGCTGATCTGGGATTTGAAGACGACGGAAGGCTATAATATACCGCTCGTGCCCACGCGCTATGCGGGTAAGCCTTCCCGGCAGGATCTGCTGCTGTCTTATATTGACAGTGCCCGCAGTATTCCGAGACATTTGTTGAAGCAGGTGTGTGATGAGACTATCCTGTCGGGACAGGTCGGTATATTGGCGGACACGGGGCTGCGGATCAGTGAATATGGAGGTTTGCTGTTTTGTTCGATTGCCAGGCTGGAGGGTTCGCAGGGCGCCATGTATTACTTGCGTGTTACAGGTCAGCTCGGCGTCAGTTCGAACACACGAACAGAAATTCCCAAAACGACGTCGTCCTATCGAGTGGTGCCGCTGTCGGTTGAACTGGGAGAAATCCTGATGCAGCGTCAGCAGGAGCTGGAAAGGGATTATGGCAACGTTCCCTTGATGCTCATGTGTGGAAGTGTGCAGGCGGGGGAGTACTGTACGGACGCAAAAACGGTGTCCGGTACGATGAACAATATTACGGAGCAAATTCCTGAGCTTCTGCGTGATTCGCGGATTTTGGAGGCCTTGAAGAAGAGCCGACCTTATCGTTTTGATGAGGTGTGCCAGGATAATTATTTGCTGAGTATGCTTACATGTCATGCATTGCGTCGTAATTTCTGTACCTGGATATATTGTGAGAGCGGCATGGATACCAAACAGGCGTATCAGCAGATGGGCCACGCGGACAAGTCGGAGCAGCGGCGGTCGGGGGCCATTGGTGCCACACCCGGCGAAATCTATCACATGTGTCTCCAGAAGCATGTCAGCCGTACGCTGTATCATGATCCACATCCGCTGCGGTATCAGGCTGGCGAAGAGTTCAGCGAGACGGAGGTGCCGGCATGTGCCATCGAACTGACTTTGCCAGCTAACAGCCGGTGGCAGTTAATCGTTGCCGAAACAGAGCCCATGGCTCATACCAGCTGTCAGGGGGATAATGTGAGCATGGATCTAAAGTGGCAGGAAGATATTCGATGCAGATCCGATGGGTATGCACTGCTGGCAGATCCATCGGTCTATACAATTCGAGAAAAGAAGAAGTTGTTTGCGTAAAGTCTGGCAAAATCGGTATATCGGCATCAAGTAAAAGGAAGGGACAGGCATCAAGATTGCCTGTCCCTTATCTTATGTGCCTATCGGTGCTTTCACCAGGTGAGATATGTCGAGGAGTGCAGAAGATTGAGTGAAGCACAAACGCCTGACTTCGTTGCGTTCCCTTGCTGTTCATAGAAAGTTCAGGTGTGTTTTCTGAGTTGTTCAGCACATACGGGAGATTGAGGAAGAGCTGCTTATTCAGAGTTTCTGTCACCGCGCCATTTTCCGGTCCTTGCTTTTGACCTTTTGCGCAGGAGACGCTGTGTTTTGGTCTGCTGTTTGTGCTGATGCAATGTCTGCTTGCCTTGCCGCAAGGTGTGATGTGAGGGCTTTTTCTGCATCTCCTGCAACGGTATGGAATGTTTGTAGATTTTCGTGCATTGCATTGCTTTCTTCGTGCAAATGGCATATAATAAAAGTGCCAATAGGAAGGAGATGATTCTATGGCCGGTTCTACCACCAATATTAGTATTCGTATGGATTCCGAACTGAAAGCACAGGCTGATGCGCTGTTTGCTGAACTCGGCATGAACCTGTCCACCGCATTCAACATCTTTGTCCGGCAGTCTCTTCGAGAGGGCGGGATTCCTTTTGAGATTAGTTTAAATCAGCCCAACAAGGAAACGATTGCAGCTATGCTGGAGGCGGAAAGGATCGCAAAGGATCCGTCTGTAAAGGGATACACCGATATGGATGAGTTGTTTGCGGATTTGAAAAAATGAGCCAGACAAAATATATGGTCAAGTTCACCACGCAATTCCGAAAGGACTACAAGCTGGCAATCAAGCGTGGCTTGAAAATCGAATTGCTGGAACAGATCGTTGCTCTTTTGGCTGCAGGACAATCTCTACCAGAAAAGAATAAAGATCACGCACTTACCGGCAACTGGGTCGGCCATCGAGAATGTCACATTTTGCCTGATTGGCTCTTGGTCTAGCGAGTTGAGGACGATGTTCTGGTATTGACTTTGACCCGTACAGGGACTCATAGTGATTTGTTTGGAAAGTAACCGATATGAGAAGGCCGTCGTAGCTTTGAGCCTACGGCGGCTCTTTGAATATTTAATGCCCTACGCTACAACTGCAACTTCTCCAGCCAGTCATCAAACGACTTTTGAAAAATATGAATTGGCGTATCAGTACATGAGGTTTTGGAGGACCTTCCTTTACCAGCACGTATGCCGGTGTACGCATAATGTTGAGCATGACAACGACATCTTTTACGATGTAAGTGTGTGCTATCGGCAGTGGTATTGGCGATGCGGCGCATTTTATGGATTTTTGATCGCAAGACCAGCACAGCGCAATGAATCCATTCATTATGTCCCCCAGGACAGGAGAAAAACGGCCAGGAAAAAAGAAAGGGTTTGTGGGCGGTTCCGAACTTCGGAACCGCCCGCAAACCCGCATTACAGCAACAAAAAAGCCACCAGCTTTTCAGCTGATGGCTTTGGTCCGAGTGGCGAGAGTCGAACTCACGGCCTCTTGAACCCCATTCAAGCGCGCTACCAAACTGCGCTACACCCGGACGTCTGGCCCGGTGTTCTCACCGGCGACGTTGTTTATTATAGCCCATGCAACCTGTTTTGTCAACGGAGAATTTTCAGTTTTCTCCTTTTTACAAAAGTTTTCCAAATATTTTACAGTTGATTGGTCATACTATCTGCAAAAGGCGAAAAGCGGAGAGAAAAAACAGGATTCAAAGATCATTCCGTGCGCCAAATCTTGAAAAGGAGGATATAAAATCAACTATGGAAAGCGGTATGAATTTTCATCATCAGGGACAAAACGCAGTGGGGCAGGTGGATCAGGGCAACGAGCCCGGCAAACAAGGCGGGAAAAAGCATCAGACCGACCCAGACGAAGGGTTTGGGGCGTATCTGCCCTGGGTAGATCCCATGCTCCTGCCTGGCGGGGTACAGAAGATTCAGGATGATTCGGTGCAGGCGGTCCAGCCTGCACCGGATCAGCGGGGCGGCGGCTGCGAACCGGAACCCTGCGAATAACAGGGGAAAAAACCAGCCGGGCGGAGAGATTCCTGCCCGGCTGGTTTGCTCTGTGGAAATTTTAACCGTTTCTTTCTTGGAATCCGGAGCTATCGGTGATAGAATACCAGTAAACAGCGGCATGCAGCCGCACAGGAGAGAAAGGAACCGAAACCATGAAACATTGGAAATTGAAGGCAGTGCTGGCCACGTTGCTGGTATTCGCACTGTATGTGGTGTTTCAGCACCCTAACCTGAATCCTCTTTATCCGGAATCGGCATTTATGTATTGTGTGCTGATCACGGTGCTGGTGGCCATCTTTACTCTGGACCGCATTGGCCGGGTGGTGGCACAGCCGGGGCCGGTACAGGGCGTGCCGGGCAGTGTGCGCTTTGAACGCTTCCAGAACGGAAGCCGCTGGCCGCTGATTCTGGTGGCAGTGCTCTGGGGCGCGTACTTTATTGTATGGGCCGGATCCAGCGTTCTGTTTCAGGTGAATGCTTTCCGGGATCAGATGCCGGAGCTGATTCAGATGGACTTTGCTGAGGACTTCGACACCACCGATACCAGCCAGCTGCCAATCGTAGATAAGGCTATGGCTCAGAAGCTGGCGGACAAAAAACTGGGTGAGCGTCCCAGCCTGGGCAGTCAGGTGGTGCTGGGCGAGCCTACCCTGCAGCAGGTGAACGGAAAGCTGGTCTGGGCGGTACCTACCTACCATTCCGGTGTATTCAAATGGCTTACCAATCTGGAAGGCACTCCCGGTTATGTGGTGGTATCCGCCATCAATCCTCAGGACGTGCAGTATGTGGACGGCTACACCATCAAATACCAGCCGGGCGCCTATCTGTGGCAGAACCTGATGTTCTATGCCCGCTTCACGGCCGCGCCCTTCACCGGCCTGACCGATTATAGCTTTGAGCTGGACGATTCCGGCCAGCCCTACTGGGTCATCACTACCTATAAGTATCTGCGGGGCTTCTCGCTGCCGGAGGCCACCGGCGCGGTGGTACTCAACTGCTCCACCGGCGAAAGCCAGCGTTACAGCATTGACGAGCTTCCCGACTGGGTAGATCGCGTTCAGCCGGAGGATTTCATTGTAACCCAGCTGAACAACAAGGGCGAGTACGTGCATGGCTACCTGAACTTCAGTGATAAGGACAAGTACCGTACCAGCCCCGGCGAAACCCTGATTTACAACGACGGCAGCTGCTATCTGTTCACCGGCCTGACCAGTGTGGGCGGCGACGAGAGCGCCATCGGTTTTGTAATGGTGGACATGGTCACCAAGGAGCCGCATCTGTACCGCATCAGCGGCGCCACCGAGACGGCGGCTCAGCAGTCGGCTCAGGGCGAGGTGCAGCAGTACGGCTACCAGGCGGCCTTCCCGCTGATTGTCAATCTGAACAGCCGGCCCACCTACTTCATGACCCTAAAGGACAACGAAGGTCTGATCAAGAAATACGCCTATGTATCGGTGGAGGACTATCAGACCGTGGGCGTGGGTGATACCATCGACGAAGCGCGCCTGAGCTACGAAAAGGCACTGCGTGCGGGCGGCAGCACCATGGTGGGCAACGTGAACAGCGAGCTTACCAGCCTGACCGGTACCGTGCAGCGCATCGGCAGCGAGTACAACAGCAGCGGCTCCACCTATTATCTGGTGCTGAACGAGCATCCCGAGCTGCTGTTCAGCGTGCAGGGCAGTTTGTCCGCTGAGCTGGCCATTACCCAGCCGGGAGACCAGGTGAAGGTGGAGTACTATCCCCGCACCAGCCAGGCTCAGGAGCTGACCAGCTTTGATAATCTGCAGTTTGATCAGGCAGACAACGGATAATCGAAAGGCTATACGGCCGCATAGGATATAAAATCGACGGGCATACCGGAATGAAACGGGTGCCCGTCGATTTTTTTTGTTTGGTGCATCTTTACATACACACGGATTTATGTTAATATATTTTTGTTGCTTCTTCATGAAGGAGAGGCGAGAAATTCTGCAACAGCGAATTGAATGCCACGAAGGCATGATGCTTCGGCACGTTATGGCCGGGGCTCTTTGCCTGCGTGGTTTTTTTGTGCCCATCCGGGATGCGCCTGCGCGGCAAGTTCAGCGAAGGAAAGGAAAGACGAGCATGAAAAAAACGAAAATCCTTGCAGCGGTCATGGCCCTGTGCCTGGTGATTGGTGCCGCGGGCTGCGGCCAGCCGGCCAGCCAGTCCACAGCTGCGGCCAGCACCGCCAGCCAGCAGCAGACCGACACTGTGGTGGTGGCAATGAACGTGGAATCCGAACCGGCATCCGGCTTTGACCCGGCGTATGGCTGGGGTGCGGGCGAGCATGTGCATGAGCCGCTGATCCAGAGCACGCTGGTGGTCACCAATGCGGATATGAGCATTGGCTATGACCTGGCCACTGACATGCAGGTCAGCGAGGATGGCCTGACCTGGACGGTCACCATCCGGGATGACGTGAAGTTCACCGACGGCGAGCCCCTCACCGCGTCGGATGTGGCCTTTACTTATAATACAGTAAAGGCAGAGAGCACGGTGAACGATTTCACCATGCTGGACAGCGCTGAGGCAGTGGATGACACCACAGTGGTGTTTCACATGAACCGGCCCTATTCCACCTGGCCCTATTCCATGGCGGTGGTAGGCATTGTTCCTGAGCACGCTTATGGCCCGGATTATGGCCAGAACCCCATTGGTTCCGGCCGCTATATCCTCAAGCAATGGGACAAGGGCCAGCAGGTGATCCTGGAAGCCAACCCGGATTATTACGGTGAGGAAGTAAAGATGAAAAAGGTTGTCATCCTCTTCATGAGCGAGGATGCTGCCTTTGCTGCTGCCAAAGCCGGTCAGGTGGATGTGGCCTACACCGCCGCTTCCTATACGGACCAGACCATTGACGGCTTTGAATTGATGGCCGTGAAGACCGTGGACAACCGGGGCATTAACCTGCCTGCAGTGGAGGAGGAAAACGGTATCGGCAACGATTTCACCGCGGATGTACGGGTGCGTCAGGCCATCAACATCGGCTTTGACCGGCAGGAAATGATCGATAACGTGCTCAACGGCTACGGTACCCCGGCCTACAGTGTGTGCGACGGCATGCCCTGGTATTCTGAGGCGGATGAGGTGACCTACGATCCTCAGAAGGCCGCCGCCATGCTGGAGGAAGCGGGCTGGACCTTGAACAGTGACGGCGTGCGGGAGAAGGACGGCCAGACCGCCAGTCTGAACCTGCTGTACCCCATGGGCGATTCCACCCGCCAGGCACTTGCGGCCGACATGGCCAACCAGCTGGCTGAGCTGGGCATCCAGACCAGTACCGAGGGTGTGGGCTGGGATACCGCCTATGACCGGGCCCAGAACACTCCGCTGGTCTGGGGCTGGGGAACTCACAGCCCCATGGAGATGTACAATATCTACCACACGGTGGGCGACCTGGCCCGGTATTCTCCCTATGCCAATGCTCGGGTGGATGAGCTGATGGACCAGGCATTGGCCTGCAGCGATCTGGAAGAGTCCTACGCGCTGTGGCAGCAGGCCCAGTCGGAGGAGATCGTGAACGACGTGCCCTGGGTTTGGATGGTGAATGTGGATCATCTGTACTGGGTGAATCAAAATCTGGAAGTGGCGCAGCAGAAGCTGCATCCCCATGGCCACGGCTGGTCGCTGGTGAACAACGTGGACCAGTGGACCTGGAACCAGGCCTGACCGAAGACAAAGCGGCCGTATTGCTTTGAACGGAGCAGTGCGGCTGCCCGTTAGGAAAAAGGAGAAGAAGTTTTTATGGCAAAACGAATGGCCCGCATGGCGGTCAGGCAGCTGATCCGGATGCTGCTGCTGATCTTCTGCGCCAGTCTGGCAGCCTTTGTGCTGCTGAGCCTGTCTCCCATCGACCCGCTGCAGCAGAATGTGGGCCAGGCGGCGATGGGCAGCATGAGCGCGGAGCAAATCGAGCGCCTTCAGGCGTACTGGGGTGTGGATACCCCGCCCCTGGAACGGTTCGCAGCCTGGGTAAGCGGAATGCTGCAGGGGGATTTCGGTGTCTCGCTGCTTTACCGTCAGCCAGTGCTTACGGTGATTGGCGCAAAGCTGGCAAATTCCCTCTGGCTGCTGGTGTTGGCCTGGGTGATTTCCGGTCTGCTGGGCTTCGGCCTGGGCGTACTGGCCGGAGCGACGCAGGGCCGTTGGCCGGACAAACTGATTCGGGGCTGGTCCATGATCATTGCCAGCACGCCCGCCTTCTGGGTGGCACTGCTCTTGTTGATGATTTTCGGTGTCTGGCTCAAACTTTTGCCGGTGGGCCTCAGTGTACCCATCGGACTGGAAGCCACCGCCGTTACCCTGGCGGACAGGCTGCGGCATGCAATCCTTCCGGCGCTGGCTCTCAGCATCACCGGCACCGCATCGGTCTGCCTGCACACCCGGCAGAAGACCATTCAGGCGCTGGAGTCGGATTTTGTTCTGTTTGCCCGGGCCAGGGGAGAGAGCGGAAAGGGCATCCTGCTGCGCCACGTGCTGCGGCATGTGCTGCTGCCTGCTATCACCCTGCAGTTTGCCAGCCTGGGTGAGCTGCTGGGCAGCTCGGTACTGGTGGAAGAGGTGTTCTCCTATCCGGGCCTTGGTCAGGCTACAGTGACGGCAGGCCTTGGCGGAGATCTTCCGCTGCTGCTGGGAATCACGGTAATCTGCAGCGCCATGGTCTTCGGCGCAAACTTCGCGGCGGACTGCCTGTACGGTCTGGTGGACCCCCGGATCCGAAAGGGAGCGGGCCGGACATGAAGCAGTTGTTGAATCATCTTCGTCAACCGCGCACCGCGGCTCTGATCCGGCTGCTCCTGGCGGCGGCAATTCTGCTGGCGGTTATGATCGCTGGCATGGCATGCCGGGAGCAGGCCCTTGCCACAGATTTCACTCGCAAGAATCTGGCGCCCTGTGCCGAATATCTGTTCGGTACGGACTGGATGGGCCGGGATATGCTTACCCGCACCCTGAGCGGCCTTTCTTTGAGCATCCGCATCGGTGTGGTTACCGCTGCGGTGAGCGCAGTGGTGGCGCTGGCGGCGGGTGTGAGCGCCGCATTGCTGGGCCGCTGGGCGGATGGCGCCCTCACCTGGCTGATTGATCTGTTTATGGGAATTCCTCACATTCTGCTGCTGGTGCTTATTTCCTGCGCCTGCGGACGTGGGTTCTGGGGTGTGACCATCGGCATCGTGGCCACCCACTGGATGAGCCTTGCACGGCTGATCCGGGGTGAGGTGATGCAGCTGCGGCAGAGCGGCTATGTGCAGGTGGCGCGTAAGCTGGGAGCATCCCCGGCAGCCATCGCGGTCCGGCACATTCTGCCCGGCGTGCTGCCCCAGTTCTTCACCGGGCTGGTGCTGCTGTTTCCCCACGCCATCCTCCATGAGGCCAGTGTAACCTTCCTGGGCTTTGGTCTGACCAGCGAACAGCCCGCGGTGGGCGTGATTCTTTCGGAAAGTATGCAGTATCTGGCCACCGGCCGCTGGTGGCTGGCGCTGTTGCCCGGCATCTGTCTGGTGGCGGTGGTGCTGCTGTTTGAGCTGGCGGGCAAAAGCCTGGCCGCGCTTTGGTCAGTGAACGCGGAACAGGAGGCGGCATAATGGAATCAAAGAAACAAAATGCCCCGCTGCTGCAGGTGCAGGGGCTTACGGTGTCCTTTTCCCGGTACGCTCAGGGCTTCCGGCGGGTGACGCTGCCCGGCGTGCGGGATCTGAGCTTTTCGCTGGATGAGGGCGAACTGGTGGCAGTGGTCGGTGCTTCCGGAAGCGGAAAGAGCCTGCTGGCCCATCGGCTGCTGGGTATCCTGCCTCACAATGCCCAGGTGGGCGGGCAGGTACTCTACCGGGGCCAGCCGCTGGATGACCGGCTGGCCGGGAAACTGCGGGGACATGAAATTGTACTGGTTCCCCAGAATGTGTCCTATCTGGACCCGCTGATGCAGGTGGGGGAGCAGGTAAAGGGCGAAAAAGGCGACGCACAAAAGGCTTCGGCGGCGCTGCGGCGTTACGGGCTTGGTCCTGAGGTGGAAAAAATGTATCCCTTTCAGCTGTCCGGCGGCATGGCCCGGCGGATGCTGATTGCCACCGCAGTGCAGCACACCCCGTCGCTGGTGGTGGCGGACGAACCCACCCCCGGCCTGCATCCCGAAGCGGCCCGGCGGGTATTGGGCCACTTTAAGGAGCTGGCCCAGGCAGGCGCGGGCGTACTGCTGATTACCCACGATCTGGAGGCCGCACTGGAAGTGGCAGACCGGGTGATCGTGCTCTATGCGGGCGCAGCGGTAGAGGAGGCTCCGGCGGCCAGCTTTGCAGCAAAGGAGTTGCTGCAGCACCCCTATACCCAGGCACTCTGGCAGGCCAGCCCCAACCATGGCTTTGTTCCGCTGCCCGGTACTCAGCCGGTGGGCCAGCTGCCGGCAGGTTGTGCTTTCGCGCCCCGCTGCCCCAAGGCGGGGCCGGAATGTCATGAGGGTGCGGTCGCCTATGAAAAACGGGGTGCAGGCTATGTGCGCTGCCTGCACTCGGAAGGAGAACAGCTATGACGCTGGAAGCAAAGAATCTCTGCTTTACCTATCCTTGCGGGAGGAGTGTGCTGCAAAACCTGTCCCTGCGGGTGGAAGGCGGCGAGCGAGTGGGTATTTTCGCCCCCAGTGGACGGGGTAAGACCACCCTGTGCAAGCTGCTGGCGGGCTACGAGAAGCCCCAGTCCGGCCAGGTGTTGCTGGACGGCAAGCCTCTTGCCAACTATCGGGGTTACTGCCCGGTGCAGCTGATCTGGCAGCATCCGGAGCAGGTGGTGGACCCCCGCCTGACGTTAGGGAAAACTCTGCGGGAGGCAGGTGAGCCGGAAGAACGGCTGGTTCAGGCGCTGGGCATCCAGCCGGAATGGCTCAGCCGTTATCCGGCAGAGCTGTCCGGCGGTGAACTGCAGCGGTTCTGCATCGCCCGGGCACTGGGTCCTGCCACCCGATTTGTGCTGGCGGATGAGCTCAGCGCCATGCTGGATCTGGTAACCCAGGCACAGCTGTGGAGCTTTCTGGTGGAGGAAACCACACGCCGCGGCATTGGACTGGTGGCCGTAAGCCACTCCGCCCCCCTGCTGGACCGGGTGTGTACCCGCCGGATCGAGCTGTGAAACCCGTTTCAAACGATGTATAATAAAGAATAAGGAGAAACCACCCACATGACACTGCAGGAGTTCTTTACCCGGCATCCCCGTCTGGCTTTAGGCCTTTCCGGCGGCGTGGATTCCGCCTATCTGCTGGCCGAGGCCGCGCGCTGTGGCTGCCGGATTCAGCCCTATTTTGTGGACAGCCCCTTTCAGCCCCGATTTGAGCTGGAGCATGCCCGCCGCCTGTGCGAAGAACAGGGGGTGGAACTGAAGGTGCTGCCCGCCCAGCCACTGGCGGACGAAAACGTGCGGCAGAACGGTCCGCTGCGTTGCTATTACTGCAAAAAGCAGGTGTTCGGAGCGATTCTGGCCGCTGCCAAAGCGGACGGCTTCGAAGAGATTATCGACGGAACCAATGCCTCGGATGATGCATCCGACCGCCCCGGCATGCGGGCGCTGGAAGAGATGCGGGTCTACAGTCCGCTGCGGCTGTGCGGCGTGACCAAGGCCCAGGTGCGGCAGGCATCCCGGGAACTGGGCCTGTTCACCTGGAACAAGCCCGCCTATGCCTGCCTTGCCACCCGCATTCCCACCGGTATCGCCATTACCACCGAGGCGTTGCAGCGGGTGGAAGCGGCAGAAAACGAGCTGTTCCGGCTGGGCTTTTCCGATTTTCGGGTGCGCTGCGTGGGCGACACTGCAAAGCTGCAGCTGCCCGCCGCCCAGTTCAGCAAGGCGCTGGATCTGCGGAAAGAGCTTGTGAAGGCATTGAAGCCGCAGTTTGCGGCGGTCGTATTGGATCTGGAACCCCGAGGGGAGGAATAACAATGGAAAAACAGGAAATGCTGGCCCTGCTGGAACAGGTGCAGCAGGGAGCGCTCACGCCCGAGCAGGCGCTGCTTCAGATGAAGCTGCAGCCTTTTCAGGACCTGGGCTATGCCAAGGTGGACCACCACCGGGGCCTGCGTCAGGGCGCGCAGGAAGTAATCTACGGCGCGGGCAAGACCGCTGAGCAGATCGACGGCATCCTCACAGCCATGGAAAGCCGGGATGCCACCGACATCATCGTGACCCGCATGAATCAGCAGTCGGCGGATTATGTGGCGCAGCGCCATCCGATGGACTACGACCCCATGTCCCGGTTGGGCATTGTGCACCCCACCGGAAAAATCACCGCACCCGGCTACATTGCCGTGGTCTCCGGAGGTACCAGTGATATGGCGGTCTGCGAGGAGGCTGCCCGCACCGCCATCGCCATGGGCAATAAGGTGGAGCGGCTGTATGATGTGGGCGTTGCCGGACTGCACCGGCTGCTGTCCAAGCTGGATGTGCTGATGCAGGCCCGTGTGGTGATTGCCGTGGCAGGTATGGAGGGTGCGCTGGCCAGTGTGGTGGGCGGCCTTGTGGATTGCCCGGTGATCGCGGTCCCCACCAGTGTGGGTTACGGCGCTAATTTCAACGGCCTGTCTGCACTTTTGTCCATGCTTAATTCCTGTGCCAGCGGAGTGAGCGTGGTGAACATCGACAATGGATTCGGTGCGGGCTATCTGGCCAGCATGATCAATCATATGGGAGGCAGTGACCAATGAAAACCTTATACATCGAATGTGCCATGGGCGCGGCGGGCGATATGCTCACCGCTGCGCTGTTGGATCTGCTGAGCCCGGAGGAGCAGCAGGCATTTCTGGAGCAGATGAACCGGTTGCTGCCCGGGGTCCAGGTCAAGGCAACCCCGGCGCAGAAGTGCGGTGTGCAGGGCCTGCATGTGCAGGTTCTGGTGAACGGGGAAGAGGAGCACAGCCACGACCATGGCCCGGTTCATCCGGAGGTGCATGCAGCTCCGGCCGTTCATGACCATCCCCACGAGCATATGCATGAACACGACCACCATCATGACCATGAGCATCCCCATGATCACGATCACGTACACGAGCATCCTCATGAACATGATCACGAACATGAACATGAGCATGACCACGATCATCATGAGCATAGTCATGACCATATGCACGAGCACGGTCACGACCATCCCCATGAACACGACCATGGCCATGAGCACCATCATCACGCCACCATGGCCTGGGTGGAACATACCATTCAGGAAACCGCTTTGCCCCCGGAGGTAAAGGAGCAGGCGCTGCAGGTTTACCACGCCATTGCGCAGGCAGAAAGCGCTGCCCACGGCTGCCCGGTGGACCAGGTTCATTTCCACGAAGTAGGTGCGCTGGATGCTGTGGCGGATGTGACCGCTGTTTGCCTGCTGATGCACATGCTGGCGCCGGAAAAGATTGTTGTCAGCCCGGTACATCTGGGCAGCGGTCAGGTGCGCTGCGCCCACGGCATTCTGCCGGTGCCTGCGCCTGCCACAGCCTATATTCTGCAGGGAGTTCCCGCCTACACCGGTTCCATTCGTGGGGAGCTGTGCACCCCCACCGGCGCGGCACTGCTCAAGACCTTTGCTCAGTCCTTTGGCCCCATGCCGGTCATGGTCACCGAAAAGGTGGGCATCGGTGTGGGCAACAAGGATTTTCAAGCCGCCAACGTGCTGCGGGTGTTCTGGGGCAGCGATGCCAGCCAGGCACAGCAGGAGAGCGACCAGATTGTGGAACTGCGCTGTAATCTGGACGATATGACCGGCGAGGCCATTGGCTACGCTTCGGAGCTGCTGCTGGAAGAGGGCGCGCTGGATGTGTACACGGTGCCCATCCAGATGAAAAAGAGCCGCCCGGCGGTGATGCTCTGCTGCCTGTGTCATGCGCCCCAGCGGGATAAGCTCACCCAGCTGATGCTGCGCCACACCACCACCTGGGGCGTTCGCGCCAGCGTGATGGATCGCAGCGTGCTCACCACCCGCATGGTGCCGGTGAAGACCAAGTACGGGGTCGTCCGCGTCAAGCAGGGGACCGGCTACGGGGTAAAAAAGTGCAAGGTGGAATACGGCGATATGGCTGCAGCCGCTGCACAGGCCGGGGTGGAGCTTGCCAAGGTGGAGCGCGCCGCCCGCAAGGCCTTCAAAAAGCAGGGCTGAACCCTGTGTAAAACCTGAGAAAAATCCTTGTGAATAAAAGAAAACGCAAGGATGAAAGAGTAAACCAAAAATAAACGGGTAAAACGCTGGATTTCCGCTTGCAGGCAAGGAAATCCAGCGTTTTTCTGCATTTTTTGAAAAACTGCTTGACATTGTCAGGTCCAGCTTGTATAGTAGCAGTTGTGCCCGGCACTCTATAAGGGGGAAGTGCGCTCTTTTGCCGGGCATATAGGCGCTGGACGTACCGCTGCAACCGCCAAAACCAACAGGGTTTTGGCTGGTGTAACAAACCTTTTGCGGGGTGGTACCATGTGCGCCGCCTGTGTATGCAAACCACGGCGAAATTCCGCAAAGGGGGAATCATAAAACAATGAGTAAGATCGTATCACTGCAGAACATTGTTGTTGGCTTCGACGGGGAGAACGTGCTCAACGGTCTCTCGCTGGACATTCACGACAAGGAGTTCGTTACCTTCCTGGGCCCTTCCGGCTGCGGCAAGACAACGACCCTCCGAGTTATTGGCGGGTTTGTCCAGCCGAGCTCCGGCAATGTTTTTTTTGACGGGCAGGACATCACCAATCTGCCGCCCTACAAGCGCCAGGTGAACACCGTGTTCCAGAAATACGCCCTGTTCCCGCACCTGAATGTGTACGAGAACGTGGCCTTCGGCCTGCGGCTGAAGAAGATGGACGAGAAGGAAATCCGCAGCCGCGTGCTGGAAATGCTGGAAGTGGTGGGACTGAAGGGCTTCGAGCGCCGCGACACCACCAATCTGTCCGGTGGTCAGCAGCAGCGTGTGGCCATCGCTCGCGGCCTGGTGAATCATCCCCGGGTACTGCTGCTGGACGAGCCTCTCGGCGCGCTGGACCTGAAGCTGCGCAAGGAGATGCAGCTGGAGCTCAAGCGGCTGCAGCAGGCCATGAACATCACCTTCATTTATGTCACCCACGACCAGGAAGAGGCACTCACCATGTCCGATACGGTGGTGGTCATGAAGGACGGCAACATCCAGCAGATCGGCAGCCCCATCGACATATACAACGAGCCGGAGAACGCCTTCGTAGCCTCCTTCATCGGCGAGAGCAATATCATCGACGGCATTATGCTGCGGGATTTCTGCGTGGAATTTGCCGGCAATGAGTTTACCTGCGTGGACAAGGGCTTTGCCCACAACGAGCTGGTGCAGGTGGTCATCCGCCCGGAGGACATCCAGGTGGTGCCCGCCATTCAGGGCCAGCTCACCGGCGTGGTCAAGGAAGTGATCTTCAAGGGCGTTCACTACGAGATGCGCGTGGAGCAGGCCGGTTACGAGTGGATCATCCATTCCACCCAGGCCAGCGCTCCCGGTGAGCTGATCGGCATGTGCATCGGGCCGGATGAGATCCACATTATGACCCGCACGGAGGGTTAAGGCCATGATCAAGAACCGTAAACTGGCCGCGCCCTACCTGGTGTGGATGGTTGTGTTCATCCTGGTGCCGCTGGCCATCGTCACTTACTTCGCCTTTACCGACAAGGCAGGCAACTTTACCCTGGAAAACCTGATGATCATCGGGCAGTACAGCACGGTATTCGTGCGCAGCCTGCTGCTGGCGGCGGAAGCCACCGTGATCTGCCTGGTGCTCAGCTTCCCGGTCAGTTATTTCCTCTCCCGCCAGCGTGCGGCCAAGCAGAAGATCTTCCTCATGCTGGTCATGTTGCCCATGTGGATGAACTTTCTGCTGCGCACCTACGCCTGGATGAGCCTTCTGGAGAACAACGGCATCATCAACCGGATTCTGGGCTTCTTCGGCATCGGACCCTTCCAGATGATCTATACCAGCGGTGCAGTTGTGCTGGGCATGGTGTATAACTTCCTGCCCTACATGATTCTGCCGTTGTACACCGCCATGACCAAGATTGACAACAGCGTCATCGAGGCTGCGCAGGATCTGGGCGCGGGCATGTTCAAGACCCTGACCAAGGTGCTGATTCCTCTGTCCGCCCCCGGTATCGCCACCGGCATCACCATGGTGTTCGTACCCAGTGTTTCCACCTTTATCATCAGCCGAATGCTGGGCGGTGGCTCCAACATGCTGATCGGCGACCTGATCGAGCTGCAGTTCCTGGGCAACAGCTACAACTACAACCTGGGCAGTGCGCTCAGCCTGGTGCTCATGGTGATCGTGCTGCTGTGCATGAGCTTCACCAACGGCTTTGACGACGAGGATATGGAGGGCGTGGTGTAATGAAAAAGCAACATTTGGCCGCCCTGCAAAAGGTTTATCTGTGCCTGATTTTCTCGTTCCTGTATGTGCCCATCGCGGTGATGATGGTGTTCAGCTTCAACGAGAGCAAAAGCCGCACCCTGTTCACCGGCTTCACACTGAAGTGGTACCAGAGCCTGCTGCACAACGAAATGATTCTGGAAGCCCTTTGGCTCAGCCTGGTGGTGGCTTTCCTGGCCGCCACCGTGGCCACTATTCTGGGCGTGATGGCCTCCATTGGTATCAGCGGTATGAAAAAACGCACCCAGGGTGTGATCAATACCGTGAGCTACCTGCCGGTGGTCAACCCGGAGATCATCACCGGTGTTTCGCTGATGATGTTGTTCGTGGTGTATGTGAACGTCGCACACTGGCTGAACTCCAATCCGTCGGTGCCCGGCTTTCTGAAATTCCTGCCGGAGAACATCTTCGGCTTCGGCACCCTGCTCATCGCTCACATCACCTTCTGCGTGCCCTACGTGATTTTCAATGTGGCGCCCAAGCTGCGCCGCATGGACGTGCGCATGTATGAGGCGGCGCTGGATCTGGGCTGCAATCCCCGTCAGGCCTTCTTCAAGGTGGTTCTGCCGGAGCTGATGCCCGCAATCCTCTCCGCCTTCCTGATCAGCCTGACCTACTCCATCGATGATTTCATCATCTCTTACTTCAGCTGCGGCACGCTGCAGACGCTGCCCATTGCCATCTACAGCATGACCCGCAAAAAGGTCAGCCCGGAGATCAACGCTCTGTCCACCATCATGTTCGTGGCCATTCTGTGCATCATCCTGGTGAGCAACGCACTGGAAAGCCGCAGCTACCGCAAAAAGCGAATCAAAGAATAAGGGGAGGATGCGAGCGATGAAAAAAGTAATCAGCCTGCTGCTGACCCTGGTGCTGGCGGCCGGAAGTCTTGCCCTTCCCACCTTTGCGGCGGAGGACAAAATTCAGGTCACCGAGGATATCTCGGTCAGCGCTGACTACGATTGGACCCGGTTCAAGGGGCAGAACGTCTCCCTGAACGTCTACAACTGGGGCCTTTATATCTCGGACGGATCGGATGAAAGTGTGGATGTGATCTCCGCCTTCGAAGAGCTGACCGGCATCAAGATCAACTACACCACCTTCGACACCAACGAAAGCATGTACGCCAAGCTGAAAAGCGGCGGCGCCAGCTACGATGTGATCTTCCCCAGTGACTATATGCTGGGCAAGATGGCCAACGAAGGCATGCTGCTGCCTCTGAACAAGGAGAATATCCCCAATCTGGCAGGCATTTCCGAGCTGTATCTGGACAAGGAGTATGACCCGGGCAATGTGTACAGCGTGCCTTACATGTGGTGTATGGTAGGTATCACCTACAACAAGGATATGGTGGACGAAGCGGATCTGGAGCAGGGCTGGAACCTGCTGTGGGATCCCCGCTACACCGGCCAGATTCTGCAGTTCAACAACAGCCGCGACTGCTTTGCCATGGCCCTCAAGACCCTTGGTCGCAGCATGAACCCCACCAGCACTCAGGACATCGACGATGCTCTGGTCAAGCTGCAGGAGCAGAAGCCCCTGGTGCAGGCCTATGTGATGGATGAGGTGTTCGACAAGATGGAGGGCGGCGAGGCTGCGCTGGCTCCCTACTACACCGGCGACGGCCTGACCATGATTGCCGAGAACCCCAGCCTGGGCATGTTCATTCCCGAGGAGGGCACTCTGCAGTGCGTGGACGCCATGTGCATTCCTGCTTCCAGCCAGAACCAGGAAGCGGCGGAGATGTTCATCAACTACATGTGCGAGGTGGATGTGGCGCTGCAGAACACGCTGTTCGTCCAGTATACCTCCCCGGTGGAGGCAGTGCGTGAGCTGCTGCCCGCTGAACTGCGGGACAGCGAGCTGATGTATCCCGATCCCGAGCTGATTGAGCGCAGCGAATACCCCAGCGTCATCTCGGACGAGCTGAACAGCGCCATGGACATGGCCTGGAGCCAGATGAAGAGCTTCGACGATACCGGTAACCAGTGGCTGGTCCCGGTGTTCCTGCTGGTGGCCATCGCCATGACGGTGTTCAACGTGTGGCGCCGTCGTGCCCGCAAAAAGCGCCGTCAGATGTATTAATTAAAAAGCCTGTTCCCGATTCCGGATTTCCGGAAGGGGAACAGGCTTTTCTATCATGTCACAAAACCGGGCTCAAAGAACCCAGAACAGCAGGCTGAGCGCAAGGAAGGCGAGAATCAGGGTCGAGACCCATTTGCCCCAACCGGCCAGCCGATGGCTGGAAAAACGCCAGCCCAGCACCGCGGCAGGTACAAACAGAAGAATCGCCGCGTAGGGGGGATAGTGCAGGCCGCTGCTGCCGGCAGACCAGGCGGAAAGGCCCGCCAGAGAAAAGATCGCATCGCCCAGGCAGAAGCCGCCGGGAAGATTGCAGGAAAACAGGACACCCAAAAGGCAGAGGGGAACCGACAGGGAACCGGCCCCCCAGGGCTTTTGCACCATTGCATATGCCTCCTTTTATCGGCCCGGAAACCGGGTCCGAATGTTTGTCAGAACAGGTCTTCTTTAGTATAGCACGCGAGGAAAGCAACGGCAAGCTGCCGGGTAAAAAACAGCGGCCCATCCGGCGGAAATTTGTGCTATAATAAAAAAGAAATTTCAATGCAAAAGAAGGCGAAAAAGAAAATGCAGGAGCTGACTACCTACACCCAGACCTTTCGGGTGAAGGACACCGATTGCGATCTGAACGGATACCTGATGCCCGGCGCATTTCTGCGTATGGTGCAGCAGCTTTCCACCGATCACTGCGAGGCAATCGGGCTGAATCAGGAATTTTACGAAAAGAACAATGCGATTTTTCTCATGGCGAAAATGGCCCTTCAGTGGGAGCGGGTTCCCCGCTGCGGCGAGGTTATCACCCTGACCACCAGGCCGGAAAACTGCAAGCGAGCCACCTATAAGCGCGTGACCACGGTGCAGGATGAGCAGGGGAATGCCCTTGGCATGACCGACAGCCGATGGGTTCTGGTGGACCCGCAGGCCCGCCGTATCATCCGCCGCCCGCCTGAGGCCTTTCAGAATCTTCCCTTTGGAGACGATGTGGACTATCAGCTGGACATGACCATCGAGCGCCCCCAGGAGGTGGAGCAGGTGGGTCAAGCGGCTGCCTACTATACCTTCTGCGACATCAACGGCCACCTGAACAATACCCGCTACGCAGACATCGCCTGCGATGCACTGCCGCTGGAGCAGCTGCGCCAGAATCCGGTTCGCCGCATCAGCATCAGCTATCACAATGAGGTCCCGGCGGGCGAGCACTTCCAGGTTCAGCGGGGCAGCACGCAGAACGGCTGGTATGTATCCGGTACTCGCGAGGGAAAATGCTGCTTTGAGGCAGAGCTTACCCTCTGATCAAATGAACTCCAAAAGCGTTCTCATGCAGATCAAGCAGGCAAAGCCAATACGGCTTGTGTCAGGTGCTGCGGGAGAGCGCTTTTTCTTATTTTATCCTAAAATCGCAATTTTGTTTTTCGTACAAGAACAAAATTGGCTATATGACGGACAGTTCCAAAGGATCGACCGTTAAAGTTGTGAAAAACGGCAGTTGTTATTTCTGCTCCGATGTGATAATGTATTTAGTAAGCTAAAGCAATGAATTGATGCAGCGACAAAGAATGCTGCACGTTGCTAGCAAATCTGAAACAAAAGGAGTGGATCGAGAATGAGCAGAGTGTACAACTTTTCCGCCGGACCGGCGATGCTTCCCGAGGAGGTGCTGCGCCAGTCTTCTGCGGAAATGCTGGACTATCAGGGCTGCGGCATGAGCGTAATGGAGATGAGCCATCGATCCAGTTCCTTCCAGAATATTCTGGATCAGGCTCAGCAGGATCTGAAGGACCTGCTGGCATTGCCGGACAACTACAAGGTCCTGTTTTTGCAGGGCGGGGCATCCCAGCAGTTTGCCATGGTGCCTATGAATCTGATGAAAAACGGTGTGGCGGATTACATCGTTACCGGCCAATGGGCCAAGAAAGCGTATGCAGAGGGCGCGAAATATGGGAAGGCCAACAAGCTGGCCACCAGTGAAGACCGCACCTTCGCCTATATTCCGGACTGTGCCGATCTGCCGGTTTCGCCGGATGCGGATTACGTATATATCTGCGAGAACAACACCATCTACGGCACCAAATACAAGACCCTGCCCAACACCAAGGGTAAGCCGCTGGTGGCGGACCAGTCCTCCTGCTTCTTGTCCGAGCCGGTGGATGTGAGCCGTTACGGGCTGATTTTCGCCGGAGCGCAGAAGAACATCGGCCCGGCGGGCGTGGTAGTGGTTATCATCCGGGAGGATCTGATCCCGGAGGAGGTCCCGGCTTTTGTGCCCACCATGCTGCAGTACAAAATCCATGCGGACAACAATTCTTTGTACAATACACCTCCCTGCTACGGCATCTATATCTGCGGAAAGGTGTTCCAGTGGATTAAAGCCCAGGGTGGCCTGGAGGGGATGCAGCAGCGCAACCTGGAAAAGGCAAAGCTGCTGTATGATTTCCTGGACGATAGCCGCCTGTTCCGGGGCACGGTGGACAAAAAGGATCGTTCGCTGATGAACGTTCCCTTTGTGACCGGCGACAAGGATCTGGATGCGAAATTTGTGAAGGAAGCGGCCGCCAAGGGCCTGGTGAATCTGAAGGGGCACCGCACCGTGGGCGGTATGCGCGCCTCCATCTACAACGCCATGCCGCTGGCAGGCGTGCAGGCGCTGGTGGACTTCATGAAGCAGTTTGAGACCGAGAACGGCTAAGGGGGGCAGAAACGATGACAAAGGTAACATGCCTGAACCCCATTGCCAAGGTGGGACTGGAACGATTCGGCGCGGGATATCAGCTGGATGCCCCGCTGGAGGAAGCTCAGCTGGCGCTGGTGCGCAGCGCCGACATGCACGCCATGACGGCACCTGCCGGGTTACTGGCCGTGGCCCGGGCGGGAGCCGGTGTGAATAACATTCCGCTGGACGCGCTGGCAAAGCAGGGAACCGTGGTGTTCAATACCCCCGGTGCCAATGCCAACGGCGTAAAGGAATTGGTGCTGGCGGGAATGCTGCTGGCCGCTCGTGATGTGGTGGGCGGCGTGGAGTGGGTTCGCGCCAACCAGGCGGACCCGGACATCGCCAAGGACACCGAAAAAGCCAAAAAGCAGTTTGCCGGCGGTGAGATTCTGGGCAAGCGCCTGGGCATCATCGGTCTGGGCCATATCGGAGTAAAGGTGGCAAACGCCGCCCTGGCTCTGGGTATGGAGGTCTGGGCTTACACCCTGCCGGAGGGCGACGGCACCATCCCCGGCTTGGCCCAGGAGGTTCACCTGCTGGATGGACCGGAAGAAATCTACGAAAGCTGCGATTACATTACGTTGCATCTGCCGCTGAACGACGCCACCTGTCAGATGATCAATGGGGCGGTGTTCGCAAAAATGAAGCCCGGTACGGTGCTGCTGAACTTTTCCCGGGATAAACTGGTGGACGACGAGGCGCTGGCTCGGGCCATGGAGAAGGGGCTCGTTCGCCGTTACGTATCGGACTTTCCCAACCCGGCCGTGGTGCATCTGCCCGGCGCACTGGTGATTCCCCATCTGGGGGCTTCCACCGAGGAATCGGAGGACAATTGCGCCTGCATGGCAGTGGATCAGCTGAAGGCTTTTCTGGAGGAAGGCACCCTTCGCAATGCGGTGAATTACCCGGATTGCACGCTGGGCGCAAAAACCGCAGGTCCCCGGCTTTGTGTGCTGGGCGAAAATCTGGAGGAAGAGCAGCTGCTGGCACCCTGGAAGGTGCTGGCCCGCGCCGCCGCCCAAAAGGGAGAACGGTGCTGCCTGTTGGCCGATCTGGAAACCGAACCCACCCCCCAGCAGCTGGAGCAGCTTGCCGCACAGCCCGGTGTGCTGCGGGTACGGCTGATCTGACCCAAGCAAAGGAGAAAAATCATGCAGCGATGCACAAAACCCGCAGCCATGCTGCTGCCCGCCCCGGGTGTGGACCTGGAAAAATGGGCGGTGGTGGCCTGCGACCAATATACCTCGCAGCCGGACTACTGGCACAAGGTGCAGGAGCTGGTGGGGGATGCCCCCTCCACCCTGCGGCTGACCCTGCCGGAGATCTGGCTGGAAGAGCCGGATGCGCCCGAGCGGATTAAAACCATCGGGCAGACCATGGAAGAATACCAGGAAAATGGCCTGCTCAGGCCCACCGCGCCCGGTATGATGCTGGTACGCCGTCAGATGGAAGGCGTGTCCGCGCCCCGCTGGGGTCTGGTGATGGCGGTGGACCTGGAGGCCTACGATTACCGGGAGGGTTCACGCTCCCTGATTCGGCCCACCGAGCGCACGGTGCCTGAGCGTATTCCCGCCCGGCTGGCGGTGCGGGAGGCGGCCACGCTGGAGTTGCCCCACATCCTGCTTCTGATTGATGACCCGCAGCAGTCGGTGATTGAGCCGGTGGCGGCCGTTTGCAATGAACTGGAACAAGTTTACGATACACCGCTCATGCTGGGAGGCGGTCAGCTGACCGGTTGGTTTATCCCGGAGGGGGCGCTCACCGAGAAAATCCAACAGGCGCTGGAGGCGCTGGCTGCACCGGAACATTTGAGCAAACGTTATGGCGCTCCGGCGGATGCCCCGGCTCTGCAGTTTGCCACCGGCGACGGCAACCATTCCATGGCAGCCGCCCGGGCCCGGTGGGAGCAGATTCGAGAGACCCTTACCCCACAGCAGCGGCTGGAGCATCCGGCCCGCTGGGCTCTGGCCGAGGTGGTGAACCTGCAGGACGAAAGTCTGGAAATTGAACCCATTCACCGCCTGGTAGCTGGAATAGACCCCAAAACAGTTCTGCAGGATGCGGTAAGCTATTTTTCCGCACAGGGTGTGCAGGCACAGCTTTTGAAGCAAGCGCCGGAAAGCGAAGACCCCTGGGCTATTCGCTGGGTGGCAGGGGAGAATACCGGTTGGCTATGCATCCGGCCCGGCGGACGCTGGGCGCTTCCGGTAGCGGCACTCCAGGCATTCCTGGACGATCGGATGCCTCATTGGCAGGGAGCAAAGCCGGATTATATCCACGGCGAAGAGACGCTGCGCGCCCTTTGCACCGGTGCACAGAGTATTGGTTTTGTACTGCCGGAATTCCGCAAGGAGGATTTGTTCCGAGGCGTGGTGCTGGATGGCGTTTTACCCCGCAAGACCTTTTCCATGGGCCGTGCGCAGGACAAGCGTTATTACATGGAGGCCCGGCGTATTATGCCGTGACCGGAAAAACGCGCCAACCGCATCTTCGGATGCGTAATTCATAGGGAATGTGGAATAAGTGAGAAACGAAAAACAGGGCACCCGCCGCGGCGGGTGCCCTGTTCGTTTGTTCAGCTTAGTTGTTGGGGTTATTCTTCAGGATAACGTCATGGCTGCCGCCCTCCACGATGCTGGTGGAGGAAACCACGGTCAGGCGGGCCTTCTCCTGCAGCTCAGGAATGGTCAGCGCACCGCAGTTGCACATGGTGCTGCGGATCTTGTACAGGGTGGTGCCCACACCGTCGGCCAGGCTGCCGGCGTAGGGAACATAGCTGTCCACGCCTTCCTCGAAGCTCAGCTTGGTGGCGCCGCCCAGGTCGTAACGCTGCCAGTTGCGGGCGCGGTTGGAACCCTCGCCCCAGTACTCCTTCACGTAGCTGCCGTTGATGCGCAGCTTGTTGGTCGGGCTCTCATCGAAGCGGGCGAAGTAACGGCCCAGCATCACGAAGTCAGCGCCCATGGCCAGAGCCAGGGTCATGTGGTAGTCGTGTACGATGCCGCCGTCGGAGCAGATGGGAATGTAGATGCCGGTCTCCTTGTAGTACTCGTCACGAGCCGCAGCAACCTCGATTACGGCAGTGGCCTGGCCACGGCCGATGCCCTTGGTCTCGCGGGTGATGCAGATGGAGCCGCCGCCGATGCCGACCTTGATGAAGTCCGCGCCGGCCTGCGCCAGGAAACGGAAGCCCTCACGATCCACCACGTTGCCGGCGCCAACCTTTACCTTGTCGCCGTAGCGCTCACGAATCCAGGCAATGGTGCGGCTCTGCCACTCGGAGAAGCCCTCGGAGGAGTCGATGCACAGCACATCCACACCGGCCTCAATCAGAGCGGGAACACGCTCGGCGTAGTCACGGGTATTGATACCGGCGCCCACCACATAGCTCTTGTTGGCGTCCAGCAGCTCGTTCACGTTTTCCTTGTGGCTGTCGTAATCCTTGCGGAAAACCATGTATTTCAGGTGGCCCTCAGCATCCACCAGGGGCAGGGAGTTGATCTTGTTGTCCCAGATGATGTCGTTGGCTTCCTTCAGAGTGGTGGTCTCGGGAGCGTAGACCAGCTTTTCCATGGGAGTCATGAAATTGGCCACAGGCTCGTCCATGGACATACGGCTGACGCGGTAGTCGCGGCTGGCCACGATGCCCAGCAGCTTGCCGTTGGGGGTGCCGTCCTCAGTGATGGCAACGGTGGAGTGGCCGGTCTTTTCCTTCAGGTCCAGAACATCCGCCAGGGTAGCGGTGGGCTTCAGGTTGGAATCGCTGGTTACAAAGCCCTTCTTGTAGCTCTTAACGCGGGCGACCATGGCCGCCTCGTCATCCACAGACTGAGAACCGTAAATAAAGGATACGCCGCCCTGCTTTGCCAGCGCAATGGCCAGGCGCTCACCGGAAACCGACTGCATGATGGCGCTTACCATGGGGATGTTCATGGTGAGGGGGCATTCCTCCTCGCCCTTGCGGTACTTAACCAGCGGTGTTTTCAGGCTCACAGCGTCCGGTACACAGGCGGAGGAAGAGTAACCGGGTACCAGCAGGTACTCGCCAAACGTGCGGGAAGGTTCCTCAAAATAATAAGCCATATTCCTTGTCTCCTTTGCAATTACAATTCTCCAGCAAAACGCTTCGTTCCTTTTATTATAAGGCAGAATCGCCTTTCTAACAAGAACAACGCGGGCATTTGCGGCACAAATTTGCACAAAGCTTGTGCCCTGCGACCCTGCGTGCCGGGTGGTTTTAAAAAGTGTATCACATTTGGCCGAAAAATACAAAATGCACCGCCGCCAAACTTTTCAAACCCCGAACCGGGAAAACCGGCAATATGTCAAAAAACGGGCCGAAGTATGACTTATCTTGGTGGAAATTTACCAAGGTAAAGCGAAAATTCTTTGGATCAGTCTCCCCAGAAACGGCTGCGTTCCTGATCGGTAAGTGCAGCGGCAAAGTCTGCTTTCAACTGCAAAAAGTCCTCCAGATCATACAGTACCCTGTAAAGTAGTGCACGGTTTTCGAACTCGGCGCGGCTTTGGGGGAGAGGTTCGTCACGCATGGCGGTTTGCATGCCGTGCAGCTGCTGCAGCAGTGCGGAGGCGTTGTTGTGTTCGTGGAAGGAGCGGCTGATATCCTCCAGCAGAGCAGCGATGCTCAGAGCCTGTTCAGGCACTTGATCCAGTCGGTGAATGTTATCGTAAATGCGGCGCAGCACCGTCAACTGGCGCTGGCGCATGGTCACATAGTTTACAAAATACCATTGGTCACTGAGCAGCGCATTGCCCTGATTTTCCCGGGCCTTGCGGGCGAGTCCCTCCAGCTGCTGTTCCAGCGGGGCGAAACAAGCGTCAGTATAATCCTGCTTGCTGCGGGTCAGCAGTCGGTCTGCCATCCGCTGCAGGATGTCCCGGAAGGCCTGCTCCACCTGGGCCTGACTCTGGCGGATGGTCTTCGCTGCACCCGGCATATACAGGTTGACCAGTATGCCGATGCCGGCGCCAATCAAAAGCAAAAGCAGCTCGTTTCGCAGCCAGAACAGGTTGATGGTACGTTCTGCATACAGGTGCAGCACCAGCACGGTGTTCATCACCAGCGCCTCCTGCAGGCCGAACCACTGGCAAAAGGCGGCAAACAACAGCAGAAACAGCCCAAAGGCGATCAGATGATAGCCCAGCACAGAAAAGCAGCAGAAGGCCAATGCCATTGCAACGAAAAAGGCGGCAAAACGCCGGACTACCAGTGTAAGGGTCTGCTTGCGGGTGGTCTGGATGCTCAGAATGGCGATCACTCCGGCGGAGGTGCTGTAGGAAAGCCCCAGCAGAGCCGCAAAAACGCTGGCAAGCAGCCCGCCCAGGGCATATTTTGCCACACGCAGCGGAGCCAGCCGGGAAAAAACGGCAGACATGGCAAACGCTCCTTTTCATCTGGGGCAAAAGACCCCTTGCTGCTTTTATCATACCGTTTACGGCACGGTGGTACAAGGGAAAAGAGACAAAAACAAACTCCACCGCCCAACAACAGGCGGTGGAGCTTGCCACAGGAATTTCGAGACGCCCTGCTCAGCCGGATCAAAGAACCGCTAGGGGGGCGGAAGGAGGAGATGAACCGGAGACGTCTCACAACACATGAAAAAGGGGTGTAACTTTCTTGCAACTAAATTGTAACCCTTTTGACATCTTCTGTCAATGGGGTAATTGTGAATAAATTGAAAACAATTCACAGGGAAGTACAAGGAATTAAGAAAAAAGAACCGCTCTGGGAGTTTTGATGCCCCCGGAGCGGCTGTTTAGTTGTCGTTGGCTGCCGCGAGGCCCAGACGGGAAAAGTCCGGGCGATAGAGCAGGATGGAAAACACCTCAAAGCAAGCACAGATTTTGTCTGCACAGGTCACCACAACGCTCTCCGCAAAGCGGGGAGGGGTGAGGTTCAACGGAAACATGTGCTTTTCAATGATATCCCGCTCAATGCAGTTCAGTTCAAAATCCCGGCTGGCGTTGTCCAGGGCCCGGCGGGCGTGGTGGAAGCCATGCCAGCGGTGACTTTCATCCTTTTCGTGCCAGTCATATAAAAAGTAGTCGTGCAGCAAAGCGCCGCGCACCAGGCTGCGCAGGTCCAGCCGAAGGCCCAGCCGCAGAACGATCCACAGGCTCAGATACGCTACGGCCAGTGAATGGTCGAAGCAGGTTACGCTGCCGTGCTGGATGAACTGCTGCTCCAGCTGCATTCCAGGGGAATTCAGAATGGCGCGCCCGTGGGCCAAAAGCAGAGATTCGATGGTTTGGTGCATTGGAAACACGCTCCTTTCCGGTGGGCGGCGAGATACTTCGCACCCTGTTCTATTATTATCATAGGCGTAAGATAGGAAGGAAACAAGGGGCAATTTGCACAAAAATGCACGGAATGAGACGTGATTGCAGCAGTGCGTGCAAAGAAAAAGCGAGGGAACGCCCTCGCTTTTAAAAAGTTGTTATGTATCGCACCTCAGGCCGCCTTGTTGGCAAGGCGGCGCAATTTCCGGAAAGATCTTTTCCCAGTTGATGCGGTAGGCGGGAATCATCAATACCAGACTCAACGCTGCACCGGCCACCACATCGATTACGGAATGCTGGCGTAAAAACAGGGTGGACAGAGTAATCAGGATGGTCATGGTCCAGATCAGCGCATGTACCGGCAAATTGCCCCGGAACAGCTTGCAGCGCAGCCCCACAATAGCAATGGAGACGGTGCTGGAAATGTGGATGGACGGGCAGACATTGGTGGGGGTGTCGATACTGCGCAGCAGCTCCACCAGCTGGCACAAAACATTCTGCCGCTGGATCGGTTCGCGCAGGTCAAGGCCGTTGGGCCAGACCAGATAGGTCAGCATGGCCAGTGTCATGCCCACGAACATGATGAAGCACAGGCGGCAGTAATCAGTTTTGTCCTTGAAAAACAGATACAGCATGGTGCCGGGCATCCAAAGATACCACAGGCAATAGGGGATCACGAACCACTCGTTGAAAGGGATCAGATCGTCGATGAAACAATGGATGATGGTGTATTCCGGGTCCAGCTGTTCCAGGCTGAAAAAGCCGAACAGATAGAATGCCCAGTACCCCATCAGCCAGGCATGCGGGTTTTTGCGCAGCCAGGAAAGGGCAGAATGCATGGGCAGTTACCTCACAAAATATAGAATCAAAACAGCCGGCAAAACGAGCCGACGAACGTTTTCATTATAGCACACTGTGTCGAAAAACGAAGCGCCACTGCATGAATTGCAGCAAAAGAATCACGAAAAACGGGCGGCCCGAAGCCGCCCGCAGCGATTGAATTCCATTACTTTTCCAGCAGCCGGTACAGTGCCACCGCTTCATACAAGGCGGTGAGCTCAGGCAGCTTGTCCGGGGTGTGGCCCAGCCGGTGGGTGATCTGCTGGTAGCGGTACTTTACCGTGTTTTTGTGCAAAAACAGCTGCTGGGCACAGCGGGCAATGTTCTGGTCCGCATCCAGCAGGTAGACCGCCAGCGTATCCACCAGAGGCAGCTCCTCGGAAGAGCTGTGCAGCGGGGCCAGCACCGCCCGGCAGCGGGTCACGCTGGCCTCATCCTGTACCAGGTCGTTTTTGCAGTGCAGCGCAAAATCGATTTCACCCAGGGTATGCACCGTGCGGGTGGGCCAGATGGTCTGCGCGCTGGGCAGGCCCTCGCTGCTGCGCAGGAAGGCAGCCCGCACCTGGGCGGTGTTTTCCAGGCCTTGGCAGCATACAAAGCCGGCGCCCAGACCCTCGGACTTTAACTGTGCATCCAGCTGAGCAGCCAGCGCTTCGCCTTCGGGGCCGAACACGCCGTTATCCGCCAGAACAATCACGAAGTCCTGGTAGCTGCCTGCAATGGCCGCCTGGCAGTGGGGCTCCAGAAGCTGGGAAGCAATGGTGGGCACCCGGCGCAGAAATTCCTCCCGGCAGGCCGGGTCCAGCGGGCTGAGCATCCACATGCAGTGGATGGAGGCCACATTCAGCCGGAACAGAGCGGCCAGACGGCGCATCTTGATGGGCTCATCCCGCAGGATGGCCCGTACCAGCTCTTCAATGGCCAATTCGGCATGCTTCAGGCTCCACAGATTCAGCGCCAGCTGCATCACGTCCTGGGCCTGCTGCTGCACCTCGTTGCTCAGCGGCTGGCCCGCCTTCAGCAGGCACAGCTCCATGGGGGCCGCGTCGCCGGGGTCGATGGTCAGGCGGCAGCACTGGTCTGCGTTGCCCTGACGTGCCTGAATCAGCAGGTCGGTCATATCTGTCTGGGAACCCCGGGGCCAGGCGCAGGCGCCCAGCAGCTGGCCGGTGCTGTCCAGCAAAAGCACGGTGGCTCGCAGCCGGTCACTGAGCAGCTGAAGCACGGTGTCCACTGTGCGCTGGTGCTCCGGCAGCAGGGTCATGTGCTCCAGAATATCTCCCAGAAGATGAGTGTTGTCCGCCTGATCCCGCAGGATGGCATCCATCACGTCGCCGATTACTTCGCTGTAGCGCAGTTCCATACGGGGCGGCATTACCAGCAGCGGAAAATCCAGCTCCTGGGCAAGCGTTACCAGCGCGGGGTCCACCTGGGGCATCACGGTGCCCACATAATACAGCACCAGACCGGCCTGTCCCACCTGGGCCAGAGCGCGAAGACATTCGCACTGGGCGTTCACATTGGTGGGGATGGAAGAAAAGCAGGTGAGAACCAGCTCGCCGCCGGCAAAACGGCCCGCTGTTTCATTCTGCTGGTGCAGGGTTTCCGTGCCGATGTATTCCAGCACGTTCACCGAGGTGATGGGCCGGTCCAGATTGTCGAAGCCGGTCAGCAGGGTGGCCTGGCGCAAGCTGGGCAGTACCAGCGCCTGTTTTAACGTAACGCTCATGAGGGGTCCCTCCAGGATAGGAATGATATGCGCAGGGGTTCCGCGCGGTGGTGCTCAGGCCGTGCCGGCCAGGCAGGCAAACAAGCACAAAAAGCCCTTACTGCCGGCGGGCATCGGCCTGCCGGGCAATAAAGGGCTTGACGGTCAGTCGAATCACGCCTCTGGGGCGTAATGGCTGGCGTTGGGCGATTTCAGCGGGATTTCCGGCATCAGTTCATCGGAGATAATGGTGAGCATCTCCTCGATCTTGGCCACATCTTCCGGGGAGAACCGATCCTTAATCCGGCTCATCACGGTGGACAGATAGCTGTAACTGATGTTGTAGTAATCCTCGTATTTTTGAGTTACCACCAGAAAATACTCCCGGCGGTCATTTTCCGACTGCACCTTTTTCAGGTAGCCTTTTTTGATCAGGCTGTTGACCTTGTAGGCCGCATTGGGCGGGGAGATCTGCACAAAGCTGGCAAATTCATTGATGGTGGGTTTCCCCAGCGCCTGGATGATCTCCATGCAGAAAGTCTCCACCGTGGTCAGGCTGGCTTCCCGGGACTGGAAACGACTGAACACCTTCTGATAGAAATGTAATTTGAATTTCGAATACACATCTGCAAATGCTTGCTCCAGCATTCGTTCGATCCTCCTTGACTACGCGGCCCAGGCAAAAGAGCATGGGACGGTGTGAAAAAACCGTATGCCTGCTGCGGTGATAATATTATACCAAGATGCGTCTGTTAAGGCAACACCGCACAATTCACGTCCGTTCAAAATTGTGCGATGTTGCAGCAAATCAACTGATGGCGAAGGTCAGCTCACCCATGGCGGCAATCTGGCCGTCCACGGTGGCAACCGCCTTGCCGAAGCCCACCGGACCGCGGCGTGCAGTCAGCTCACATTTGAGCTCCAGTACGTCGCCGGGAACAACTTGCCGCTTGAAGCGGGCGTTCTTGATACCGCCGAACAGCACGATCTTGCCCTTGTTCTCCTCCTCGGTGAGAATGGCGACTGCACCCACCTGAGCCAGAGCCTCGATGATGAGCACACCGGGCATCACATGCTTCTGAGGAAAGTGACCGCAGAAGAACTGCTCGTTCACGGTCACGCACTTGCGGCCCACCGCCATCTGGCCGGGTACGCATTCGGTGATGCGGTCCACCAGCTGGAAGGGGAAACGATGGGGCAGAACCTCCATGATCTCGTTGGAATTCAAAGTCATTGCTTTACTCCTCCCACTTCTTCAACAGGATGCTTGCGTTGTGGCCGCCGAAGCCCAGAGAGTTGGACATGGCGTACCGGATGGAAGCCTCGCGGCCGTGGTTGGGAACAACGTCCAGATCGCAGGCCTCGTCCGGCAACTGGTAGCCCAGGGTGGCGGGAATGAAGCCGTCGTGCAGAGCCATGGCGGTGAAGGCAGCTTCAACAGCGCCGGAAGCGCCCAGCAGGTGGCCGGTCATGGACTTGGTGGAGCTGATGGCCAGCTCCTTGGCATGCTCGCCGAAGGCCAGCTTCACGGCAGCGGTCTCTCCCGCGTCGTTCATAGCGGTGGAGGTGCCGTGGGCGTTGATGTAATCCACGCTGGCAGCATCCACGCCTGCGTCGGCCAGAGCCTGGGTCATGGCGCCCGCCGCGCCGGAGCCGTCCGGCAGGGGAGCGGTGATGTGGTGCGCGTCGCAGGTGCAGCCGTAGCCTACGACCTCGGCCAGAATGTTGGCGCCGCGGGCCTTGGCGTGCTCGTACTCCTCCAGCACCAGAGCGGCCGCACCCTCGCCCATCACGAAGCCGGAACGCTCCTTGTCAAAGGGAATGGAAGCGCGCTTGGGGTCGCTGCCGGTGTGCAGGGCGTGCAGGGAAGTGAAGCCGCCCACCGCCAGAGAGGTGATGGTGGCCTCGGTGCCGCCGGCCAGGATCACGTCGGCATAGCCGTCGCGGATCTGACGAAAGGCATCGCCCACCGCGTTGGTGCCGGAGGCACAGGCGGTCACCGGGCAGGTGCACATGCCGTGGAAGCCGAAGCGGATGGCAATGTTGCCCGCCGCCATGTTGGAGATGGCCATGGGGATGAAGTAGGGGCTCACGCGGTCGTAGCCCTTTTCATTGCCCTTCAGGCATTCGTTCTGAACGGTGGAGAAACCGCCGATGCCGCTGGCGAATACCACGCCGCAGCGCTGGCTGTCCTCATTTTCCATCACCAGGCCGCTGTGCTCCATGGCCTGAGCGGCGCTGGCCAGAGCGAACTGTACGAAGCGGTCGGTCTTGCGCACCTCGCGCTTGTCGATGTACTGCTCGGGGTTAAAGCCGCGCACCTCGCCCGCCAGCTTTACCTTCTGATTGGTGGTGTCGTACTGGGTAATGGGGCCGATGCCGCAGGTGTCAGCCTTCACAGCGGCCCAGCTTTCCTCCAGGGTCAGGCCCAGGGGAGTCACCGCGCCCATGCCGGTGATTACAACGCGTCGTTTATCCATTTGTAAGCTCCTCCTTCAATTCAGGGCTTTTAAACAGCCATGCCGCCGTCCACGCACAGCACCTGACCGGTCACATAACCGGCGGCGGGGCTGGCCAGGAACGCCACAGCGGCGGCCACATCTTCGGGCTTGCCCAGGTGAGCCATGGGAATTTCGCTCAGCAGCTTCTCCTTCACGGCCTGGGGCAGCACGTCGGTCATATCGGTCTCAATGAAGCCGGGGGCCACGCAGTTCACGGTCACGCCGCGGGCAGCCAGCTCCTTGGCCAGGCTCTTGCTCATGCCGATCAGACCGGCCTTGCTGGCCGCATAGTTGGCCTGGCCTGCGTTGCCGCGCACGCCCACGATGCTGGAAACGTTCACGATGCGGCCGCTGCGCTGCTTCATCATGGGGCGGCAGGCGGCCTTCATGCAGTGGAAGGCGCCCTTCAGGTTGGTGGCGAGCACCGCGTCGAAATCCTCTTCGCTCATGCGCATCATCAGGTTGTCACGGGTGATGCCCGCATTGTTTACCAGCACGTCGATGCGGCCGAAGCGCTCCACGGTCTGGGCAATCAGGTTCTGGGCGTCAGCCTCGCAGGCCACGTTGCCCTGAATGGCGAAGGCCTCCACGCCCAGGGCGCGGCACTCCTCGGCCACTGCCTCGGCGGCAGCGGCGCTGCCCGCGTAGTTCACGGCCACGTTCACACCCTGTGCGGCCAGGGCCAGGCAGATGGCCCGGCCGATACCCCGGCTGCCGCCGGTTACCAGTGCACTCTGTTTTGCTTCCATCAGGCTTCTCCTTTCAGCCATTCCAGGGCGGCGGCCAGATCCTCAGCGGTTTCCACCGAGCGAACAGCAGCGCCCTTCACGGTCTTCTTCACAAGGCCGGCCAGCGTCTTGCCGGGGCCTACTTCCAAAAATGCGTCCACGCCGTCCTCGGCCATGCGGCGGATGATGTCCTCCATGTATACGCTGGACTGCACCTGCTTCTCCAGCAGAGCGGGGATGGTGTCGCTGTCGGCCTTGGGGCCGCCCAGGCAGTTGAAGTACACCGGGCAGCTCATCTCGCCGAAGGATACTTCCTTGAACTTCTCCCGCAGCGCATCGCCGGCGGGAGCCATCAGCGAGGTGTGGAAGGGGCCGGAGACCTTCAGGGGCACGCAGCGCTTTGCACCGGCGGCCTTGGCAGCCTCACAGGCGGCATCCACAGCGGCCTGGTCGCCCGCAATGGCCATCTGGCCGGGGCAGTTGTAGTTGGCAATCTCCACCACGCCGCCGGTGGTCTGAGCGGCCTGGGCGCAGGCTGCGCTCAGCGCCTCACGGTCCAGACCCAGAATAGCGGCCATGCCGCAGGGGCGGCCGGTCACGGCCTGCTCCATGGCTTTGCCGCGGAAGGCAGCCAGGGAAACGGCGGTGGCTGCGTCGAACACACCGGCGCAGCACAGGGCGGAATATTCGCCCAGGCTCAGGCCCGCCACAGCGGCAGGCTCGATGCCCTTGTCCTTCAGCACGGCGGTCAGACCGGCGGCGAAGGCTACCATGCAGGGCTGGGTGAACTGGGTCTGGCTCAGGGTCTCGTCCGGTCCCTCAAAGCACAGCTGCTTCAGATCGAAATCCACCGAAGCGTCCGCGGCATCCAGCGCGGCGCGGAACAAGGGTTCACTCTCGTAAAGATCTTTGCCCATCCCGGCGTGCTGAGCGCCCTGACCGGCATACAAAATCGCAAGTTTCATTGTGTCTGTTTCCTCCATTCGGCGGCAAGCTCATCCATCAGCTCCCGCACATGAACCAGTTTGGTCATGCGGCCCACATTGGCGCCGCAGAAGAAAAGTCCCTCCTGCCAGTTGCCGCGCACTGCTTCAATCAGCGCATTGGCAATGCAGTAGATGGTATCGGCTTTTTTGCAGGGGACCAGGCAGTTTACGCAGCGTTTGGGCGGGAAGATCTCGCCTGCAGCCAGCCGCTGAATCAGCGGACTGTTCAGCGCCCGGCCGGGCATGCCCACCGGGCTGTGCACGATGCGCACGTCCTCCGGCTTTGCATCCAGCATGGCCTGCTTGTAAGCAGGGGAGGCATCGCACTCGTAGGTGCCGATGAACCGGGTGGCCAGCTGCACACCCGCCGCACCCAGCTGTTCCAGCCGGGCCGCATCCTCGCCGGTGTAAACACCGCCCGCCGCAAACAGCGGAATGGGGCGGCCTGCCAGCTCCTCAAAGGGGCGCAGCTGCTCGGTGATGGCCGGAACCAGCGTCTCCAGGCACTGAGCAGAACCGTTTTTCACGTCCTGCTCCTCAAAGCCCAGATGACCGCCCGCCAGGGGACCCTCCACCACCATGAAGTCGGGCAGAACGCCGAAGCGTTTGTACCACAGCTTGCACAGGGTGGCCGCAGCACGGGAGCTGGATACAATGGGGGCCAGCGCCACGTCTGCGTCACCGGCAATGGCGGGAAGATCCACTGCCAGGCCCGCGCCGCAGACCACCGCGTCCACACCGGCCCTGATGGCGGTGCGGATGCTGTCCGCATACTGGGTGGTGGCAACCATTGCATTGATGGCAACCATGCCCAGCCCGCCGGCCAGCTCCTTGGCTTTTTTGATCTCCCGTTCCAGGGCGCGCAGATTGGCTCCGTTCGGGTCGCGGTCGAAATCCGGCTCGTTGAAACCGGCCACCGCGGTGCTGATGGTGCCCATACCGCCGCAGGCAGCCACGGCACCGGCCAGACCGCCCAGGGAAACGCCCACACCCATGCCGCCCTGCAGAATGGGCAGCTGCAGCGTGCGGCCGCGGATGGTTACAGCCTGCATAAACTTACTCCTGTTCCAGCTGATGCAGCCGCTCAATGCAGCCGTTGTTCAGCTCTTCAAAAATGGTGCGCAGGGGGCGGATCTCATGCAGCATGCCCGCCACCTGACCGGCCATCAGGCTGCCGGTGTCGGTGTCGCCCTCGAATACAGCACGGCGCAGAGAGCCCAGAGTGTACTTCTCCAGCTCCATCTTGTCGGCGCCGGCCTTTTCCTGCGCCACGTAGCTGCGGGCCATCTTGTTCTTCAGGATACGCACGGGGGTACCGGCGATGCGGCCGGTGACCACGGTGTCGTTGTCTTTGGCCTTGAGCACGGCGTTCTTGTAGTTTTCGTGAATGGGACACTCCTCACTCACCAGCAGGCAGGTGCCTAGCTGTGCGCCGCAGGCACCCAGTGCAAAGGCAGCCAGCAGCTGGCGGCCGTCAGCGATGCCGCCGGCGGCGATTACAGGCAGATTGTACTCCTTCATGGCATCCACCACCTGAGGCACCAGAGCCATGGTGGTCATCTCGCCCACATGGCCGCCGCTCTCGGTGCCCTCGGCGATGATGCCGTCCACACCCAGACCGGCCATGCGGCGGGCCAGCACAACGGCAGGCACAACGGGGAATACCTTGATGCCCGCTTCCTTCCACATGGGGACGTAAGCGCCGGGGTTGCCTGCGCCGGTGGTCACAACGGGAACCTTTTCCTCCACCACGATGTGAGCCATCTTCTCAGCGTCCGGATTCATCAGCATGATGTTTACGCCGAAGGGCTTGTCGGTCAGGCTGCGGCAGATGTGGATCTGCTCCCGCAGCATGTCGGCGGTCATGCCGCCTGCGCCGATCAGGCCCAGCGCACCTGCGTTGGAAACCGCAGCGGCAAAGGTGCCGGTGGCGATGTTGGCCATACCGCCCTGGATAAAGGGAAATTCGGTTCCGAGGATCTCGTTCAAACGCATATTGTTACTCCTTTTTATCAGAGGGGATTTGCTTAGAAACGCAGCAGTACCGCGCCCCAGGTCAGCCCCGCGCCAAAGCCCACACAGGCCACGGTCTGACCGGGCTGAATTGCGCCGGATTCCAGCATTTCGTCCAAAGCGAGGGGAATGCTGGCGGCGGAGGTGTTGCCGTAGCGATGCATGTTCTTGTAGAATTTGTCTTCCGGTGCACCCAGCTTTTTCACCACATGGTCGATGATGCGGCTGTTTGCCTGGTGGCAGACCACATGGTCCACCTGCTCCAGACTGGTGCCGCTCTTCTCGAACAGCTGGTTCAGGCACTTGGGGATGATGTCCACCGCGAAGCGGAAGATTGCCCGTCCGTCCATGAACAGGGTGCGGTTCTGGCCGGGCAGAAGGCTGTTGGCATGCAGCCCGGCCGCCTCGCCACGGCCGCCCAGTACGCAGGCGTAGGGAACATCCGCCAGACGCACCACAGCAGCGGCCGCTCCGTCGCCGAACAGCACGCAGGTGGAGCGGTCCTCCATATCCAGCACGCGGGAGATGCACTCCGCGCCGATGACCAGGGCATACTCCCCGGCGCTGCCCGCCATCAGGAGAGAGCGGGCGGTTTCCAGCGCGTAGATGAAGCCGGTGCAGGCGGCGTTCAGATCAAAGCAGGGGATAGCGGCGGTGCAGCCCAGCGCCTCGTGAACCTGGCAGGCCACCGAGGGCGTGAAGCTGTCCGGGGTGAAGGTGGCGGTCAGGATCAGACCCAGCTGATCCGCGCTCACACCGGCCTTCTCCAGCGCCTTGCGGGCTGCGCCCGTGGAAAGGCTCACAACGCCCTCGTCCTCACCGCAGAAATACCGCTGGCGGATGCCGGTGCGGGTGGAGATCCACTCGTCGCTGGTGTCCACCATGCGGGCCATATCGTCGTTGGTCACACAGCGCTGCGGCAGGCAGCGCCCGGTGCCCAGAATTTCCAGTCCCGTCATCAGAAAAGGTCCTTTCCGGGCTCTTGCAGGAATGCGGAACCCATGGTTCTGAATTTTTTGTGCCGGTGAGCCGCCGGATCGGAAATGCGGTCCGCCTGGCGCAGGGCCTTCTGCAGCGCTGCGTCCACCGCGTCAAATACGTCGGCGGGGTTTGCATGCGCGCCCTCCGCCGGCTCGGGAATAATCCCGTCGATCACGCCCAGCTGCTCCAGATCCTGAGCGGTGAGCTTCATCACGTCACAGGCCTCGGCGCTGCGGGTGGAATCCTTCCACAGAATGCTGGCAAAGCCCTCGGGGGAAAGCACCGAGTAGATGGCGTTTTCCAGCATCAGCACCGTGTTGCCCATGGCCAGCGCCAGCGCGCCGCCGCTGCCGCCCTCGCCGGTAACCACCGCGATCAGGGGCACGCTCAGCTCACTCATCACAGCCAGACTGCGGGCAATGGCCTCGCCCTGACCGTGGGCCTCGGCCTCCAGACCGGGGTAGGCGCCGGGGGTGTCGATGAAGGTGATGATTGGCCGGCCGAACTTGTCGGCCTGACGCATCAGCCGCTGGGCCTTGCGGTAGCCCTCCGGGCTGGGCATGCCGAAGTTACAGCGGGTGTTCTCCTCCAGATTGCGGCCCTTGCGGTGGCCGATCACCGTGACCGGGCGGTCATGGAACATGGCGATGCCGCCCAGAATGCCCGCGTCCTCACCGTACAGCCGGTCGCCCTTCTGTTCGAAAAAGTCGGTGAACAGGGCCTTGATGTAATCCGCCGTGCCGGGGCGGCCCGCATGCCGGGCCAGCGCCACCTTTTCAGCGGGGGTATGCAGTTCAGCCACGGCGGGCACCTCCTTTGGCGTGCAGCCGAAGCAGCTGCATCAGAGTGGATTTCATCTGACCGCGGGGAACCACCGCGTCCACAAAGCCGTGCTCTTCCAGATATTCGGAACGCTGGAAGCCCTCCGGCAGCTTCTGGCCGATGGTCTGTTCGATCACACGGGGGCCGGCAAAGCCGATCAGGGCCTTGGGTTCAGCCAGAGTGATGTCACCCAGCGAAGCAAAGCTGGCGGTTACGCCGCCGGTGGTGGGATGGGTCAGGCAGGCAATGTACAGCCCGCCTGCCTGCTGAAAGCGGGTGATGGCTTCGGCGGTCTTGGCCATCTGCATCAGCGAGAGGATGCCCTCCTGCATCCGGGCGCCGCCGGAAGCGCAGAAAATCACCAGAGGCAGCTTTGCCTTGCGGGCGGTGTCGGTGGCCAGCGCCACCTTTTCACCCACCGCAACGCCCATGCTGCCCATCAGGAAGCGACCATCCATTACAGCCACAACAGCGGGCCAGCCGCCGATGCGTCCCTTGGCGGTGACCACCGCCTCAGACAGTCCGGTGCGGCGGCGCAGGCCCTCCAGCTTGGCGTCATAACCCTCAAAATCAAGGGGGTTATCGCCGCACAGGCCGTCGTACAATTCCTGGAAGGTGCCGGAATCCAGCGTGAGAGCCAGGCGCTGGTATGCACCGATGGGCCGGTGATGGCCACAGTGGGGGCAGACGTACAGCTGATCGGCCCACTGCCGCTTGCTCACGGCTTCGCCGCAGGCAGGGCACTGCTCGAAAATGGCCGGCGCGTCAATGCGGCTGGAGGAGGGCAGACGTCCGCCCTCCCGCATTACCTTCAGGCGCAGCAGCCGCTGGCGCCGGTCAGAAAATCGTTCGTTCAGCATTTAGCGTTCCTCCTCGTCGGCCAGAGGCGCACCCTTCTCCATCCAGCTCAGCACCTCGTCCAGGTTGTTCTCGATGAAGGAGGTGTTGTAGTCGCCCTTCAGGTAATCCGGGTGGTACAGGATCAGATGAGCCAGATCCGCGCCGGTGGGGTAGCCCTCCACGATGAACTCCTCCAGCACCCGGCGCATCCGGCGGATAGCGGCCAGGCGGGTGGGGGCGTGCACGATGAGCTTGGCTACCATGGAATCGTAGAAGGGGCTCAGCTCGTAGCCGTTGTACAAAGCGGAATCCACCCGAACACCGCAGCCGCCCGGGAAGTGTACGAACTCGGTCTTGCCGGGCATGGGGGCGAAGTTCTTGGCGGGGTCCTCCGCATTGATCCGCACCTCGATGGCGTGGCCGTTCAGCTTCACATCCTCCTGCGTGAAGGAGAGCGGCAGTCCGGCGGCCACACGGATCTGCTCCTTGACCAGATCCTGCCCGGTAACCATCTCGGTGACCGGGTGCTCCACCTGAATGCGGGTATTCATCTCAATAAAGTAATAGTTGCCGTCCGGGTCCAGCACGAACTCAATGGTGCCTGCACCCTCATAGCCGCAGCTCTGGGCGGCCTTTACCGCATCCCGGCCCATGGCCTGGCGCAGCTCGGGGGAAAGCGCCTTGGAGGGGGATTCCTCCATCAGCTTCTGATTCTTGCGCTGAATCGAGCAGTCGCGCTCACCCAGATGAACCACATGGCCCTGCTGGTCGGCCATAATCTGGAACTCAATGTGCCGGGGGGAAAGAACCAGCTTTTCCAGATACATCTCGCCGTTACCAAAGCAGGCTACAGCCTCCGCCTGTGCAGAGGCGAAAGCGGCAGGCAGCTCCTCCGGGCTGAACACCCGGCGCATGCCGCGGCCGCCGCCGCCGGCGCTGGCCTTCAGCAGCACCGGATAGCCGATGCGCTCGGCAACCTTCAAAGCCTCCTCGGCGCTTTCGATCACGCCGTCGGAGCCGGGCACCACCGGTACGCCCGCCTTGATCATCAGTTCACGGGCGGCGGCCTTGTTGCCCATCTTGCGGATCACATCGCCGCTGGGGCCGATGAACTTGAGCCCGCACTGGGCACACAGATCCGCAAATTCATCATTTTCGGAAAGGAAACCGTAGCCGGGATGGATGGCCTCACAGCCACTTTCCACCGCTGCGGTCAGGATGGCGGTCTGATTTAAGTAACTCTGGGCCGCCTTTGCGGGGCCGATGCATACGGCCCGGGTGGCCAGCTGCACATGCAGGGCGCTGGCGTCGGCGGTGGAGTACACCGCCACAGTCTCGATGCCAAGCTCACGGCAGGCGCGGATGATACGCACCGCGATTTCGCCGCGATTGGCAATTAAAATACGTTTAAACATGGCTCACAGCTCCCGGATCTGGAACAGCGGATCGCCAAAGCCCACCAGAGCGCCGTCCTGCGCGACCAGGCTTTCAATCACGCAGTCGCAGGGAGCGGGGATCTCGTTGATCATCTTCATAGCTTCGATCAGACCGATGGTCTGACCCTTGTGCACGGTGTCGCCGGGCTTCACAAAGGGTGCTTCGCCCGGGGCGCTGGCCACATAGAAGGTGCCCACCAGAGGAGCATCGATGGTGGCCCCGGCAGCAGGGGCAGCAGCGGCGGGTGCGGCTGCGGGCTGAGCGGCAGCAACAGGGGCAGCCTCCACGACCGGCGCACAAACGACGGCGCTCTGGGCGACTGCTTTTTCCAAAGTGATCTGCTCCTCGCCGCAGGTGTACTTCAAACGGCTGGCGGAGCTTTCGTCAAACGCCTTCAGCAGGCTGGTGATTTGTTCCAAGGTCATGCCGGGAACCTCCTTATAAATCGTAGTCAGGGCGCGAAGGAAGGCGGCGCGCTGCGCTGCCTTTGCGCCAAAAGAAAATCAGCCCCGGCAGAAAGCCGGCCGGAACAGGCGGCGGATCGCCGCATTCCGGCCGCCCTACCAGAGCTGATGCAAAGCGCCGGTAAAAAACGCTTTGCCTTACGCCGCAAAAAATCAGGCGTTGGCCTCCAGGTAATTCACAATGTCGCCAACGGTCTTCATGTTGGCCAGCTCCTCATCGGAGATGGCAACGCCCAGGTTGTCCTCCAGAGCCATGTTCAGCTCAACAGCGTCCAGGCTGTCAGCGCCCAGATCGTCGGCCAGGCTGGCCTCCATGGTAACCTTGTCGGCGTCGCAGCTCAGGGTGTCTACAATAATGTCGCGTACTTTCTCAAACATGATAAACTCTCACTTTCTTTGGGTTATTTTTTTGTGTGTTGAAATGTGTCGTAAAATGTTTTATAATTTTAATTAAAATTATTTAACTAAAATTATTTAAGTATATTGTAGCAAGAATCCGGGAATTGTCAAGGGGAAAACTTAAAAAAACTGAATCTTTTTTGCGCGCACCGCATTGCACGGAACGGACAGCGCTTATATAATAAGAGGTAAGAAAAGGGAGTATGAAGAAAAGCGAAGAAATTTAAGGCCAGTTGTGCATTTGCTGCGCCGAAAGCCTGGTATCGGCTTGCACAAGGCGTGTGTTATAGGGTAAAATAAAAGAAGCTTTCTATCATAATATCATTGGAAAATTTATGTCAAATGGGCCGGGAAAGGAGGCGGGAGATGGCGTTCCTGAAACGAAATAAACAAACAAAGCGTACGTCACGTCCCCGGATGCATCAGCGCTTTGTGCAGATTACTCTTTCCACGGTGCTGATTGGCATTTCGCTGATCGTTGTTTCCTGCATGGGAATCGCATCGATTCAGCAAGCCAACCGAAAATCCTATAATACCCAGCTGCAAACCTCCATGAACGAATATTGGCTGGAGATGCGCAACCGAATGAGTACCGATCGGGAGGCTCTGCAGATTCTGGCGGAATTCATGCAGGGCAAATCCAGCGAAGAGTTTCGCAGTTTTGCGATAGACCTGCAGAATGCCCGCCAGGAAAATTCCTTTTTACGTATGGGGTATTATACGCAGGCGGGCATGCAGAGCCGGGTCCGTGCGGACGGTACGCTGGAGGAAAATATCCCCATGCAAGCCCTGGAGCCGGAGGTGCAGCGGCTGATCAGCTATGCATTGCGGGGAAAGCAGACAGCCTCTCAGGTTTATTATGATGAGGGAATGGAGCAGCAGCTGATTATGTATGCGGCGCCGGTGCAGTCTGCTGACGGGCAGGTGAACGGCGTGGTGGCTGCCTCCAAGGATCTGAGCGCTTTCCAGAAAATTCTCACGCAGCCATCGGTGTCCCAAAACAAGCTGGACGTAGTGTGGGTGGATCAGAGCGGACGGATCATCGCGTCCTCGGAAGATACCCCGCTCGCGCCGCAGGGAACGGAGAACTTTCTCAGCCAGGCAAGCGTGGATGAAGAAACCGCACAGTCGGCCCTTCAACAGATGGAAAACAACGAGGCATTTCATTTTACCTTCCATCTGGAGGATAACGACCAAACGGTTTATATGCAGCCCTTCGGAATGAACGGCTGGTATCTGTGTTATGCGGATACTGTAAATTCCGGTAAAAGCCCGGTTTATTCCATTTTGATCACTGCCAATGCGCTCAGCGGCATGATTATTCTCTTGTGCCTGGGGCTGCTATGGTATGTGCGCTGGGCCATGTGGGGGAGCAATAAAGAGCTGATAAAGCTGGCATATTATGACCGGCTGACCGGCACCTACAACTTTGAAAAATTCACCCAATGTGCCGAGGACTTCCTGGAGGAGGATAGCTCCTATTCGCTGATCACCATGAATATCCGGCAGTTCCAGTACATCAACGAGATTCTGGGCAAGGCCCAGGCAGACAACGTGTTGAAAAAGCTGGCAGTTCTTCTGCGGGATCTGGTGGGGGAGAAGGAATGCTTCTGTCGCTCCAGTGCCGACCAGTTTTATCTTCTGCTCCATACCAAGGACGAACATCAGGTGCGCGCCCGGATGGAGCAGATCATGGACCGTGCTGGGGGCATTGCTCAGGAGCTGAACGTGAGCTATCCCATTATTCTGTATGCCGGTGCTGCGGTGGTGCAGGAGGATGCGCCGCCGGAGGATCAGGTGCGGCTTCTGCTGCACAAGGCGGAGTTCGCCCAGAAGCACGCGGTGAAAAAATACCAGAACGTACTTGCATTTTACGACCGGGCCATGCACCGGAAGGAAAATTTCCAGAACAGCATTGAAAGCAGCATGCAAAGCGCGCTGGCCAAGCAGGAGTTTCAGCTGTTCCTGCAGCCCAAGGTGCGGTTGCAGACCGGTCAGGTGGATGGCGCTGAGGCCCTGGTGCGCTGGATTCGCCCGGATGAAACGCTGGTCTATCCCAATGAGTTTATCCCTGCGTTCGAAAAGAACGGTTTTTGCGCACGTCTGGACCTTTATATGGTGGATCGGACCTGCAGCCAGCTGCGGGAATGGATCGATGCGGGCTATGAGCCGATTTGTATTTCGGTGAATCAGTCCCGGCTGCTGTTCTATCAATCCGATTATGTGGACCGGCTGTGTTCGATTCTGCAGCGGTACGGCATTCCGAACGGATTCATTCAGTTGGAGATTCTGGAAGGATTGGCCATCGAGAACATCGAACAGATGAACAAAACGCTGACCCAGCTGCATGAAAAAGGGTTCCGCCTGTCGCTGGACGATTTCGGCAGCGGATATTCTTCGCTGAATGTGCTGGCGGGCATCCAGGTGGATGAGGTAAAGTTCGATAAGGACTTTTTGCTGGAAAGTGCGCCGGATAAGAAGGAAAGAAACAAGCTGGCCCTGAAAAATGTGGTCAAGCTGGCCAAAGACCTGCAGATCACCACCGTGGCCGAAGGCGTGGAGGTGCAGCAGGATGAGGAGTTCGTTTCTTCCATTGGCTGTGAATATGGGCAGGGTTTCTTCTACAGCTGCCCCATTCCGCCGGAGGAATTCGCTTCCCGCTATCTGAAAAAAGCGCCGCCTGCAGATGCAAAGGCAGCGGAATAATATAAGAAAAGGAAAGCCCCGGGCCGATTGGCCCGGGGCTTTCCCTATGTAGAGATGATAGAGAGCAAAGAAAAAGATGAAATCAAACAACGCCTTTCAGCATGGCGCGCAGGCAGTCCTTCAGCTCGTCCAAAGAACGGCAACGGTCTGCCAAATCCAACAGCCGGAGACGTTCTGCCTCCTGGGTCAGCTGAACCAACAGTTCACGTGCGGTAGGTTCGCTCATTCCGTACACCCCCTTCTAAAATCTGTTGTTCAGTGGTTGATTTGATAGTATATAGTATAAATATTTTGCGCAATTGTTTCAATTGATAAATTAAACAAACAATTGTACAAAATTCTGGCGGAATGATGAACATGTTTTATGAAAAGTAGAAAAAGAGCCGCATTTGCATCGACCCCTTGGTCAAAATGCAAATGCGGCTGTACAAATTGCTTATGCCTGCACGGCACGCAAGCCCTCCACCCGGCGGGAAATATAAGCGTGAACCTCCTCTTTGGGGATGCCCAGTGCCACGGCAAACTCCCCGAACAGAATGCTTTCGGCCTGTTTCATGAAGCGTTCATCCACCTGGCCGAAGCGACGGCCTCGCTGCTCCTGCTCCTTCTTTTTGGCATAGATCGACATGGTAAGCCGGATCAAATCGGCGCAATTATGGCTGCAGGTGGCGGTGCGGTAATGTTCCCGCAGTTCCTGCAGGTTCTTGGTCCGGTCAGGCTGCGCGACGACCTGGGGGATCTGATCGATCAGTGCCTCTGCCTCGTCGCGGCTGATGACCGGCCGCATGAAAACCTTGGGATGCTCAGCCGGGGTATAAATGGTTCCGCTTTCATACAGGGGCTTTAAGACATAATAAAGCCCGTGGGGCGGTTTTTCCACCAGACCCTCCACCTTGCATACACCGGTGCTGCCATAAATGATGTATTGTCCGATTTGATACATGTTCCACCTCGCATTTCAAGCCCGTGTGATTTTTGCCTGTAAGAAAGCGCCTTGCCGCTGATCGGTCAGCAGCAAAGCGCAGGAAAACGCGTGCGCTTTGCCCGCAACCGGGCTTTCCGTTGCGGGCAAAGCGAGCAATATTTCTTTAATTATAGTATAACACTTTTTTCAAAAAAAGCCAAAGGCGGACATGTTTGGAAAAGCTTTTTATTTGCTGCAGGCCTTGGAGGATGCTTTAAAGTGCCTGTTTACACAACAAAATTGACTCACCACGGAAAGACAGGTGCCTCGGTAGGAGCCGGGACTTCTGTTGGGGCAGGTTCGGGTGTGGGCGCAACCGTTGGTGCCGGAGTCGGTACAGCGGTTGGAGCAGCGGTGGGTTTAGGTGTGGGAGCAGCGGTGGGAGCTGGAGTAGGTGCGGCGGTTGGCGCAGGAGTTGGTGCCGCAGTGGGCAGAGGCCGTCCCTTCACTACGATATCCTTGGAGGCGGTTTTGCCGCCGGCAGTTACCGTAACAGTGTATGTCTTGTCCGTGAAGCTGTCGTTCGCCGGGGCCACAAAAAGTACGGTCTCGGTGTTGCCCAGAATCTCGCCGCCGCTGCAGCTCCATTCAAACGCCGGAGTGGAGTCGGAAGGGGAGAAGCAGGCCACAAGAACCACATAATCTCCGCTGGTGCCCACAAATGGCTGACCACCAATGCTCAGACTTTCCAGTTGAAGATCACTGGGAGTGTTGGTGGGCTGCGGTGCGATGACGATAGTTTCCCCGGCCGGACCCTGCGCACCGGTATCGCCCTTTTCTCCCTGCGCTCCGGTCGGACCTGCAGCACCAGGATCGCCCTTGTCACCCTTGTCGCCTTTTTCTCCCTGTACGACCTGCACGTCAGAAGAGGAACTTCCTGCTGCCGACGGAGAATTTTCCCCATCAGCACCATCCTGACCGTCCTCACCTTTCAATTCGTCAAGAGCCACAAGCTGGGTCCAGGTTTGCCCATCGTTGGTATACTCAATCCAGCCGTCGGAAACGCGCATCTCGATGGCGGAGCCTTGCTGTGCAGGTGCGGATGCGCACCCGGCCAGCAATACCGTGAGTGCAGACAAAATAATAAGCATTCGTTTCATCTTGCAATTCCTCCTGTGATGGCCACATCCGGATGTAAAGCGGTGAGACGTTCGCCCCTCTTTTCATAAGCCGCAAGAGAAAAGAGGATTTCCCGGATGTGGATATACTGCCATTATATTCCTTTTTGAGCGTAAAAACAACAAAACCTGTCACAGAGCAGTTCGAAAGGATAAGTTTTGCTTCTGCCTTTTTTCTCGTGATATAATATTTAAAACTGAATCATCAAAATGTGATTGAGGCAGGAGGAGGGGAGTATGCTTCGTCAAATTCGGTATTTTCAATCGGTTGTGCGCAACAACAGTTTTTCAGAAGCAGCAGAGGAATGCCATATTCCACAGTCTGCTGTTTCGCAGCAGATCAAGGCGCTGGAGCAGGAACTGGGCTTTTCCCTGCTGGAACGGAATCATCGAAAATTTGTATTGACCGCTGCAGGGGAGCACTTCTATAAAAAGAGCCTGATCCTGGTTGCGGATTATGAGCAGATGTGCAGCGAAGCCGCTCAGATTGCCCGGGGAGATGAAGCGGTTCTGAAAATCGGCTACCTGCGCAGCCATAATAGCCCGGAGGTTCATCAGGCGCTGGAGGAATTCGCAGAAAAATATCCTCGCATTGACCTTCAACTGCTGTACGGAAACCATGAAGATTTGTTTGACCTGCTGCGCACCGGTGGCGCGGATCTGGTACTCAACGATCAACGCCGTGCTTTTTCTGATGAATATGTCAATTTAGTTTTGGCAACCAACAAAATGTATGTTGAGCTGACGGCCCGCAACCCCGTGGCGGAACTTCCTTCCGTTACGGTGCAGGAATTGAAAAATATTCCTTGCATTCTTGTGGCGTCCAAAGAACAGCAAGCTGCGGAAAAAGAGTTTTACCGGACCATCATTGGTATACAGAGCGAGATTCTCTATGCGGAAAATCTGGAGGAAGCGCGGATGATGGTCGTTAGCGGACAGGGCTTTTTACCGGAGGAAGGCAATGGTTCTGTTATGACCTTCGGTGCGTCCATCCGCCGCATTCCTCTTTATCGCGGAGAGGAGCGAATTTCCCGCAACTACTGCCTGTTCTGGAAAAAGGACAACTCCGGTTATTATGTGGAAGAGTTTGCAGATATTTTAAAACGTAAATTTGAATAGCGCTCCGGTCTGTTTGGGGCTGCTCTCGTTCTGCGAGGGCAGCCTTTTTGTATAAGATAAACTTATCTAATACGGCTGAAATTAAAATTGATAGGTCATGGAGCGCTTTTTATAATAAAAGCAGAACAAAGGGAGGAGAATTCAAAATGGCAAAACTTGTCATATTTTATTCGCGGGCCGATGAAAACTACTTCGGTGGGCAGTACCGTTTTGTTGAAGTCGGCAATACAGAAAAGCTGGCACACATAATCAAAGATGTGACGGGGGCAGAACTGTTCAAAATCGAGCAGAAGAAACCCTACTCGCCCGACTATAAGAGCTGCATTGATCAGGCGATGGCGGACAAACGGTCCAATGCACGTCCGGAGCTGGTGGAGCTTCCGGAGAATCTGAACGGGTATGATGAAATCTATTTGGGGTACCCGAACTACTGGGGCGATCTGCCCATGGCGGTTTATACATTCCTGGAAGCCTTTGACTGGGCCGGAAAAAACATTCATCCGTTTTGTACCCATGAGGGGAGTGGCTTGGGTGGGACGGAACGGAATATCGCCCGCACCTGCAAGGGTGCTGATGTTAAGGCAGGTCTGGCAATCTGCGGTTCCGACGTGGATTGCAGCAAAGACCTTGTGCTGCGCTGGCTTAACCAATAAAGAAAGGGAATTGCGATGAAACAGGTAATGATATTGACCGGCGCAGGGCAGATCGGCATGGCCATTGCTCGCCGGATGGGATACGGAATGAAGAGTGTAATTGGCGACAAAAAACCGGAGAATGCGCAGACAATCGCCAGGACTATGAACGATGCCGGGTTTGATGCGGTTCCGATGGAGATGGATCTTTCCAGTCGGACATCAATCCGAAACATCATCACTGAGGCGCAAAAATACGGCGAGATCAACATGCTAGTCAATGCCGCAGGCGTCTCGCCCAGTCAGGCTTCCGTGGAGGAGATTTTGAAGGTGGACCTGTATGGAACAGCTGTCCTGCTGGAGGAGATTGGGACGGTGATCGCCCCCGGCGGTGTGGGAGTAACTATTTCCAGTCAGTCCGGCCATCGGATGAAGCAGCTCACCCCGGAGGAAGACGAGCAGCTGGCCTGTACTCCCACCGAGGAACTTTTAAAATTACCACTGCTTCAGCCGAAGAATATCCGGGATACGCTCCACGCGTATCAGCTGGCCAAACGGTGCAATGAAAAGCGTGTTATGGCCGAGTCTGTAAAATGGGGTGAAAAGGGCGCTAGAATCAATTCCATCTCTCCGTGAATTATTGTTACGCCACTGGCGATCGATGAGTTTAACGGCCCGCGCGGGGATTTCTACAAAAATATGTTTGCCAGGTGTCCGGCGGGACGTCCCGGTACGGCGGACGAGGTGGCCAATGTGGCAGAGCTGCTGATGGGCAGCAAAGGGGCCTTCATTACAGGGGCGGACTTTCTCATTGATGGTGGAGCGACGGCCTCTTATTTTTACGGTTCGCTGAAGCCGGAGAGATAAGACTTATTTTTGAATTCGAGCCGGGTGCATAATGCATAAAAAGAGCAGAGCCTGCTGCCTCAATATAGGGGGAGCAGGCTCTGCCTTTGCGAACAAAAAAGAGCTCCGGTCATCCGGAGCTCTTTTCAACGCTTACAATCAAAAGCAATCACTAACTGTTTGCCAACTGATTTGATAAGCAACTTTGGTGCGAGGAAAGGGACTTGAACCCTCAAGGTAAAAACCACATGCACCTCAAACATGCGCGTATGCCGATTCCGCCACCCTCGCATAATCCTGCGGCCGATTGCGACCGCAAGAAATAGTTTATCAGGTTTACAGCAAAAAGTCAATACTTAACTTTCATTTTCTTCCAGGCTGTCTTGGCCGAGCATGGCAGCGACATCACTATCCGCCGGAAGTTCGGTCACCTGACGCAGCTTGCGCTGAATCTGACGGGTGCGCACGCCTACCAGATTTTCCAGCTCATGGCTGGCCTGATTCAGCCGGTTCTGTGCCTGAGCCAGCGCCTGGCCAAAGGTGTCAAACTCCGCTTTCACGCTGGCAAGCACCTTCCAGACCTCGCTGGATCGCTTCTGAATCGCCAGGGTGCGGAAGCCCATCTGCAGGCTGTTCAGCAGCGCGGCCATGGTGGTGGGGCCGGCCACTACGATTTTGTATTCCCGCTGCAGCCGCTCGGCAATGCCGCGGCGCACCACCTCGGCATAAAGGCCTTCCACCGGCAGGAACATCACGCCGAAATCGGTGGTGTGAGGCGGAGCAATGTATTTGTCGTGAATGTCCTTGCCGAAGCTGCGGATGCGTTTGTCCAGCTCCTTGGCGGCAGTCTCCACTGCGGCCCGGTCGCCCAGATCGTAAGCGGCCAGCAGAGCGGAGTAAGCGTCCGAGGGAAATTTTGCGTCGATGGGCAGCCATACCTGGCCATCCCCGTCGCCGGGCAGTCGAAGAGCGAATTCCACCCGATCGGAACTGCCGGGCACTGTGGCCACATTCTCCGCAAACTGCTCCGGGGCCAGGATCTCATTCAAAATGGCCCCCAGCTGAATTTCGCCCAGAATGCCGCGGGTTTTCACGTTGCTCAGAACTTTTTTCAGGTCGCCCACACCGGCAGCCAGGGTGCGCATTTCGCCAAGGCCCTTATAGACCATCTCCAGCTGCTGGCTCACCAGACCAAAGCTCTTCTGCAGCTTGTCCTCCAGGGTTTTCTGCAGCTTCTCGTCCACGGTCTGGCGCATCTCGTTCAGACGGCGATCGTTGCTTGCCTGCATGGAGTTCAGCCGGACCTCCATAGTGGTGCGAATGCTTTCCAGCTTCTGTTCGGTCTGGTTGGCACCCGCCTGCATACCGGCCATCACGCGGCCGCTCAGTTCCTGACGAGTCTGACGAATCTCCGCCAGCAGATCCTGACGCACCTTTTCCAGGTCCTCACCGGAAAGATCACTCTGCGGCGGGCGGCGCAGCAGAGCCAGCAGACTGAAGATACAGGCCAGGGCGGCCAATATAAGGGTTGCGATTTCCATATTTTTCTCCTTCAAAAAAGGGGATAACCCATCCCCGAACTTCATAGCTATAAGTATAAAAGGTTTGCCGGGGCAAATCAACAACGGAAAACGAGGGGATCGGATATGAAAGCATCCATGAAACGAAAGCGCATTTTCTGGCTGACAGCATGGGGTATATGCTGCGCGGCAGTGGCCGGGGCAATGCTCTGGGCTGCCGGGCAGAGTGCGGTATGCAGCAATGCGGACTTGACCAACGTGCCGGTGGTTCCGGCGGCAGCGGGGCAAAGCGAAACACCAGAACAGGAAAAGCGGGTATTTCTGACCTTTGACGACGGCCCCAGCGCTACCACAGAATCGGTGCTGGATATCTTAAAGGAAAAGGGCGTGTGCGCCACATTTTTTGTGGTGGGGGCCGAGAACAACCAGAAATATCTTCCGCTGCTGCAGCGCATGACCGAGGAGGGACACCAGATCGGCCTTCACAGCTATAGCCACAGCTACAAGACCATTTACGAAAGCACCACCGCCTTTTGGGCAGACATCAAGCAGCTGCGCCAGACCATTGAACCCTATGTGGATCTGGATACCATCCATTGGCTGCGGTTTCCCGGCGGCAGCACCAACACGGTGAGCCACAAATATGGTGGCAGCGGGATCATGAAAGCTCTGAAGGAACAGGCGGAGGAAAAAGGTTACCGGTATGTGGACTGGAACGTCTGCGCGGAAGATGCGGCGGGAGGTCACCCCAGTGCCGGGACGATCTACGAAAACGTGGTGAAGGAGGCTGAGGGCAAAACCACCTGTGTGGTGTTGATGCACGATACCAAGGCCACGAAAAACACCGTGGAGGCCCTGCCGGATATCATTGACTGGTTTTCGGAAAATGGCTATCGGTTTTGCGGCATCAGTGAACTGAATCAGCAGATTTAAAAGCGGAGGGGACGGAGCAGTCGGTGTTCCGACTCCTGTTTTTAACCCCGGCCAGGTCCGGGGTTTTTCTTTGTAAATTTTTTTGGAACTTTGTCGGGAAACGGCGTATTCTCGTTGTAAAGCGCGATAAAATATTGTATGATAACCTAGTGCAATAACGCATAATTCCAGAGAGAATTGCTTATGCGGTACTGCCCAGGTGTTTGCCCAAGGTTCCACATTGAACGCGGAAAGGAAACGGCAGAATGTTCGGATATGTCACCCCGGAAAAACCGGAGATGAAAGTGAAGGAGTTCGAAAGCTATCGGGCCATGTATTGTGGCCTGTGCAAGCAGCTCAAGGCAGATTATGGCTTTTTGCCCCGGATGCTGCTGAACTACGATCTGGTTACGGTGGCACTTCTGGCCGACGGCCTTTCCGGTGAGACCGGCAGTCCCTGCCGGGAGCGGTGCATCGCCAATCCTCTGCAGAAGCGCTGTATGCAGAAGGGCACTCAGGGTCTGCGGCTGGCAGCTGCGGGTCTTGTGCTGCTCAGCTGGTACAAGCTGGTGGACGATGAGGCGGACGAGACTTTTTTTAAGCGGCTGGCGGCCCGTACACTGCGCTTATTGCTGCGGCGGGCCTACAAACGGGCAGCGGCCTTTTATCCTGAAATCGACGCAGAGCTGGCCCGTCAGACCGAGCTGCAGCAGCAGGTGGAGCAAAAGCAGACTGCTTTTTACGACGAAGCGGCTGAGCCCACCGGCAATATGACGGCTCAAATCCTGGCAGCCTGTGCGCAAACGCCGGATCAGGAACGGGTGCTGCGCCGTCTGGGGCTGTTTCTGGGTAAGATTCTTTATTGGCTGGACGCGGCGGAGGACTACGAAGAGGACCGGGAAAAGCACCGGTACAACGTGTTTGTGCAAAACGGCCTGAACAAGGAACAGGCTGTAGAGCAGGCCAGGCTGCAGTGCAGGCTGGCGGCGGGCGAGGCGGCCCGTTGCTACAACCTGCTGGAACTGCGGCTGAACCGCCCGATTTTGGATAACATTATTTTTCTGGGCATTCCCGGCAGCATTCAGCGGGCGGGAATGCCGGCCCGCGGTGCACGGCGCGGCGGGTTGAACTGAATTTGAATGAAAAGGGAGAAGAGAAATGGACGCATATCAGGTTTTGGGCCTTGCGCGGGGCGCAAGTGAGGAAGAGGTAAAGGCGGCCTATCGGGCGCTGGCGCAGAAGTACAATCCGGAAAATTACGAGGCAGGTCCCCTGCGTGAAGACGCCGAGCGCAAGATGAATCAGATCAACGAGGCCTTTGATACGGTGATGAGCGAGCTGCGCACCGGTGCTTCCGGTAATAACGCGCAGAATCCTTATGGTGGTCAGAATCCCGGCCAGCAGCAGAACGGCGGTCCTCAGGGGGCGACCGGCAGCTACCCGGAGATCCGTGCTCTGATCCGTGCGGGCCGGGCAGACGAGGCTCTGGCCCAGCTGCAGAGCATTCCCAATGGTCCGGCCAACGCCGAGTGGAACTTTTTGATGGGTAGCGCTTATTATTACAAGGGCTGGATGAACGAGGCGCTGCGCTACTTCCAGCAGGCATGCCGGCTGGACCCGGCCAACCGGGAGTATGCGGCCGCCCTGCACAATCTGCAGAGCAGCGCACAGGGCCAGATGCCGGGCAATCCTTACGGGCCTTATGGCGGCGCGCAGGCCAATGCGGTGGGCTGCAGCTGCTGCGATATGTGCATGGCCATGTATTGCATGGATCTTTGCTGCAGCTGCGGCGGGCAGGGGTGCTGCTGAGATGCGCAGGCGGCAAAGCGGTCGGGTCGCTTTGTGCGGTGTGATGTGCGGACTTTCCATTGTGCTGATGCTCAGCGGCAGCATCATACCCTTTGCAACATTCTGCGCTCCGGCAATGAGCGGACTTCTGCTGATGCCGGTAGCCGTGGAATGCGGAATGCGGCTGGCTTGGGTGAGCTACGGGGCCATCAGTGTGCTTTCGGTGCTTTTTGTGCCGGATAAGGAGATGGCGGCGATCTTCGTCTTCTTCTTCGGGTGTTATCCGCTTCTAAAAGCGTACATCCAAAGAATTCCCGGTAAGGCGCTGCAGGCGCTGGTGAAGGTGGCATTCTTTAACGGTGCGGTGCTGGCAATGTATAGCGTTCTGCTGTTCGTTTTTCCAATGCCGAGCCTGGTGGACGAATTCGCTCAGACGGCACGGTGGATGCTGGCGGCGCTTCTGGTCATGGGCAATGCCTGCTTCTGGATCTACGACGCGGCGCTGAACAATCTGCTGCACGTGTACGTGCTCAAAATGCAGCCCCGTTTGCGGCGGATGCTGTGAATCCCGGCAGAAGTGAAACAATGAGGAATCGATTTTAACGGAGGAAACAGTGTGAATAAATGGCGGCCGAATCACCGCTTCTTTTCCAATCTGGCGGTGGTTCTGATCGGAATTGCCTTTTATCTGGCCATGTCTAATCTGGACCTGGTCCACGGTGCCTTGAAAACCGTAATGGATGTGCTGGCACCATTTATCTGGGGCTTTGTGATTGCTTATCTGCTGGATGCACCGGTGCGCTGGTTTGAACAGAAGCTGGGCGGACGGCGGATACTGAGCATTCTCATCAGCTACCTGTTGGCGGTGGCGGTTCTGGTGCTGCTGCTGAGCTTCGTGATTCCGCAGCTGGTACAAAGCGTAACCATGCTCATCAACAATGCTTCCGGCTATCTGGATAATCTGAATGGAGTGGTAAACAACTGGGGAAACCGGCTGAACATTGATCCGGAGGTCACTTCCGGCATGCTGGTCTCTTATGCGGATCTGATGAATCAGGCAACCCAGCTGGCTACAAGATTTATGCCGGAGATTCTCAACTACGGCATGGCGGTGGGCAACGGCGTGGTAAGCGCCCTCACGGCCCTCATCGCTTCGGTCTACATGCTGATGGACAAGCACAAGCTGCTGGGCCAGCTGCACAAGATTACCTATGCCTTTCTGCCGTTGCCCAAGGCCCGGCGGGTGCTTACGGTCTGCAGCCATGCCAACCAGGTGTTCAGCGGCTTTATCACCGGAAAAATTATCGACAGCGCCATCATTGGCGTGATCTGTTTTGTGGGAATGAGTGTGCTGGGAATGCCCTTCACTCTGCTGATTAGCGTGATCGTGGGTGTGACCAATGTGATTCCTTTCTTTGGCCCCTTCATTGGTGCGATTCCCAGTGTTATGATTCTGCTGATGGCAAGTCCCATCGATGCCATCAAGTTCGCCATCTTCGTGCTGGCACTCCAGCAGTTCGACGGCAACATTCTGGGTCCCAAGATCCTGGGCGATTCCACCGGCCTTTCCGCCATCTGGGTGCTGGTGGCCATCATCGTGGGCGGCGGCCTGTTTGGCTTTGCCGGTATGGTGGTGGGCGTGCCCACCTTTGCGGTGCTCTATTCGCTCACCAGCGACTTTTTGGCTGACCGGCTGAAGGCCAAGGGCATTACCGCAAACGGTGAACCCCTGGAGCCGGAAGCGGCTGCTCCCGGCGAGGAAACACTCCCGGAAAACCAATAAACAAAATGCGCACAGAGTTTTCGCTCTGTGCGCGTTTTTTTGTGTAATTTTAGGCAAATCTATGGTATACTGGAAAGCAGAAACGGATGCCTTTTGGGCATAAAGGAGAGAACGCGATATGTGGTTTGACGAAGCAGTGATTTACCAGATCTATCCGTTGGGCCTGTGCGGTGCGCCCGCGGAGAACGACGGGGTGCAGGAACACCGGATTCTCCGGGTGCTGGACTGGGTGGAGCACATCAAAGCTCTTGGGGCAGATACCGTGCTGTTCAACCCATTGTTTGAGAGCGACCGTCATGGCTACGATACCCGGGATATGACCCGAGTGGACTGCCGCCTGGGTACCAATGAGGACTTTGCAAAGGTTTGCGCGGCGCTGCATGAGGCTGGTCTGCGCGTCATGCTGGACGGCGTGTTCAATCACGTGGGCCGAGGCTTCTGGGCTTTCCAGGACGTGCGGGAGAAAAAGTGGGACAGCCCCTACAAAGACTGGTTCCACGTCAGCTTCGACGGCAACACCGAATACAACGACGGGTTCTGGTATGAAGGCTGGGAAGGCCATAACGAGCTGGTCAAGCTGAATCTCCACAACCCGGCGGTGGTGGATTATCTGTTCCGTTCCATCCGCGGTTGGGTGGAGCAGTTCGACATCGATGGCCTGCGTCTGGATGTGGCATACAGCCTGGCGCCGGAGTTCTTAAAGCAGCTGCGCAGCTTCACCTCCGGTCTGAAGGAGGATTTCGCACTGATGGGCGAGACCCTGCACGGGGACTACAACCGCTGGATGAACGACGAGATGTGCCACTCCGTCACCAACTACGAATGCTACAAGGGTCTGTATTCCAGCTTCAACTGCATGAATATGTTCGAGATCGGCCATAGTCTGGCCCGCCAGTTCGGCCCCGAGCAGTGGACCCTCTACAAGGGCAAGCACCTGTTGGCCTTTTTGGATAACCACGATGTGGAACGCATTGCCAGCATTCTGCAGAACAAGGAACACCTGCGCCCGGCCTATGGCCTTCTGTTCGGTATGCCCGGCACTCCGGCGGTGTACTACGGCAGCGAGTGGGGCATCGAGGGCAAAAAGAGCGATGGCGACGCCGCTCTGCGTCCGGACATCGAGCTGCCCCAGGAAAATGAGCTTACCGAGTGGATCGCCAAGCTGGCGGCAGCTCACAAGGCAAGCAAGGCTCTGTGCTATGGCAGCTACCGCAATGTGATGCTCACCAATCACCAGATTATCTTCGAGCGCAAATTTGAGGATGAGCGGGTGCTGGTGGCGGTAAACGCTTCTGGCGAGACCTATACTGCCCATTTTGATGCTCAGGCCGGCCGCGCGGTGAACCTGATTACCGGTGCGGACCATGACTTCGGCGGCGGCAGTCAGATGCCGCCCTACAGTGTGGCCTTCTGGCGCACCGAGTAAGTTCGCCGTCCCATTTTGTAAGCCCTCTTGTTTCATAATGAGAAAGGAATCACTCCCATGCCTTATATTCATATCGTAACCAATGCGTCTATCCCGGACAATACCGAGGAGATGCTGAAAACGCAGCTGGGCCGCGCCATCGAGATTCTGCCCGGCAAAAACGAAAACTGGCTGATGCTGAATTTCACCGGTGATGCACATCTGTGGTTTGCGGGCAGCGATGCCCCGGCGGCTCTGGCCGAGGTGAGCCTGTACGGCGGTGCCCGCTACGATGCCTACGATGATCTGACCAGCCGCATTACCGAAATTCTGGAAAGCACACTGGATGTGCAACCGGACCGTATTTATGTAAAATACGCAGAAACGGAATTCTGGGGCTGGAACGGAAGCAATTTCTGACCAGTCTTTTATGAAAACCGCCCGCGGGGGAGAACACTTCTTCGCGGGCGGTTTTCTGTTATCCGCAGCCTTGACAAGATGGGACCCGCGCCGTATAATCAAAAACGCAACTGGTCCTACCAGTTATACAATGCTTGGATAAAGTGGGGAAGTAGAATGAAGTTTTTAAAGCAAGCGGCTCGCATTCTTGCCATCTCCTTTGTGGGCGAGGTGCTTAAGGCAGTCATCCCTCTGTCGATCCCGGCCAGCGTATACGGGCTGGTCATTTTGTTGGTGCTGCTGTGCACCGGCCTGCTCCGGGTAAGCCAGGTGCGGGAGGCGGCACTGTTTCTCATCGAGATTATGCCGGTTATGTTTATTCCGGCGGCAGTGGGCCTGACCGATGCCTGGCCCAGCCTGGCCCCGGTGTTCTGGCCGGTGGTCATCACCGTGGTGTTCACAACTGTGCTGGTGATGGCCGTCACCGGCCGGGCCACTCAGTTTGTGATCCAAAGGGGAAAGGGGAAGAAGGATGCGTGAGTTTTTTGCCTCGTCGCTGTTTTATGGGGCGGCGGTCAGCCTGCTGGCCTACGAGCTGGGCCTTGCGCTGAAAAAGAAATTTCGTCTGGCAGTGCTCAACCCGCTGCTGATCGCGGTGATCTGTGTGATCGGTGTGAACCTGGTGCTGGGCGTGGACTACGAAAGCTATAACGCCAGCGGGCAGTATCTGTCCTACCTGCTCACTCCGGCCACGGTCTGCCTGGCGGTGCCTTTGTATGAACAGTTGAGCCTGCTGAAGGAAAACCTGAAGGCGGTGGTCTGCGGCATTCTGTCCGGCATTCTGGCAAGCCTTGTGGGCGTGCTGGCCTGTGCCAAGCTGTTCGGGCTGGATCACGAGCTATATGTGACGCTGCTGCCCAAGTCCATCACCACGGCCATTGGTATGGGTGTGTCTCAGGAGCTGGGCGGTATTGTTACCATTACCGTGGCCTCCATCATCATTACCGGTATTCTGGGCAATGTGATCGCGGATGGCGTGTTCAAGCTGTTCCGCATCCATGAGCCGGTAGCGAAGGGCCTGGCGCTAGGCAACTCCGCCCATGCCATCGGTACCGCCAAGGCCATGGAGCTGGGCGCGGTGGAAGGTGCCATGAGCAGCCTGGCCATTGCGGTGGCGGGCCTGTGCACCGTGGTGGGCGCTTCTGTGTTTGCCCAATTTATGTAACCTGTGGAGGGGATAACCATGAAACAACCATTGATCGTGGCGGTGGGCCGTCAATACGGCAGCAGTGGCCGTCTGGTAGGCGCAAAGCTGGCCGAGCGCCTGGGTGTGGATTTTTACGACAAGGAAAAGCTGATGTCCATTGCCCGCAGCACACCGGATTACAGCGAGGTCAAAGCCTTTTATGAGGAGCGACCGGTGAACAGCCTGCTCTATGCCATTGCTATGAATGAGGAACTTGCCGTAACAAGCGAAACGGTGTTCCGCCGGATTCGCGCCTTGATGCAGGATCACAGCGGTGTGCTGATCGGCCGGTGCGGCAATGTGATTTTCCGCCCGGATGCAAACGCCGTGAGTGTGTTTATCCATGCTGCTCCCGAGATCCGCTGCCAGCGTATTGCTGAGCTGGAGAACATCTCGCCGAAAAAGGCAGCGGTACGCATGCAGGAGGTAGACGAGGAGCGAACTGAGTTCCACAAGTATTTCACCGGTGAGCAGTGGGGCCAGGCCGAAGGCTATGAGCTCTGCCTGGACAGCGGTATCCTGGGCGTGGACGGCTGCGTGGAGATGATTCTCAACTATCTGCGCTGGAGGGGTTTGCTGGATGAAAATGAAACCGCCGGCAAGTGAGGAAAAATCCACTGTCCGCACCTATGATCTGGTACTGGAATACCTGAAAGGCCAGATTCTGGAGGGCAAGCTGACCCTGGGAGCGAAGCTGCCCTCTGAGCGCAGCCTGATGGCGGAGCTGGGGCTTAGCCGCAACTCGGTGCGGGAGGCGCTGCGCCAGCTGGAAAACATGGGCTTTGTGCGCAGTGTGCATGGGCAGGGCAGTTTTCTGGTGAACGAGGCCGGGCAGGGGTTTTCCTCCATCCTTTCCATGATGCTGCTGCTTCGCCAGAGTGACCGGGGCGAATTCCTTACCTTGCGTGAAAGTCTGGAAGGTGCTGTTTACGAACGGGCGGTGCGCCTTGCTCCTCCGCAGCCAATACAGGCGATGGAACAGGCGGTGCAGGCGATGGAGCAGGCACAGGAGCCGGGCCAGCTGGAAGAGGCCGAGAGCCGGTTTCACCGGAGCATGATCGAGGCGGGGGAGAATCAACTCATCGCCGCGATCATGGAGGCGCTTTCCAGCCAGGGGGATCTTTACCGGCGGGAGACGCTTGCCCAGCTGGACGAGGCCACCCGCACCCCTCTGCTGGATACCCACCGCCGGATTCTGAAGGCGCTGCAAACCGGCGATGCCCCACTGGGCCGCGCCGCACTGGCGGAGCACTTCCGGTTGATTCAATGAAAAAAACACCCTGATCCCGTGAAAACGGGTTCAGGGTGTTTCAGCCTGTAGAAAAACCTGCTTTGGCAATCAGGCCAGAGCAGGTTTTCTGTTTGAAAACAAGAAGACAGGTGGAAAAAGCAATGAAATGTGGCGCAT
>NZ_NFHD01000019.1 GCF_002159185.1 Gemmiger sp. An87
GAACTCACGGCCTCTTGAACCCCATTCAAGCGCGCTACCAAACTGCGCTACACCCGGACGTCTGGCCCGGTGTTCTCACCGGCGACGTTGTTTATTATATCTCATACCATTCGTTTTGTCAACACTCTTTTTCGATATTTTCCAACTTTTTTCAAGTAATGTCTTTATATTCCAAATTCATCAATATAATGGCTCTTCTCCCGCACTATCCCCCAATTTCGCTCATCGTTTTCTGCTCTGTAATTGCCGCAACGTCATCGAAGCAATGTGCACGGGGCTTGCTCCAGATTGCTTGCCGCAGTACATCGACCAAATCTTCCTGATTGTTTTCATCGCTACGCAATAATGTGCGCAGATCAATTCCCTCCCCGTAACATAAACAGGGTTTGAGCAGTCCAGTGCTGGTCAGGCGTACCCGATTGCAATGCTCACAAAATTTGTGGCTTACTGCATCAATCAGGCCAATACGACCAGTAAGTCCTGCGGCAGCGTAGTAATGTGCGGGACCATTGCCCCGGATCTCCTCCACCGGGTGCAGATCCGGCCAGCGTTCTTTCAAAACACGAAGAACGGCGTCCCGGTCCGGCCCCAAGCTACGCGCTCCCTGCCCTATGGGCATGACTTCAATGAATCGCACATCCACCGGTCGATTCTGCGCAAACTGAGCCAGCGGCAGCAGTCGGTGTTCACAGCCCGGCAGCAGCACACAGTTCAGCTTGGTTTTGAGCCCCGCCGCCAGACTGGCTTCCAGGCCTTGCATCACCTGAACATACTCATCGAATCCGGTGATGGCGGTAAAATCCTTCGGGTCGTTGGAATCCAGGCTAATATTTACTCCATCCAATCTCAGAGCAGCCAAGCGGGAGGCCAACGGTGCCAACAAGATCCCGTTGGTCGTTAGAGTGACCTGTTCCACTCCTGGCATCGCTTTCAGTCGCGCGATAAAATCTGCACATCCCTGCCGCACCAGCGGTTCCCCGCCAGTAATTTTAAACCGTGTGATTCCCAATTGCACTGCTGCATCGGCGATCCGCAGGAACTCCTCATAGGTGAGCATATTCTCATGCTGTTCCAACTTCACACCTTCCGGCATACAGTAACGGCAACGCAGGTTACACCGGTCCGTGATAGAAAAACGTATATAATCGATATTGCGTCCAAACCGGTCTTTCATTATTCATCCTCAAAGCGAAATATCCGCTCTTTCCTCCCTGTTTCTCAGCCAGACAAATCTCTGCCAACAACATTTGCTTATCTTTCAGCTATACCATACATGTTCCTTTTGGGGCACAGCATCTTTTTATGTATCTCTATTCGATGCGTGATCGGCACATTTGTTCCAATCGAAGCGCCTGATCCAGCCGGCGATCGTGCGCGGCAATGGCATCCACCGTGCGGCATTTTTTCAAACTGCTTTCAAAGCGGGTAGTAATGTCCGTTTTCTGGCATTCCAAAATCAATTTATCTGCCAGAAATACCAGTCCTTCCTCATCCAGTTCAGGGGGATCCTCGCCCTCCTCGTGGAGAGCAACCACTGCGGCCAGACGGAAGTAACCTTCGCGCCGCAGCAGCCTGGCTGCCATCTGTGGATGGTGCGGCTTGTCTCTGCAAAGATCATGCAGGAGCGAAGCGCTGCGGACCAGTTCTTCATTCAAAACAAGCCCGGTGGATCTCAGTCGGCGGCACAATTGTACAGCCAGCTCTGCCACGGCTTGACAATGGCGTCGTGCAGATTCTCCCGCGCCGAATTCTCGCCACAAAGTCTCGATCTCTAATGGAGTGGGGAGCCTATCTGCCGTTATGCCGATCCACTTTGGTTGCCAACCCTCCGGGCCATACTCCACCAGACTGATTCCCTCATATGGTAAGACCACGGATCGATTTTGTTGATAGGGCACCCCGGTGACACGACACAGAAATGCACGGATTGCTCCGCTATGCCCCACCACCACTCGTTCTTCTTCCGCGCCCAAGGGGGCGGCAATGCGGGTTAAAGCTCTGTCCATACGGATGGCTGCCGCGGAAAAAGATTCTGCTCCCGGCGGTTGCAACGAGTGGTCCTCTCCTCGGGCAGCGTACAGGTCCGGAAATTCTTCCCGGATCACCGTAAAGCGCTTGCCTTCCCAAACACCCATATTCATCTCCCGCAATGCCGATCGAATCCGCACATCCGCATCCGGGCCACCCATCAGGCGAGCGGTCTCAACGCTGCGCCGCAGCGGGCTGGCATAAAGTGGAGTGGATTTCATGCCGCGCACCCATGCATGAGCTGCCTGTGCCTGGCAGACTCCTTCCTTGGTAAGCGAGCCGTCTGTACCACAGCCTATGCATAAAGAACCAACCGGCTCTGCCTGAGCATGTCGAACCAAATACAAACAGGACATTCCGTTTCCTCCATTTCAGAACTGACTACCGAAATATTTTTCAAGTAGCCTATCCGTTTGCTCTTTCAGTTCTCGTTGCATTCCCCGGTAGGCATCAAGCAGGCGATGTCCCTTTTCGGTGAGCAACGTATAACCACCATCACTTCCTCCATTCATTCGGACCACAACCTTCTCTCCCAACTGCTTTTCCGCTTGATTGAGCATTTTCCATGCCTTGGTGTAAGACATATGCATCGCCTCACAGGCGGCGCTAATGGTACCAGTCAGATCAATCATTTCCAGCAACTGGGCTGTGCCCGGACCAAAAAACAATATATCCGTCCCCAGCACCAGCTGATTTTTTGCCCGGATGCGGCAATGGCCATGTTTTTGCAGTAACGTTTCATAGTCCTGGGGTGTGTCCATATCCAGAACGGTCCCCTCGTCTTCCACTTCCACATCCCGAACGGTCAGTCCTGCCTCCCGAATTGCTCCCTGAAGCCCCTCTTCACCAGAGCAGGCAAGCAGCGCAGGCATAGTTTGTCTGGCCAGCAACAGTGGATGACCGGGTCGGCCGTGATAGGTCGGGCGAACACACTCTCCCGTTTGAGCCAGCAGGGTCCGGATTGTTTTCGGCTGTACCAACGGCACATCGGCCGGAGTAATCAAAATCTTTTCACAGCTTTCTTTTAAAGCAGAAAGGCCCAGCCGAACGGAATCGAACATTTGCGTCTGGGCAAACCGTTCGTTACGGACAAACATAACGCCCATATGGGAAAGATGTTCCTGCAACAGCTCTCCGCGATACCCAGTGACCACAACGATTTTCTGAACATCTGCCATCTGAAATACCCGGACCACATTTTGAATGACGCTTTCCTCTCCCATCGGCAACATGGGCTTGAATTCGCCCATGCGAGATGAGATTCCGGCAGCCAGAATCACTGCACCATACGGCATACATTCCTCCATTTCCAGACGCGATTGTCACGGGAGCAACTCCCGTGACAACGGAGGTCTTTTTATTTTGTGTGCTCTCAGTTTTGCGGCAAAGCAGTCAGACACCGCCGAAGCAGGTCCTCCATCGCTGCAGGTTTTTGGGTATTATTATCCGTCATACAGAATCGGGACTGCAGGGTTCCGAGAACCGCCGCTGCATCCTTTTCCGCATCCAGTGCATTGCGCTCCCGATTTTCTAAAAGGCGCTCACCGTGGGCCAGACGAACCGGTACCGGCGCAATTCCCCCGAATACCAAACGGGCAATTCGCACGCGGCCTGCTGTCAACAAAAACGCATAGCTGAGTGTGATCTCCCCTTCCCGCAGGCATCCACTGCAAAACCCATCGCTCATGGGAATTTCCAGCCAGGCAGGCATTTCACCCGACTGGAGTTTTTTCCAGGGCGTAATTTCAGCAAAGTAGTCCTGTGAGCGAATGGTGCGTTGATTGGTCCCGATCTCCGTTTCCATCATAAAAAGTGCAGCACAGGCACTGGAAGCATTGACACCCAGACAACTGCAGTTCAGGCAGCGGGAAGCTTCGTGCATCGCGGCAGCCTGCTGGTCCATATTATTCCAGTCTGCCGGGGAGCGGGTAATGCTGTATCGGTCAAATGTGCAAAAGTCGCCGCCCGGTTCCAGAAAGGATTTAAGTCCATATTCCAGGTTGATGCGGCGGGCTTCTTCCCGGCCCTGCACAATCGCGCTCAGTAAACCATTCAAATCAAATCCGTCGGAGTTTTCCAGGCGAAGCATCTGGTCGAAAGCGGGATAATCCGTTGTCGAACTCGGGCTGTCCGATGTGAATTCCACGCCCATATAGGTCAGATTGTGCTGGTATAACTCCAACGATGCAGTCATTGCATCCGCCAGTTCCGTTCCATAGGGCTTCAGAATGTCAGCAGCTGAGCTGTCATGAAAAACTACCACATGATTGCCCATTCGGCGCAAATAATAGGCCGCCGTCAACGATGCAATTGTGGGGCGTTCCAGTGCGATCCACTTTCGGCTGTCTCCTCTGGGCGGGACAAAGAAAATCTCCGGGTGCTCATGGATGGTTTTGCCCAGCCAGTGAATCACCCTATGGACCGCAACCGGCGCGCTTTCATCGTTTCGGATGCACCCTTTTGTACACCGGCCACAGGCCAGGCATACTGTCTGAGCCATCGGCAGATACTTCATCAATGTGCGCTGGGCTTCCAGTTGAGAACCTTCCCGCAGCAGCTGCAAAATTCCCGGCATATCCACCGACAGAGGACAGGCCGACCGACACAGAGGGCTGGCCGGACTGCGTCCACCCAGTACCGAGACATCGGCAGGTCCACCTGTTCGAATCGCCGGGCAGGCACCTCCACCATCCCGCAGGCAAGCTTTTCCCTGGTCACGGCAGGAACAGAGTACGTCCTTTCGCAGCAGATTTCCCACAGGCTCCCCGCCAGTGAGGATTCCCGCTTCCTGGTCCAGAGACAAGCCCTGTGCCACCGCTGGAGCCTCCTGCCACAGCAGGGGCGAAGCCAAAAGGTCGTTTACTGTCACACCGACATCAATCCGGAGAACATCATCCAGCGGGGTAATCCCGCAGCCTTGTTGTTGCATATTGCTCCCTCTTTCTGAAAGCTCCGTATGCGCCGAAAGGGCTCCGGGCCGGGCTTTCGCTCGCCACCGGAACCCTTTTCCTGACGCGAACACAATCCATTTGGGACGGTCGCCCATGGGAGAGAAACCGTCCCCAAGCAAACCGTTTACAGTTCCAGAGAACTTACGATCTGTGCTTTTACTTCCTGCAGCTTGTAGCTATTCTCCTTCATCGGCTGAGCATCTTTCATTGCAGCGGTAAACGCTTCCTGTGCCAGCGCAGCGGACTTCGGCTTTCCAATCAGCACCTGTTCGGCGGCAGTCAGACGAACTGGCACCGGTGCAATACCGCCAGCTACCAGCCGTGCATCCTGAATTACGCCGTTCTCTTCTTTATAGGCATAGGCAAGCGCAGTAACTGCAAAATCAATGGACTCACGCAGCCGCATCTTCAGATAACCAGTGCGATAACCGGGCATCTTGGGTACCTGAACTTCGGTAACCAGTTCACCGGGCTTCAGCTGATCCACAGAATGCATCACACTGAAGAAATCAGCAGCCTTGAACACCCGCTCAGTGGTATGGATTTCGGCATCCAGCGCCACCATCACAGTGGCCATATCCGAAGCATTGACCGAGTAGCAACCACAGTTCATGCAACGGCCGGCTTCCGCACGAGCTTCTTCCATCGTCAGGCTGGTGGAATCTTCTTTGTCCAGGCAGCGCTCGGCCACCGGAGTATCTTTTTCTACCGCGCCCTTGGTCACATAGATCCGCTCGGGATCAAACTTTGTGAACGCCTTGCTGGCTGCGGGTGCTTCCATCGGGAAGCCCATGTACCGGCTCATGCTCCTGGCGGCAATTCCGCCATCCCGGATCGCCTTGATGGCAACAGAAGGACCATAAGCCGCGTCGCCGCCAGCGTAGATTCCAGGGGCTCGCGTATCCCGGTGCTCACCTACCTCGATCAGGCCGCGGGCACTCTTGAGTTCTTCCTTGTACTTATCTCCCAGGAAATCGATGTCCACCTTCTGACCGGTGGCCAGGATTATGCAGTCGGAGGAGAACACCCGTGTCTCTTCCCCGTAGCTGGGATTGAAATGCCCTTCCGAGTCACGCACGGCCAGGCACTTCATGCTTTCCAGACCGGTGATCTTTCCATCCGCGTCGGAGATAACCTTTTTCAGGCCCCAGCCATTGAAGATCTCCACGCCTTCTTCTTCAGCGCGGGCAATTTCCTCCACCGAAGCAGGCATTTCATCCCGCTGTTCCAGGCAGACCAGCTTGACCTTCTGTGCTCCAAGGCGCACCGCCGTCAGGGCCACATCCATGGCCACATTGCCGCCGCCACAGACCAGAACTTCCTTGCCGATCTGTTTGGTCATAAACTTCTTGACTTCCACCAGGAAGTTTAAGCCAAACTGGGTCAGGCTCTCACCGTCGATGCCCAGAATCGGCTGTTTCCAGGCGCCAGTGTCCAGGAATACCGTATCGCTGACCGCTTTGATCTCTTCCAGGGTGATGTCCTTACCTACCTCGGTATTGGTCTTGATGACGACGCCCATTCCAACAATCGCCTTGACCAGATCCCGCACATAGTGCTTGGGCAGGCGATACTCAGGGATGCCGTACATCATAACGCCACCGGCTTCTTCCATCTTTTCATAGATGGTCACCGCATGACCTGCCTTACGCAGGTAGAATGCAGCGGTCAGGCCGGCAGGGCCGCCGCCCACGATTGCAACCTTTTTCCCCGTCTCCTGTGCAGGTGCCGGATAGAACTGATCAACATAGGCCAGAATGTAATCGCCCAGTGCCCGTTCCACCGAGTGGATGCTGACCGAGTCGCCATGCTTACACTGATTGCACTTGGTCTGGCAGGTATGCGGGCAGACGCGGGCAGTAAGCATCGGCATGGGGTTCACCCGCATGATTATTTCTGCCGCACCATCCCAGTCGTTGGCACGAATCTTTTCCATATACGCCGGGATATCGGTACCGGCGGGACATTCGGTGGAGCAGGCGTTGTGACCGGTGTGCATACCGCCCATGATGGAATGATACTGATTGCGGCCTTGAATGGCATAGCACTCGTCGCCACCCTTCCGGGCGCAGAGCAACCGGCCACCCACCGAATCCGGATACCGGTAATACCAGCAGCGCACGTCCTGGCACAGGTTGCCGCCCAAAGTTGCAGAATTACGGATGATCGGCGTGGCTACGCTGTGCGCTGCCTCCGCCACGGCTTTCAGCTCTCCGTCAAACGCATCGGAACGCTCCACATCCGCCAACGTCGTCAACGCTCCCACAGCTACCTTATCCCCCATATCCCGGATGTAGGCAGCATCGGGGATTGTCTTCAGGTTGACCACCAGACTGGGGTATTCCGGGAGAATATTCGTTTTAAGGGTACCCAGAAGATCAGTGCCGCCGGCAATGGGCTGACCGTGCTTGGCGGCCTGCAATTCCTGCGTGGCCTGCGCGAAACTGGCCGCGTTGCTATGTTCAAAGTTTTTCATTCTCCAAGCCCTCCTTTGGCCTTACCCAGCGCATTCAGAATCTTGTCCGGGGTAGCAGGATACTCGTTGATTTCCGCACCGCCGATGGCATTCTCAATGGCCATCAGCACAGCGGCGGGGCCGGCTGCGCCGGTGATCTCGCCGATACCGATCGCGCCATAGGGATTGGCTGTAGGCCAGCGGGACTCCAGAATCGCAGTGTCGAACTTCGGCAGTTCATTGAACGGCCGCCACTTGTAATCGATCATGTTGTGCGTCATAACACGGCCGATAACCGGATCCAGTATCATCTCTTCCAGATGACCGGTATCCATGCCGGCAGAACCCAGACCACCCTCAAACTGCATTTTCAGTTCCAACGGGTTGATGATCTGTCCAACATCCGAAGCGCTCAGTGCATCGCTGATCTTGGCCAAACCGGTTTCCAGATCAACTTCCACTTCCACGAAGTTCATCACGCAGTTGTTGTGGTTGAAGTCGCCTCTTACCACACCCTGACCGGTGATGGAATAGTACATGGGGCAGATGGCAATCCAGGGCAGGCAGACGGAAGGATCGTCCTTACGGAAGATCACCATGTCTTTGGTATCCAGATCCTCGGCTTTGCAGCCCATCTTCTCGGCAGCCTCTTCCAGCAGCTTCTGGCGGGCAGCCTTGGCAGCAGAACCAACGGCGCCACCAGCAGTGATGGTTTCGCGGGAACCGGCTGCACCGAAGTCAGCAGGATCGGTACGGGTATCCGAAGAGTTCACCGTCACATTGTCCATCGGGACATTCAGAATCTCTGCGGCAATTTTGGCCAGGGCCAGGCGTTGACCGTTACCAAACTGAGAAACGGCGCAATGTACCATGACCTGATCATTTTCCAGACGTACATACGCAAAGGTTTCATCGCTCTGGGGGTCGCCACTGCTGTGCAGGCTGAAACCAACACCATAGGCCTTATTGCCCTCCACACGGCTGGGAACGCCCCAACCTTTCCAACGGTCGAACCAATGGAACTTTTCGGCTGCCACATCAAAGCACTTGTCGTAGTTGATGACCGGGTTGCTGTACTTGTGGCCGGTACGCCAATAGTACTGATCCCCTGCCTGGCAGAAATTCTTCTTGTAGAAGGTCACCGGGTCCATATCGATCTGGCGCAGTGCACGGGTGAGTAGATGCAGTGCGCAGGCTTTCAGCTCCTGACCGCCGAATCCACGGGCGATACCAACAGGAATCTTGTTGGAAACGACCACCTTGGAAACGATATCCCAGTTGGGGCACTTGTTCAAAGCGATATGCAGCTCGCCCAGGCCCTCAGCCACCTGGCCCTGGGTCAGCTCGGAACCTGCACCGGTACCCACCAGCCAGTCGCCCTTCAGCGCCTTGATCTTGCCGTCCTTAGTGATACCAATCTTGCCAATGAACTTGTTGTCCAAACGGCGTTCATAGAACAGCAGATGCTCTTCCTTTGTGAGGGCATATTTTACAGTAACGCCGGTCACCTTTGCCAGCGCCACGGTGAGCATCGTAACATATCCCAAGGCGTCTTTGTTGCCGTAGCTTCCGCCTACGTTGGGGGTGGTGACATTGATATGCGCGCCGATGGTGTAGGCCAGCGGACGGCAAACCATATTGGGTCCCTGAGAAGATGCCCATACATTCACATGGGTATCGTCCTCCCAGCCCGCAGCCACAAAGGGGCTTTCGGGTGCGCCGGGGAAGGTCCAGGTGTAGGAGACCTTGCCCTCCACCACTACATCGCTTTCGGCAAATCCTTTTTCCACATCGCCTTCCTGGATCTTGTAGAACGGGGGATCGTCGCCCTCAAACCAGCTGCCCGGAGGCAAGCAGTTGCGCTCATAATGGTAACCTTTGGACTCGATATGGTCCTCCTCGCGGTAAACCTCAGGCGCACCGGGTTTAATGGCATCCTCCACATCATAGACAGCAGCCAGCTGACGGTACTCCACATGGATGAGTTCCAACGCTTCCTCGGCAATCTGGGCAGACTCAGCAGCCACCGCGGCCACCGGATCGCCCACAAAACGCAGGTGCTGGCTCATAACAGGCCGGTGTGCAGGCACACCAGTTTTCCAGTCGGGAGCGTTCTTATAGGTCATAACCCCATACACACCCGGCAGCTTCTCCGCTTCGCTTGTGTCGATGGACACGATCTCTGCATGGGGATAGGGGCTGTGCAGCACCTTAGCGACCTTGCAATCTTTGATCAGCAGATCATCGCAGTAGAGAGCCTTGCCCGTTACGATAGCACGACCGTCCTGACGGCGGCGGACCTTACCGATATGACGAAATTCGCTCATGCCTTTTCTCCTCCCTTCACGATCGACTGAACAGCTTCGATCACCTGGTAGTGGCTGATGCAGCGGCAGAAGTTACCGCTGAGCGCTTCCTTGATCTCTTCCTCAGTGGGATTGGGATTGGCATTGAGCAAGGACTTTACCGCAATGATGATACCGGGTGTACAGAAACCACACTGGAATGCACTGTGTTCCAGAAATGCCTCCTGAATGGGATCCAGCTTGCCGGTAACCGGATCACTCAATCCTTCGATTGTGGTGATCTCCTTGCCCTCGCATTCGGACGTCAAGGTCACACAGGAAGCCACCGCTTTGCCATCCATCAGCACCGCGCAGCAGCCGCAGGCGCCTTCTCCACAGGAGAGTTTCGTTCCGGTCAGACCAAGACGCTCCCGCAGCGTCTCCAACAGAGTTTCGGATTCAGGGATTTGCCCCAATCTCCGACCAATGGTAAACTCGTAGGTCTGCCCATTGATGTGTAGCGTCAGTTCCTTACTCATCTCCAACATTACTCCTTTCTGTGAATAAATGTTATTGTGTTATTATTTTAGCAATGAATAAGGTATTCTCTCTGCATACGGCGATATACATGACAATCTTTTTTTGTATACGGGTAGACATTTTTTTAACGGCAGTTGTCTGTTTCGCACTTGTTTTTCATCAGATTTTGTTGTAAACTGTATATAATTTTCAAGAAACATATGGTTTCTGCCACTTTTTGTCAAAAAGAGAAACTCTTCGGCAGGCACCTGAAAAGCAGATATTCTAAACATTTCGGAGGAGATCTCCATGAGCAGCAGTATCCATTTTTTTGTGGAAGGCTCCCTGCGCAAATACAGGGAGTTGTTTGAGAGCGTATGTCCTGCACCCATGATCATCCCCAAAGGGCAAACCCTCTGTACCCAGTGCTGCACACACGGATGGCTGTACTACATTCTGGATGGTCTGGCCAAAGTCTACATCACCACCAGCGACGGCAATGAACAAATCATTGATTTTATGAAACAGGACACCTTTATCGGGATGGACTGCATCGGAGAAGGCAACCGGTCCGTCGTGAGTATCGTGAGCATGATGGATATGCGTGTGCTGCCGTTTACCCCGGAGATCCTGAAGCGTATGATCCAGCAAAATCCCACCCTGGGCTTTGACCTGGTCGTCTACTATGGCGAGGTGCTGCGGCAGGTTTCCTTTCTGGTGGGCAGTCTTGGTCACTCCAATCTGATGGTTCGATTGGCCTCGTTCCTTCTGCTGTTTGTGGACACTCCCGAATATCGGAATACCGGAAAAATTTTTCTGACCCAGCAGGAGGTAGCTTCTTCCATTAATGTATCACGGGCGCAAATCGCCAAAATGTACGGTCAGCTGCGCAAGGAAGGGACCATCGTTACCGGCAACCACCATGTGACCATTCTAAACGAACAGAAATTGCAGGAGTACAGCCGGCTTTGAATGGTTCTATTTCGGCCGTGTACATTCGCCCATTACAGGACAAAATCCCCCGAACAGCGAGCAATTGTTTCTCGCTGTTCGGGGGATTTTTACTGTGTACAGGCAAAGTATACGCTTGATATTTCGCCTTGCAACATGATTCGACAAACGGAAAGATTACTTACTCTCCTGTATGGCACAAAAAGAAGCGGCTTTGCAGCCGCCTCTTTTTGTGTTTATGCGATCAACAATTACTTGTTGCCGTAGTAAGCCTTCAGGTACAGCTCCTTGATCTCGCTGACCAGGGGGTACACCGGGTTAGCGGTGGTGCACTGGTCCTCGAAAGCCTTGTAGGACAGCTCGTCCACCTTGGCCAGGAACTCTTCCTCAGAGATGCCGCAATCGCGGATGGTCATGGGACGATCGGTCTCCTTCATCAGCTTGCGAACGGCCTCGATCAGGCTGTTCACAGCAGTCTGGGTCTCAGTGCCCACGTTGCACAGACCGCAGCGCCAAGCCAGCTTCGCGTAACGCTCGTCGGCGATGTACTCCTTGTACTTGGGGAACGCAGCAAACTTGGTGGGACGGGTCGCATTGTAAGCGATCACATAGGGCAGCAGGATGGCGTTGGCACGACCATGGGGGATGTGGAACTCACCGCCCAGCTTATGAGCCATGGAGTGGTTCAGACCCAGGAAGGCGTTGGTGAAGGCCATACCGGCGATGCAGGAAGCGTTGTGCATCTTCTCGCGGGCCAGGTTGTCACCATTGTAGGAAGCCTTCAGGTAGTGGAATACCATCTCGGTGGCCTGCAGAGCCAGACCATCGGTGTAGTCGCTGGCCATAACGGAAACGTAAGCCTCGATGGCGTGGGTCAGAACGTCCAGACCAGTGTCGGCAACGATGCTCTTGGGCATGCTGCGGGTGAACTGAGGATCGATGATGGCCACGTCGGGAGTCAGAGCGTAGTCGGCCAGAGGATACTTGATGTTGCCATTCTTCTTATCGGTGATAACGGAGAAGCTGGTAACCTCAGAACCGGTACCGGAAGTGGTGGGGATAGCGACCAGCTTGGTCTTGGCGCCCAGCTTGGGGAACTTGAAGGCGCGCTTACGGATATCCAGGAAGCGCTGACGCAGACCGTCGAAGCTGGTTTCGGGATGCTCGTAGAACAGCCACATACCCTTGGCAGCGTCGATGGCGCTACCACCGCCGATGGCGATGATCACGTCGGGATTGAAGGCACGCATGGCCTCCACGCCGCGCATGATGCACTCTACGCTGGGATCGCTCTCAACGTCGGAGTAGATCTCGCTGTGGCAGTACTGCTCGCGCTTACGCAGGTAATGCAGGATCTTATCCACATTGCCCAGCTGAACCATCACGGGGTCGGTTACGATGAAGGCGCGGCTGATGCCCTCCATCTTCTCCAGGTACTGGATGGAATCTTCCTCGAAATAGATCTTCGGGGGAACCTTGAACCACTGCATATTAACTCTCCGTTTCGCGATGCGCTTTTTGTTGACCAGGTTGACGGTGGTAACGTTCTGGCTCACGGAGTTCTTACCGTAGCTGCCGCAGCCCAGGGTCAGAGAAGGAGTATTGGTGTTGTAGATATCACCGATAGCACCCTGAGAAGAGGGGCTGTTCACGATGATACGACCAACGCGCATTGCAATGCCGTACTCGTCGGCAACTTTCATGTCGCCGGTGTGGATAACGGCGGAGTGGCCCAGACCGCCCAGCTCCAGCATCTTGTTGGCGTAGGCGAAGCCCTGCTCGTTGTCCTTGGCTACGAAGTAGGCCAGAACGGGGCTCAGCTTCTCCTTGCTCAGGGGGTACTGCTCGGAGGGTTCGGGCAGAGGAGCGATCAGGATCTTGGTCTTCTCGGGAACCTTCAGACCAGCCTGCTCAGCGATCCAGTTAGCAGACTTACCAACAACGGGAGCGAACACGCCCTTGTTGGGGTCGGGGAACATGTACTTGGTCAGCTTCTCAACTTCTTCGGGGTTCAGGAAGTAGCAGTTGTTCTTCTTCATGTACTCCTCGAAGTCCTTGGTCAGCTCCTTGGCAACGATAACAGCCTGCTCGGAAGCACAGATCATGCCGTTGTCGAAGGTCTTGGACATCATCAGGTCGGTGCAGGCGCGATGCAGGTCTGCAGTCTTCTCGATGAAGCAGGGCACGTTGCCGGCGCCAACGCCCAGAGCGGGCTTGCCGCAGGAGTAAGCAGCCTTAACCATGCCAGGGCCACCGGTGGCCAGGATGGTGGCAACACCGGGATGATTCATCAGCGCGCCGGTAGCCTCAATGCTGGGCTTGTCGATCCACTGGATGCAGTTCTCGGGGGCGCCGGCCTTAACGGCAGCTTCGTAAACGATGCGGGCGGCCTCGGCGCTGCACTTTTGAGCGGAGGGATGGAAGCCGAAGATGATGGGGTTGCGGGTCTTAACCGCGATCAGACATTTGAACAGGGTGGTGGAGGTGGGGTTGGTGGTAGGAGTAACACCGCAGATTACGCCCACGGGCTCAGCAACTTCCACGTAGCCTTCCATGTCGTTCTCTTCCAGGATGCCAGCGGTCTTTTCCTTCTTGATGTTGTGCCAGATGTACTCGGTGGCAAACATGTTCTTGATAACTTTATCTTCATACACGCCACGGCCGGTCTCTTCCACAGCCATGCGTGCCAGTTCCTGGTGCTTGTCCAGGCCGGCCAGAGCCATCTCGTGAACGATGTGGTCGATGGTCTCCTGATCATAGCTCAAAAACTCCTGAAGAGCCTTCTGGGCCTTTTCGACCAGACCGTCGATCATTACCTGAACTTCGGACTTGTCGTTCTCTACGGTTTCAACCTTAGCTTTCTTCTGTTCTGCCATTGGTTCTGCCATCCTTTCAAACGATTGATTCAAAACAACCGGGGCGTTGGCGTTCCGCTCTGCCCCACTGACAACATAATATCATATTGTTAATTGAATAACAATGCACCAGTTTCCCAAACATTGTTAGAACGGTAACAATGTTTTTGTCAAACTATACAACACCTCGCTTTCTGCTTTTGGGAAACGATTTTTACCGCCCGGGCTATGGCCGCTTTCCGTCCTCCTTTCTTTTTCATAGCTCCTAGGCAGAAAAGACACTTCATGCTATAATGATACAACAAACAGCAACCTTTGAGGAGGCGATTTTATGTATTGGTCCCGTAAACTTTTAAAAAGCAACGCGCGTAATGTGCTGCGCGGCAGCTATTGGCGGGTATTTGTGGCCTGTTTGGTTTGTGGCCTGCTGGGTGCAGGTTCCAGCAGTACGGTTAACATCAATCTGCCGACCCAGCTTCTGGATCTGAATAGTTTGGATTACGATCCCTACTGGTCTCTTATTTTTTCTATCCTCTGGATCGTTATGATCGCAGTCATCCTGCTGTGTCTGGCCTGGGGAATCTTCGTAGGCAGCCCCATGAAGGTGGCACAGTGCCGCTACATGATGGAAAACCGCTGCGGCAATCCCCCGTTCAGTAGCCTGTTCTCGGTATTCAGCAACAAGGATGCCTATCTGAACGTGGTCAAGACCATGTTCCTGCGGAATCTGTTCATCTTTTTGTGGAGTCTGCTGTGCGTAATTCCCGGTATATATAAGGAATATCAATATTATTATATCCCCTATCTGCTGGCAGAAAACCCCTACATGAGCTTTGACCGTGCCAAAGAGCTGAGCATTGCCATGACTGACGGCGAGAAAATGGACATCTTCGTGTTGGATCTGTCCTTCATCGGCTGGTATCTGCTGGGCGCGATCATCCTGATCGGCGGGATTTTTGTAAACCCCTATGCCCAGGCCACCTACGCAGAGCTGTATGCCGCGGCCCGCAGTAAAGCCATGGATACCGGCATCACCGGCCCGGACGAGCTGAGCGGATTTGCACAGTATTGACCGGTTCCATTTCAATCAATAAAATCAATTGTTTAACGATGGGCTTTGCCTGCGGTTATGACTAACCGGGGCAAAGCCCATCGTTTTGGTTAATCTGCCAGTTTTTTGCTCTGGTTTTTTCAAAAGCGGCCCTGCATCAAGGTCCTGTTTTTGATAGGATAAGTTGACTATGTACGGCACGGTGCGGAACGTCCGTATAAAAATGAGGAGGCTTTTCTTCTATGAGCAAGGAAACAAAAAAAACACACCGTCATCCACCGACTATTCTCAGGGCATCTATGATGCAACTTCGCTGGGCAAACCTCGCGTACTGGTTCTTGGCCTGCAGCATATGTTCGCCATGTTTGGCGCAACCGTGCTTGTACCCCTGATTACCGGTCTGAGCGTTTCCACCACTCTGCTGTGTGCCGGTCTGGGCACGCTGCTGTTTCATCTGATCACCGGCGGCAAGGTTCCCGCTTTTCTGGGCTCCTCGTTTGCTTATCTGGGCGGTTTTGCCATTGTCGCACCCATGCTGATGGATGAAAGCGGCCAGCAGACCGTTCCCAACACCGAAATGCTGCCCTATGCCTGTGCGGGTGTGGCGCTGAGCGGTCTGGTGTATGTGGTGTTCAGCCTGCTGATTTCCGTATTCGGCATCCGCCGCATCATGAAGCTGTTCCCTCCTGTGGTGACCGGCCCCATCATTATCGCCATCGGTCTGATTCTGGCCCCTTCCGCCATCACCAACTGCCAGAGCAACTGGCTGCTGGCCTTTGTGGCTCTGGGCACCGTAATCGTGTGCAACATCTGGGGCAAGGGCATGATCAAAATCCTTCCCATCCTGCTGGGCGTTCTCGTTTCTTATGTGGTGGCGCTGGTCACCGGTGCGGTGGACTTCTCCGGCGTAATGCAAGCAGACTGGTTCGGCATCCCCCTGAACCCCAAGGCCATGGGCCTGTTTGCCATTGATGGAAGCCCCGAATTCATCAGTGCAGTGCTGACCATCGTGCCCATTGCTCTGGCTACCATGATGGAGCATGTGGGCGACGTGGCTTCCATCAGCGCCACTGTGGGCAAAAACTTCATCCGCGACCCCGGCCTGAACCGCACCCTGCTGGGCGATGGTCTTGCCACCAGCATGGCCGGTCTGCTCGGCGGTCCCTCCAACACCACCTACGGCGAAAACACCGGCGTTCTGGCTCTGACCAAAATTTACGATCCCCGGGTAATCCGCATTGCGGCCGTATTCGCCATGATCCTGAGCTTCAGCCCCAAGTTCGACGCCATCATCAATTCCATCCCCGCCGGCATCATCGGCGGCATCAGCTTTGTGCTGTATGGCATGATCTCCGCAATCGGCGTGCGTAACGTGGTGGAAAATCAGGTGGATTTCACCAACTCCCGCAACCTGATCATCGCCGCAGTCATTCTGGTCTGCGCCCTGGGCTTCAACTCGGTGGGCGGTCTGAGCTTCACCGTCGCCAATGTGACCATCAACCTGTCCGGTCTGGCCATCGCCGCCATTGCCGGCATTCTGCTCAACGCGGTGCTGCCCGGCAACACCTATGAGTTTGATGACAGCACCGGCACCGGCGAAGGCGCCAGCCTGCGTGTCTGATTGTCTGCCAGCCGCAGCAGGCGGCGGAGCCAGGCAATTGAAAAACTGAATCGCATAAAAGGAAATCCGGAACCGTATTCGCTGCGGCTCCGGATTTCCTTTTATATTATTATATGTATTCTGCACATCAGCGAACCAGAAGCCAGATTGCAATTGCAACCTGCGCAAGTAAAATGGCCGGAACGCCCAGATAAAATTTCAGCTTGCGGGTCTTGTGGTGGAAACGATACATCGCCGCCCAGAACGTGGCGCTTCCGCCCAGCACACAAAGCAGCAGCAGGGTGTTTTCCGGAACTCTGCGCCCGCCCTTTTTCGCCTGACGTTTATCCCAGGCACATACGGTCACGGAAATCAGGCTGATCAGCACCCAGTATACCAGTAATCCAATCAGTATCTGCTTCAAATAATGTTCTCCTTTGTCTATCAATCGACCAGACGGCAATACCCTTTCCATTTGCAGTATTGCTCACCGTCTTCAAGAACCAGCCCGGAAAAGCGCAGGGTGACCCGGCCAAGCCGGGGATGGTTCCAGGGGAAACACACCTGCACCACCGTGCCGGCGGTTCGCATTTGTTCCAGCGCCCGATCCACCGTTTTTCTTTCCTCCTCGGGAATCCGATCATACCAGTAGCTGTAGCGCTGAACCGGCGTATCGGACTGTTCGAATTCCAGCACCTTTTCCATGGTGTCGTTCACAATCATCCGGGAAGCCTTTCCCTGATCCCGCCGGATGCTCCAGAAGCCCACCTGAAGGCTTTGCAGCAGATCCTCGTTGCTATGCTGCAAAAGCACCTGATAGCGGTGCTCGTTCCGATCCTGCCGGATTCGGGCCAGCAAAAAGCTGGCAAGCACCCGAACATGGGTATCATCGTGGATGCAGGTGCGGGGATTGTCCACACCGATGAAGCCGATGGTTGTTCCGTTTTCCCGCAGGGGGGCCACAATCAGCCGCTGGATATTCTGGCGTTCCAGCACCGCCCATTCGTGCGGCGAAGCCTGCTGGAGCGGGGCCAGATTCAGAATGATCACCGACTGCTCCTTCTTGAAGATCTCCATCCAGCGGCTCACAGCCTGAGGCGGCACCCGCTGCAGGGCGTCTCTTTGGGGAACGACGCCCTGCGCGCACCATTCAAAGGTGTTGTTCCAGTGGCCGTCGTGCTCCGACGCCGGTTCAAACAGATAAGCGCGATCCGCCTGATAAAAATCGCCCACCGACGCCAGCACCTGATTCACAGCCTTTTCAAAGTCTGCATGGCGGGACAGTGTATCCAGATAATCCGCGATTTTCTCGGCAAAGAACAGCCGTTCCCGCGCATTCTGGCTCACATATTCCTGCTTTGTCACATCCAGCGCAACTTCCATCCGGGTTGGGATGCCCCGATACTGAACGATTCGATCCTTCAACAGGAAATGGCGGCCGCAGTACTCGTTCTGGTTTTCCCAGATATAAAAGGAGTCCTTGCTGATCACATCGTTGGTGCAGAAATCGCAGGGGGCGTTTTTTCCATGCAGGATTTTATAGCATTTTTCGCCTTTGTAATCCTTCACGCCGAACAGGCGCTGCCCTGCGGGATTCAGATAGTAAAGCTCGTAGCTGGTCAGATCGCTCAGATAGAACACATCATTTTCCGCATTCAGAATGATCTCGGCCACATCATCCTGCACCCCGGCAAGCTCCTCGCCCGCCCCGGCTTCCGTTCTCTGCCGGGCCGGCAGCTCAGGCTCCTTTTTCAAATCCAGATTCCGGATTCTGATACAGGCTTCCGCAAACTTGTCCTCCGGGCAGGGCTTTGCCAGCAAAAAGCCCTGAACCAGTTCCGGTTTGAGCTTTCGAAGAACCTCCAGCTCCTCCACCGTTTCCACGCCTTCGCAGCAGACGCGGATCTGCGAACCGTTTGCCAGCTCAATGATATTGCTCAGCAACCGGTAATTGTAGGCGCTTCTCTGGATATTGGTCACAAAACTGCGGTCGACCTTGATCTCGTCGACCTCCATGTTTTTCAAACGCCCCAGGCTGGAATAGCCGGTGCCGAAATCATCCACCGAAATCTCGATCCCCGCTTCCTTCCAGCGGTGGAAGATCTTGTTCAGGTAAGGGTAATCCTGCAGCTGCATGCTTTCGGTCACTTCGATGGTGAGCGCATCGCCCGGCAGGCCGCTGGAACGCAGCACCTCCAGCACATCTTCCTCAATGGATTCCTGTGTCAGCTGCACATAAGACATGTTCACGCTCACATGCAGACCCGGCATGACCTCCCGCCATTTTTTGCAGGCCTGCAGCGTCTCTTTCAGCACCCAGAGCCCCACTTCACAGATCAGACCGTTCTGTTCCAGCAGCGGAATGAACTCTGCGGGCGACACCCGCCCCTTTCGCGGAGAGGTAAACCGAAGCAGTGCTTCGGCCCCGTATACCGTGCAATCGCCCAGACCAAGCTGAGGCTGATACTCCAGCGAAAAGCCGGTAAAGCCCTCGTCAATACATCTGCGCAGCTCCTCTTTCAGCTCCAGGCTCCGCAGCTGCTCCTCGTAATTTTCCGGCGAGAAAAAGCTCATCCGGTCCTTGCCGTGGTTTTTGGCGTCCTCCAGCGAAAACTCCACATATTGCAGCAGTGTGTCCTTATCGTCCACATGATAGTCTGTGAAGGAAACGCATCCCGCCGAAATGGTGCACTGACCGCGCAGCCGCTCCCGGGCCTTTGCGAAAATGCGGCTCACCTTTACCGCCGTCAGATCGGGCAGATTGACCGCAAACCAGTCGCCGCTGATCCGGTAAACCTCGCAGCCCTCGGGCACCTCATCCTGCAGGATAAATTTCACATCCCGCAAAAGGGCATCGCCAAAATCCCGCCCGTTTTTCAGATTCAGAGTGCGCAGATTATCCACACCAATCAAAAGAAGGAAACCGGGATGAGCCTGCGTCAGATAGCCTTCCAGCTCTTCCCGCAGCTTCTGGCTGTTGAACCTTTCCTCTTCACGGGCGGCACCGCTGGACAGGCGGCCCAGCGCATAGGCAATCTTGCCTTTTTCATTTTGGAACGCCTTTCCCCGGCTGTTAATCCAGACACTCTCTCCGCAACAGTTCTTGACCCGGTAATTAAAGGAATAGCTCTTGAGCCTTCCGTTCAAAAGATCCTCCACCACCCGTTTCAGGCGGGAAACATCCCGGTCATCCACATGTTCGCACCACTGCTCCAATGTGCACACCGGTTTTTCCAGTTGAAAAATATGCGTCGCTTTCAGAGCATTCCGGGTGAAATGGACCAGCCCCGTGGAGAAATCATAGAAATAATAGTAGTCCCCTGTGCTCTGGCTGATCTGCTCCATCCATCCGGTCGGATCGCTTTGTGCCTGAAACTGCTCTAACTCCATTATTCAACCGCCTCGTCCTTCACACACAACGCCGCGCATGATTGTTCTGCAGGATTGTGCACGTTTTTATCTTTAACGCAGCAAACGCCCTAATGATACAAATATAGCATACAAACATACAAATATCCAGTTTTTTTAACCTATTGAATGGTTTGAAGAAGTGCATCCAGCACCGTGTAAACCTGATTCCGCTGAGGAACGCTCAGGCCATCCAGCTTTTCCGCCAGAAGGGATTCTTTAACGGTATAGCCTGCGGTAAGCACATCCGCCAGCAGCAGATCCGCCGATACCTCCAGTGCATTGGCAATTAAAATAAATGACCCAAGCGAGGGGAATTTTTCTCCCCGCTCCAGAGCGCCCACATAATTCACGCTCAACCCGGCTTTTTCGGCCAGATCCTCCAGCCGGAGACTGCGCGCATGCCGGAACTTCCGTATATTCTTCCCAATTGACGTAAGTTCCATGATCGCTGTTCCCTCCAAGTAATGCTACAGTAACAGTATTAGTATAGGGGAAGGCCACAAAGCTATACACAATCTCACAGGAAGAATACAACTCCAGAAGCGTTGCTCCTGCCCTGTTTGCTTTACAATTTTTGTTCTGATGCAGGCAAAACAGGGTCATGTTTCTCCCCCTCGGGGCAAAGCCGGCTTCTCTGTGCAGGCACTGGCCGGCACACGCGAAAAAAGGCGGCTGCCCCTTGCACCAAAGTGCTTGAACGCGCATAATGATATTATACGCAGCCGCGAAGTGTTTTCCGGGCAATTGTTTTTTGCAGCACCGCCATATCCTTCGCCATGACGAACTATATAATTTCTGTTCAGGAGGTGTTTTCATGACCTATATGACCGTACGACAGGCCGCTGAAGCCTGGGGCGTTACCGTACGGCAGGTGCAATCCTACTGCACCAGAGGCCGGGTGCCCGGCGCACAGAAATTCGGCATGGCCTGGCAGATTCCGGCCGATGTGGCAAAGCCTGCCGACGCCCGCCGCAAAACCCCTGCCCGGCCCCGGCCTGCCGGCCAGCCGGTGGGCGAAGCCCTGATGCCCCTGATGAACACCGCCTTCCAGCCGGGGCGGTGCCGGGCCACCATTGCCGCCATGCCAAAGGGCCCCCGGCGGGACATCGCCACCGCGGAATACCTTTATTTCAGCGGGCAGGCCGAAAAAGCAGCCCGGCAGGCGGAGCTCTACCTGACCTGCCCGGATCGGGACGCCCGGCTTTCCGCCTGCCTGATTTATGCCTACGCCAACCTGACGCTGGGCCAGATCCAGCAGGCCCGGGTGGCGTTGGGCGAACTGCAAACCACTCTGGCCCGGGCCGGAAAGCAGAAGCAGGCTGCCGCCGCAGCCTTTGCGGCCGCTTCGGCGGCGGTGCTGCTTCATCTGCCCATGCCGGAGGAAATGCCGCCCGCCGGCGATTTTTTGCCCCTGCTGCCGCCGGGGCTGCGAGCCTTTGCCCTGTATGTGCAGGCCCACTACCTGTATCTGAAAGAGGAGTATGCCCTGAGCGCGGGCATGGTTGAGGGGGCGCTGGCCATGGGCGCGAAGGTCTACCCCATTCCGACGATTTATCTGCATCTGGTGGCGGTTATGGACTACATGAGCCTGAAACAGACCCGGCAGGCGCAGGATCACCTGCTGGCCGCCTGGGCACTGGCTCAACCCGATGACCTAATCGAAGGCTTTGGCGAGCACCACGGCCTGCTGGGCGGAATGCTGGAAGCAGTCATCAAGCCCCGGTGGCCCGGGGACTTCGACCGGATTATTCAGATCACCTATCAGTTCTCCGCCGGTTGGCGAAAGATTCACAACCCGGATACCGGAGACAACGTGGCGGACAACCTTTCCACCACCGAGTTCACCATTGCCATGCTGGCGGCACGGGGCTGGACGAATCAGGAGATTGCCGACCATCTGGGCTTTTCGCCCAACACGGTAAAACGATATATTTCCAACGCCATGAGCGCTTTGGGAATTCAGCACCGGCAGGATCTGAAGGGCTTCATGCTGCGCTGATTCCCCTTTGCCTGTACCCGATTTGGCCCCTGAAACGGGTACTCTCAAGCCGGTGGGGCGCATGTTATAATAATAATGGAGGAAAGCCTTCGCGTTTTCCCGGCATAAGCGGGCAGCAGACCACGGAAGAGAGGCAGGGTCTGCCGATTCCGCTGCCAACAAAAACACGAGGAGGAAAGAATATGAAAGGACAAGCAAAACCGCTACATGGCCGATCACCTGGAAAGCGATTGTTTTCAGCAATTGTCAGCCTATGCATGATCGTGTCCCTGCTGCCGACGACGGCGTTTGCCGAAGCTGGCGTACAGGACAGCATTGTGATCACAGGCACAAGCAGGCTGTGCGAACATCACACCGAACACACCGCCGATTGCGGCTACACCGAGGGAACGGCGGAAATTCCCTGCTCCCATGAACACGACGAGAGCTGCGGCGGGCTGATTGACCCGGAAGCCTGCAATCATACTCATGATGAAACCTGCGGCTATGTTCCCGCCACAGAGGGAACGCCTTGCACCTATGTTTGCGAGATTTGCAATGCACAGGACAACGGGAACCCCGTAACTCCGTCCGACGCACAGCCGGAAGAATGTACCTGTGAAACCCTCTGCACCGAGGAAGAAATCAATGAGGATTGCCCGGTCTGCTCTGTGGAGGGAGCTGAACTGGACAAGGTTTGCGTCGGTGCAGCTCTTATGCTGCCCGTCACGACGCTGGCGGCGGGAGAAGATGCGCCTGGTAAACTTTGGGTGGGCCAGACACAAATTACAGGGAGTGGCTATTGGAAAACAACTACTGAAGGAAACTTTGAAACTGGTAGTGAAAATGACTACAATGTCTATTACGATGGCAACGGAACCCTGACGCTGAACGGCGCGACGATTCAGGGAGGAACTTCTACCGGGTCAGTTCCTTATGGCGCCGGGATCTATGCTCAGTGCAATAGCGGGGAGTCGGTTTCCCTGACCATAAAGCTGATTGGTGAGAATACCATCACAGGCTACTATGGGATTTATGTGAATGCAGAGATAAGCGCGGACAGCAATGGTACAGACGCCTCCCTGACTATTACGGGTGAAAACAATGGCAGCCTGGAAGTATCTGGTTCTAATCACGGAATATTTGTCAAAAGCGGAACAGGCAACGCCTCCCTGAACATCGAGAAAGCCACTGTCACAAGCAGCACCAATGGCGGATATGCCGCCGGCGTCTATGTGATGTCCAGCGCGAATGCCACCGGCTCCCCGAATATCTCTCTTTCCGTCAACGGCGGCAGCCTGACCGCCAGCGGCACTGGAAACAGTGATGGGATACTGTTTCATGTGGGATCGTCTCAAGCCTCTAATGCCACTACCAGTCTGACGGTCAGCGAAAAAGCGATCGTGGACGCTAAAACAGGCGGGATCAAGGCATCTGATCCCAATCTTAACAATCTCAGTGATCAAATCGTTGTTGGTTCCGGTACCGGCACCAACGGCGGCATCGTCTTTGACGGTACGGAAGGCACCGTGTACGGCAATGTGACCCTGGACGAGAGCCTCACCATTAACCAGGGCGAAACCCTGACCGTCCCGGATGGCTCCTCGCTGAACTGCAACGGCAACCTGACCAACAACGGCACGATCATCGTGGAGAAGGGCGGCAACCTGACAGGTGACCCAGGCGGTACAGTGGTTAGTGCCCCCACCATCGGCACCCAGCCTGCAAGCCAGACTGTGACCAAGGGAAACACTGCCACCTTTTCCGTTGCGGCCACCGGCGAAAAACTGTCCTATCAATGGCAGCAAAGCACTGACAACGACCAAAGCTGGACGGATATTTCTGGAGCAAACGCAGCCACCTATACCACAGCGGCTACCACTACCAGCATGAACGGCTATCAATATCGCTGTGTGGTGAGCAACAGCGCAGGTAGCGTCACCAGCAATGCCGTTACCCTGACGGTCAACGCTGCCACGGTTTCTGTCACCGGCGTGACCCTGGAACCAACCTCGCTCTCCCTGTTCACCGGGGATACCGCGCCCCTGACCGCTACGGTAAAGCCTGACAATGCCACAAATAAAAACGTGACTTGGGAAAGCAACAATACCACAGTTGCCACCGTGGACACTAACGGCAATGTTGCCGCTGTGGCTGCGGGCGAAGCTACCATAACGATCAAAACTGCGGACGGCAACCACACCGCTACCTGCCAGGTGAAGGTGACCCAACCAACATACGGCATTTCCGCCGACATCTCGGCTCTCGACTTTAGCATCGCTTGTCCCGGTTATGAGCGGCCTGCTGCCAAAACCGTGACCATCACCAACACCGGCAACCAGGCCCTTACCCTAAACCAACCTGCTTCCACCAACAGTTTTGAGGTGGGGACCCTCTCCAAGACCAAGCTGGCCGCAGGCGAAACGGCTACCTTCACGGTGCAGCCCAAGGCCGGACTGGCCGAGGGGGCATACAGCGAAACCATCACTGTTTCCGGTTCCGAGAATACATCCGTGACGATCTCCGCCACCTTTACCGTGCAACACCAGCTGGAAAAGGTGGCCGCGAAAGCCCCCACCTGCACCGCAACAGGAAACAAGGAATACTTTGTCTGTAAAGTCTGCGGCAAATATTTCGACATCGACGGCAAGACTGAGATTACTCAGGAAAGCACTGTGATTCCGGCCACCGGTCACAGCTATGGCGAACCGGAGTGGAGCTGGTCGGAGGACGGAAAGACCTGCACCGTAACCTTTACCTGCAAAAACGATGCAGCCCACAAGGAAACTCCGAAGGCAACTGTAACATCGGCAGAAAAGACCCCTGCCACCTGCACAGAAAAAGGCGTGACCACCTATACAGCGTCCCTTGAATTTAACGGCCAGACTTACAAGACTGCAAAGGATGTGACAGACATCCCGGCTACCGGCCACAGCTATGACAACGGCAAATGTACTGTCTGCGGCGCGATTGCTTCTGATTTCAAGGCCGTTATCACAGCCGGGGCAAACGGCAGCTGGCAGAAAGGCACAAAGGATGGTCTTTCCTTTACTTCCAATGCAGCTTATAAACACTTCCGGAAGGTACAGGTGGACGGCAAAGACCTGGATGCTGCCAACTACTCCGTAAAGGAAGGCAGCACCATTGTCACCCTGAAAGCCGAATATCTGGAAACCCTGTCTGTGGGCAAGCACACGCTGGCTGTCGTTTCCGATACCGGCACAGCTGTTGCGGAATTCACCATTCAGGCGGCTCCTGCCACCGATAACACACGCTACTATACCTGCCAGAGCTGCGGCCACCACGACTGGACCGCCACCGATGCGGGTTACCGCTGCGACTACTGCGGAAGGGTTATCACCGAGCAGATTTCCGGCTACCCGAATGTGAAGGGGGTCTACACTGCCCCCACCGCCAGCCCCGCTCCTTCCACCGCACCGGGCTCCCCCGCCACCGGCGATGAGAGCAATCTGGTTCTGTGGGTGGTTGTGCTGGCTGCCGGTTCGGCTGCACTGGCCGGGAGCTTCCTGATCCAGCGCAAAAAAGAACAATAACACCGAAGAGCGCCGCCACACACCCAGACTGCGGCGGCTGATCTCTTCTGAATGAACCCGATTTCCTCTGATCGATTTTTAAGCCCTGTTCAGCCCTTTGCTGAGCAGGGCTTTTTGTGTCTGCTGCACCGAGCCGGAAGCAGTGGGCAATGCGTAGCTCAGCCGCCCTGGCGCTGATATTACAATTGATGCGAAAGCCATGCTGCTCTAAATCCGCCTTTTTGCTACAGCTGAAAAAACGAGGGCTGCGCAAGGCAGCCCTCGTTTTTTTCATAATTCAGATTATTCCTGTGTATGCTCCGCCACATAGGGCTCCAGGAACATTCCATCCGCCTTCAGTGTTGCCCGAAGCGTATCGGTATCCAGTGCATTGGCAGGCTGACCCAGGGCCGCGCTCTGAGCTGCCGCCGTTCCTGCCGCCTGAGCCGCCGCCATTACAATGGGGGTGACCCGAATGGCCGCACAGGCCTCGTGGGTGGCACTGATACACCGGCCAGCCACAATCAGGTTCTGAATCTCCCGGGTGGTCAGGCAGCGGTAAGGGATACTGTACCAGCTGCCGGGCCGCAGAAAGCGGTGTTTCATTGCGGCACCGTCCGGCGAGTGTACATCGATGGGATAACCGCCCATGGCAATGGCATCCGGGAACATACGGTTCTGCAGCAGGTCGTCGGCCGTAAGCTTATATCTGCCGTCGATCTTGCGGCTTTCCCGAATTCCGATGTGCGGCCCGGTGGAAATCAGGCGGCAATTCTCGAAGCCGGGGATATACTTGCGCATGAATGCCACGATTTCCCAGGCCTGGCGTCGGCCTTCGATCTCCGCATCGGTCAGATCAAACGCATCCACCGCCGATTTCTTAATGATACGGGACATGTTCAAAATCATCTCGCCGGGGGTGTTGGTCTCGAAGCAGAGCACCATATCCCGGTCCACATGCAGTTCTCCCCGCTCCTTCGCCAGCCGGATCACCGAATAGGCACCCTGCATACCGGTGCGCGGGATCTGCTCCAGATGATCAAAGGGAATGGTGGAGAGCATATCATCCTGATGGCTCTTCACATATTCCATCATCTTCTGACGGTCCACATGATCCACCTTGATGTTCATGCTCATGGGCTGGGCCAGATGGTCGCTTTCCCGCCCGTAACAGGAAGTAACCCCTGCATGGGTGGCAAGGTCCGCGTCGGCGCTGCAGTCCAGGAAGACCTTGGCGGTCACGTCGAAAAATCCGTTTTTCGAATACAGATGTACCCTGGTGATGGTTCCGTTCTCCACATCGCATCCGGTGTATACGGTATGATACAGCAGCTGTACCCCCGCTTCGCAGGCCATCTGCTCCAACACCAGCTTCATACCCTCTGCATCAAAGGGAGTCACACTGCTGGCATAGCCCACAAAGTCCTCCATATGGCCGGGGGAAAGCTTTTTTTCCTTCAGACGCTCAATGATTTCATCCGCAATGCCCCGTACCACCTGGGTCTTGCCCGCATGGAAGGTCATCTGCGGGCCGGTTCCGGCCATGGTCAGCATACCACCCAGGTATCCGTTCTGTTCCACAAGCAATACGCTGGCGCCATGCCGCGCCGCTGCGATGGCCGCTACCGACCCGGCGGGGCCGCCGCCGATTACAACCACATCATAGTTCAATGTCCGCCCCATGGTCTGCCTCCTTGCAAAGTTCATGATAAGTCCGCGCAAATGCGTGGGCGCCAATCTCCGACAACGCCCGAATCCCGGTATTTCCCAGCCGCAGCGGGCCCACGCACAGCATGGGCACCCGATATTCGCGGCTGGTCAGACCCAGACGGGTCCATTCAAGAAAATGAAAATACTCATGGCTCAGGATCAGGTTTTCTGCCTGCTTCAGTTCCATCCCATTCTGCTGTGCCCACAGACCAATGGATTTCAAATACAGGTTCACAACACTCTGACCGGCAATGTAGTCGCTGAAGTAACGCTGGTTCCCACTGACAAAATCCACGTCCTTTTCCACCAGCTTCAAACCACTGGCCCGGGCGATGGCGAAAAAGTCGTAGCTGCCCGCCTGTTCCCGATAAAGCGCACGGGCGGCGTTCGCACCCTTGTTCCAGGCCGATTCCACAATACCTGCCCGGTCCTGCGGGGGGATTCTGCCGTAGCACGGGTCACGCTCCAGTTCCCGGTCTGCCAAGGTACGGTCCGGAAAAGGAAGTTGCATCTCCTGCTGCATACGTTTCTCCTCAGCTTTCGCTTCTCTTGGTTGCCGCCAGAATCAGCGGCTCCTCCTTGCTGCATCCGGCAAGCTCCACATTGCCCAGGCTGGAGATCTGCTCCGGGCTCTGCATACCGGACAGGTCAATCACCCGCTTGCCCAGTACCACATATACATTGGGCAGATTTACGCCGCCGTCGTTGTAAACGGTCAGTTCTTCCAGAATCCAATCCAGATCGGTCTGCCAGCCGCCCACGGTGGTCTGGCGTACCAGAGCATTGTTCTTCTGCAGGCGGATTACGCCTTCCTCGTCCACCAGACGCAGCTGGCGCACGCTCTTTTTCAGAATGCCGAAAAGCTTCTTCTCCACCTTTTCGTGCAGCACCGCATACATGGAACCGTTGCGGGCTGCGATTGTCAGCTCATTGCTGGGCGCATCCAGGTTTTCGGCCACGACCTTCAGGATCTCTTCCTCGGTCAGCCGGCGGCTCATCCGGTCCTTGCTGCGCAGCTCAGTGGCACCCACGGCGATGGCCCGCACAATGCTGCGCTGGGTATCCACCTCCACGCTCACCTCAACGGTGCCCGGTGCGGCGCCGTTCTGAATGGCCTTGAGCTCAGCCTCACGGCGCACACTGATGATATCTTCCTCGGTGGGGTTAGTCACGCTTCGCTCCACCATATCCCGTACCATTGCCAGTGCCACGCCAATGGTGGAGATAACAGGGGCGTTCTTCGCAATGCGGTATTTATGCTGCATGGTCTCGGCCAGATGCGGCACAACCGTAGCCGCACCACCGCCACCGCCCACGAACACTGTGGTGCGAGGGTCCATTTTGTAATCCTTCATCAGCTGGGCTGCCACTTTGCTGTTCTTTGCTGCGGCGAAGGCAAGCACCTGCTTTGCCGCTTCCTCCACCGTGCATCCCATGGAATCCGCCAGCGGCTTCCAGGCTTTGCGCGCTGCTTCCGCGTTGCCATAGGCATAATCCTCCGGCCGCACATAGCCGGCGATGTTTGCCGCGCCTGCCATGGTCAGCGCCACCCGCAGACCGTTTGCGCATTCGATGCAGGCGTAGTCCGGGTCGGTCTCGGTGGGACGCACAGTGACCAGCTTGGGTTCCACGATCTGGTCCGCCTCGGTATAAACCTCATAGTCCAGCCCTGCAATGTGGGCACTGCGGGGACCAGTATCGCATGCCTTGCCGTCTTTGATCTGAACCATCGAACCGCCGCCGATGCCCACCGTGCGCACATCCAGGCTGTTCAGGTAGGTCTTGTGACCGCCTACCTCGGCGTACTGGATCATGACCTTGCCGTCCTTCACGCAGGAGATATCCGTGGAGGTGCCGCCCACCTCGAAGAAGATACCGTCGGTGAGCTTTTCATACATCAGCGCGCCCGCAACACCAGCCGCCGGGCCGCTCAGAATGGTCAGAATCGGGCGGCTGCGCACTTCATCCACCGTCATAACGCCGCCGTCACAGCGCATGACCATCAACGGGCTTTGAATGCCCGCGCCCTTGATGCTCTGATCGGTCATGGTGGCCGCCTCCAGCATCTTGGGCATAATGCTGGCATTCACCACGGCAGTACGGGTGCGGATCTTCAGGCCGTACAGCTTGGAAATGTCATTGGTGGCTGTTGCGGGCAGATCCCGCTCGCCGCACATTTCCACCACCTTGTTCTCGTTGGAGGGGTCATCCACGCTGAATGCTTCTGCCGCCACGATACTGGTGCACTGCTGTTTCTGCAGCGCATCCAGTGCACCGGCAATATCCCCTGTCAGATCAGAAGCCGATGTGTCCACATATTCGTTGCAGGATACCAGGAACTTGCCCGGTGCAAGCTCGATATTGCCCATGGTGGTATCGGACTTGCTCTTGGCTCCCTGCAAGCCGCTGCCCAGGGTGATCACGCCCACCTTGGCCACGTCGCCCTCCAGCAGTGCATTGGTGGCCTGCGTGGTTCCGTGTGCAATGAAGGTAACGTCTTCCGGACGAATGCTGCACTGCTCCATAACCTTGTGCAGCACCTGAACGATGCCGGCGGCAACGCCCTCCTTTGCGCTGTGCGTGGTGGGAACCTTGACCTGGCCGATCAGTTCGTATGTATCGTTGTTGATGGCGACTGCGTCGGTAAAGGTACCGCCCACGTCGATGCCGATACGCACTTTCATAGTTTGACCCTCCTATAATAAAAATCTTTGTTGTATAACGTCTTTCATGCGCCATTTCAGCACGGCTCTGGAAGTTTCAATCCGCGGTGCTTGCCGTGGGTTCAAACCTCCAGAGGAGCGGAGGCCGCGCGTGACCTCCGCTCCGCCAAAAAGGGGAGGAAAATTCTTCCGGTCAGAAGTACAGTACAGCGCTGATCACAACGCCGATGACCGCAATGATCCACAGGTAGGGCAGCAGCCGCTTGGTGACTGCGTTCACATCCACCTCGCAGAAGTTGGCGGTCCATACGTTCTGGGTGTTGGTGGGGTCACCGCAGCCCTGAATACGCTCGGCAGCCAGGAACGCACCCATAACCGCCATGGCAGGCAGAGTGCCTAGACCGATGATCAGAGCAGCGATGCCGCTGCCCAGGCCAAACAGGTTCATGGGTCCGCGATACAGGGACAGCGGAGCCAGAATGCTGAAGAACAGGATGTAAGGCAGCTTGCTGGTGGGAATCACCGCTACCAGGAACGGATTCAGCACTTCCTTAACCATGGTGTGGGTCACGGCCAGATACAGAATGCCGATGCCGATCATCAGGATGATGGCGGGGCCGCTGTCGGTAATGCCGTCATAGCAGGTCTTGACCAGCAGGTTCATGGCTTTGGAGAAGCTCTTGGAGGTGAATACCAGAATCCAGATGATGCCGACCATGAAGGCAGGGCATACCGGGAACTTGAATACCGCCACCAGAACGATGGGGATCAGCGGAGTGAGCATGGCCAGCGCGCCGGTCACACCGGTGAGCTGCTTGGTGGGCTGAGTATCCTGAACCGGAGCGGAGAAAGCGAACTTCACGCCGTTGCGCTTGAACTCCACAAACACCAGCACCAGAGTGGCAATAAAGGTGGCAACGAGCATGTAGATCTCGAAGCCCTTGATCTGCTCAAGCTCCAGCCCGAAGATGGTGGAGAAACTCTTCCAGTTTGCGATGTTGAAGGTCAGGCCGGTGGTGAACGCCATTAGGAAAATACAGGCGGCGCTGAGGGCCGGAACACCAACGGAGATCAGGATGGGCAGTACGATGGAGCCCACCATGATGATGGAGCCCAGGCCGTTCAGGGTAGTGAACAGCACGGCACAGGCAATCACCATAATCAAGGTGACGATCAACGGGCGGTCGCCGCCCAGCTCGGCACTCTTTTTGATAATGTTTTCCGTTACGCCGGTCTTGTTCATCAGCTGGCCCAGCCAGGCGCCGAAGATCACGGCCATGATGGCGCTACCCATACGAACCGTACCATTTTCCAATACAGTCTGCAACCAGCCAATCTGATTGCCTTCCGCATCGGTACCAATGGCCGGAACGCCGGCGATCACACAAATCACCACTGCCATCAGCGGCAGAGCAAGCAGAGTGGGGATTTTTTTCGTCATCATCAACGCCGCAATGATGAGAAATGCAACAATAATCAAAGAACCTTGTAGCATCTGATTACACTCCTTACTTTCGAATGTGCTGTGCAGCGCGTTGCTGCAACGGCTCTATCACATCGGGAAACGCGCCTCCCGCATGTTCTGAATCAAAGTGCCTCCACGGCTTCGCGGAAGGCGGCAGTGGCCTGCTTGAGCTGCTCCGGCCCCGGCTCCTTGCCCATGACAATGGCGCCGATCATCACAGCCTTGCAGCCGGCCTGATACAAATGCTTTACCTCGCAGGGTTTGATCTTGCGCTGGGTGGGAATCAGGCAGGGCTTGCCGCTCTTTTCCACCAGATCCGAATACCGCAGAATATCCGCGTAGTTCAGATCGGTGCCGTAATTTTCACCCGGCTGCACCGAGCATTCCAGCACGTCGATGGGGCTTCTGCGCACCGCATCCAGCGTGGCGGGGGTGTAAGTATAGTCGATGGCAACCATCTTGCTGAGCACCTGGCTCTCCATCATATGGCAGGGCAGATGCTGCGAATAGGAGCTGAAAAAGCCCAGGCCCATCTGCTCCAGCTCCAGCCGCTCCTCCGGCGTAATGAAGGCGTCCGCACCACCAGGCACAAGGCCTACCGGCACATCCCCGCATAGCTCGATCAGCTTGCGCAGGAACTCCTTGTTTTCCGCATAGCTGCCAAAGGTATGGCCGCTGGCCCGGTGCCACACGTTGCAGTGGACCTTTACCGCCTGCGCGCCGCCTTCCAGCGCCGCCTTCGCCAGTTCCAGATCATTGGAGGGCAGACTCACCACCAGGGAGAACTTGTTCTGCCGAATCATCTCTTTGAATTGCATAACAATGCCTTCTTTCCATAGATTTGATTATATGAAAAGCACTTTGCGTCAGCGGGCACACAAGGCTTTTTGCCGCACCGTATCTGCAAATAGCTTTATCGTATCTCCGTCATTTTTTCTCAACAGCTCAAATCTGGGCGCGCCGTCTTCCTGCAGCGCGGTCTTCACGTACCCCTCCACCGTGCTCAAAAAGCCCTGGGTATGCGCTGCGGTCCCGGACAAAAAGACCACATCCAGATTGAACAGGGTGCACAGAATCGCCGTCATTGCCCCGATCTGTCGCGCCAGCAGCCCCGGCTGCTCCCGGTTCAGACTGGTGGCCTCTTCCCCGCTCTCGCCGGACTTCAGTTCAAGCTGAGTCTCCGGTGTCATCAGAGGGGTCATATCTGCAATCACACCATTCTTTAACGGAATCGGGCGACCATCGATGTTCACACTGGCCACCACTGCAGCACCAACGGCAATGTGGGCACTGTTCACTTTTTCTTCCTTCATTCCCCGCATGGCCTGGGCCGCTGTATAATTCTGGCTGTATTCCTCCAGCACCGGAACCCGGAACTGGGTACGCAGCGCTTCCACCAGTGAAATACTTGCGGAGGAAAAGCCGGTGGAATACACCACGTTGAAATCGCTGGGGCGCATATCCTTCTGGAACAGCAGCCCGATTCCCATCAATGCCCCCTGCCGGATTGCCTCATGCCCCAGCAGATTGAACAATACCCGGGTTATCTCGGTAAGCAGTTCGTTGCTGGACAGATACTGTTCTGCCAGAACAACGCTCTGTTTCACCTGAAGTGCCAGGTCAAACAGGATCAGCCGGCTGCTTTTTCGGCCGATTTCCGCCACGGCCACCACTCCCCGGTCCCGGTTGACCGTAAGCGCGGTGCGGCTGCGCCCGCCGGTTGCGACCCGCACGCCGCTTTCCACCAGAAGGCCCTCCTCCAAAAGCTCACTCACCAGCCCGGAAACCGTACTGGGAGAAAGCTCGGTCAGATTTGCGATTTCGATGCGTGAAAGCGATTCGTGCTCCAGCACCGTTTGCAGCAAAACCCGTCGGTTCTGCTTTTTCATGTCCTGCAGTCCACTCTTTTTCATGGGACGTGAATTCACTCCTTACTTTCTTGCGCGCGCCTTATTTCGGATTCCGAAACATCTTTCTGCTTGCAGTATAACACCGCCCAAAACTTATTTCAATCTCCGAAATAAGTTTTTTTGAGATGTAGGCGGATTTTCTCTGTTTCGCTGTTTTCTCACACCAGGAATTGTGTATTCTAAACAATATTTTCTTTTTTGTTTTTCAAGAGCGATTTTCGTCTCTTCCTCGGCCGAATGTTTTCTTTCGTCGAACAATCCGGCTGCTGTTGTTCAATTCCTGCTCTACTGTGGCGGCCGCTCTTTCAAAGGCGTGAAAGGCTCTCTATCGATCTTTCCTGAGAGTTTAACCAAGGATATCTTCTTCTCTTTGGTCAGTATGGCCCTTGAAATCGGCAAGAGCACAGGCGTAGACTATAGATGTACCATACCCGTTATGAAAGGCGGTGCAAATTCGCTAATGAACACTCTGGATTTTTTCTCCGCTTAGAAAGGTTTGGTTATCCAATGGAAGATTGGCGAATTACAAATCAACACCAATATCTGGATGGGGCCACGCTTGTATGGGACCACTATTCCACGGATGATGCATGGGATCATGACCACTGCGAACTTTGTTGGGCCAAATTCCCGGAGGATGAAAGCGCCGGATACCGAACCCGGGATTCCCGTCACTGGATCTGCAAGCGGTGCTTCGAGGATTTTAAAGAGGACTTTTCCTGGACAGTTGCGGAAAACGGCCAGCCTGCAAAGAACAATCACCTGGAAAATTAACCGGATGATTCGTATCTGTTATTCAGCCTGTTCACCTGCTTAAAGCACTATATCCTGTTCGTTCTGGAAGCGGAGGGATCTATGTATTCCGCCGCCAGTCTGATCAGCCCGGGCACTCCACCATCCCCGTTGCAGCGGAGGCTCCGGCGAATCCTGATTCCGGTGGGGCTCGTTCTTCTTCCGCAGGCAAGCTTATTCTGGAGAGAAGTCATCACAACAGACCCCATATCCGCCAAAGAAACTGCAGCAAGAGCTGCTTTCCCCGTTCAATTGAATTCGATTTTATGGATCATCTGACCGAAAGGACTTTTATGCCCCGTTGAAAGCAAAAAAGCACCGAAACCGCCGATTATAAGCCGTTCCGGTGCTTTTTTCTTTTTCATCTATTTTTTCGTTTCAATCAAGCACGGGTTTTACCCCGCAGTCGGTTCTTCCGCACTTACAGAGAGCATTGGAAGGTCCAGACCTTCCACCCAGGAAGCCACCTCTTCTTCCGATGCCCCGGCGCTGAACCGCTGTCCCTCCAGCCACGTGGCATTTTCTGCGAAAGCCTGCAGGTCATCAGCACTGGAACCGATCCCACTGGAACCGGACGTGCAGAACGGAACAATTGTGGCATCCCCAAAATCATAGCTTTCCAGAAAGGTATACAGGATTTTTGGCGCTCCGCCCCACCAGATTGGGTAGCCCAGGAACACCACGTCATATTCCTCCGGGTTTTCCAGCGTTCCCGCAATTGCAGGTCGGGCGTCGGGGTCCTGCTGTTCCTGATTGGCCCGGCAGGACTCGTTGTTATAATCAAGATCCTCGCTGGTGTACGGCTCCTCGGCTACAATCTCATAAAGCTCTGCATTCAACACTGTCTGAAGATGCCGGGCAACGTTTTCTGTATTGCCGGTAGCGGAAAAATATGCCACCAGAATATTTGCGCCCGATTCAGCGGTATCTGCATCCTCCACCGGCTCAGAGGCTTCCGACGATGCAGACGGAATCGAAACGTAGGCCTCGCTTTCCTGCACAGACTGCGTCTGTTCCGACGTGCTCTGTACTCCCGTTCCTCCACAGGCTGTCAACATACAGGTCAATGCAACCAACACAGCAAAAATTCGTTTCATCTTGTGATACCTCCTCGTTCTTGTGCGCGACCGCCAGACCTTGCATTCAAGCCCCTGCTGTTACCGAACGCTGGAATGAGACTTTTTGCCCGGCTCTTGCTGCACAGTCAAAAAAATGTGGGTGCCCTTCTTCGGACACCCACATTGTAAAACGATTTATCTCTCATGTCTAATGCTTATTTTGTTTGCTCAAAAATGCTCATCAGACATTTTTAATATGTTCATGAAATGCCTCTGTCGCCGGTGTCAGAACCTGATCTTTTTTCCAGACCAGCACGGTTCCCGTTTCCATTTTCGGGGAAAGCGGACGGAAGCACAGCCCCTCAAAATCCAGATTCAGGTCAAACCCGAGCGCCACACCAACGCCGCAGCGCACCATATTGGCTGCATTCAGGATCAGATTGAAGGTGGCTGCAATCTGCAAACGATCCCAGCTTTCGCCAAACCAACTGGCCAATTCCCTTTGAACCGTTTCCCGTCCGCTGAGCAGCAGCGGAATATTTTCCAGATCGCCGGGCGTGATCACCTCCCGCTGGGCCAAAGGCGTATCTGTCCGCATCAATACACCCCAGCGATCCTTCTCTTTCATCCGGCAAAAGGCATACCGGCCCACATCCACCGGCTCGGTCAACAGCCCCATATCCAGCAATCCCATATCCAGCCGTTCCTTCACATCGTCCGCGCTGGCACTGAAAATCCGAAACGTCACCTTTGGGTAACGCTCCCGAAAACTGACAATCGCCTGCGACAAAAAAGACATACTCTGTGTCTCACCTGCACCAATGGCGATTTCTCCCATCAGTTCCGTTTCTCCGGTGATAAACTCCCGGGTGGTTTTGTCCGCCAGATCCACCAGCTCCTGTGCTCTGCGACGCAGCCGCATTCCTTCATCTGTTAACACAATGTGGTAGCGGCTGCGCTGAAACAGCTTTACGCCCAGCTCTTCTTCCAGCTGCATCAGCTGCCGGGAGAGAGTAGGCTGCGTCAGGTGGAGCAGCGCCGCCGCCTTTGTGATGTTCTCCTCTCGGGCTACCGCCAGAAAATAACGCAGGACTCTCAGTTCCATTGTTTTCCCTCCTTTTCTTTATCTTATCACGGGCATATTCATGTCGCAACGAAAAATGCTCGCAGAGAATAACTACAGATAGAAAATGAGTATTTTACATTTCTCAGCATCCGTTTTACAATGAGGGCAAAGGAGGTTGTATCCATGAACGCATTGATTGCTTATTTTTCTGCCACCGGCACCACCGCAGCGGCAGCAAAGGCTCTGGCTCAGGCTACCGGAGCCGCTCTTTATGAAATCAAGCCTGCCATTCCCTATACCAGCGCAGATCTGGACTGGCGGGACAAAACTTCCCGCAGCAGTGTGGAGATGCGCGATAAGCATTCCCGCCCTGCTCTGGCAGACACTGACGCACCAGTCGCCGATTACGATGTGATTTTTCTGGGCTTCCCGGTCTGGTGGTATGTTGCCCCCACCATTCTCAACACCTTTCTGGAAGCCTACGATTTCACCGGCAAAACCATCGTCTTGTTCGCCACATCCGGCGGCAGCGGCCTAGGCAAGTCTGCCGTGGAGTTGCGGCCGAGCGCACCCGGAGCCAGAATTGTGGAAGGTCGGATGCTGAACGGCCGACTGAGCGAGTCCGAACTGAAAACCTGGGCAGAGGGGTGGGACCGGCAATGAAATATGCCAGACTGGGCAATTCCGACCTGACGGTTTCCCGCATCTGTATGGGCTGCATGGGATTTGGGGATGCCCAAAACGGCCAGCATTCCTGGACCATCGACGAATCCCATTCCCGGGAAATTATTCGCCGCGGACTGGAGCTTGGCGTTAATTTTTTTGATACCGCCATTGCCTACCAAAGCGGCACCAGCGAGCAATACCTGGGCCGGGCATTGCGGGATTTCGCCCGGCGGGACGAAGTAGTGGTGGCCACCAAATTTCTGCCCCGCACCAACGAGGAAATTGAAGCGGGAATCAGCGGACAGGATCATGTCCGGCGAATGCTGGACCAAAGCCTGAAAAACCTGGGAATGGACTATGTGGATCTTTGCATCTACCACATGTGGGATTATCAAACTCCGCTTTCCGACATCTTGGAGGGGCTGAACAATGCAGTAAAGGCGGGCAAGGCCCGGTACATCGGCATCTCCAACTGCTTTGCCTGGCAGCTGGCCAAAGCAAATGCTTTCGCTGAGCGGGAAGGGTTCACCAAATTTGTTTCCGTGCAGGGCCATTACAACCTGATCTTCCGGGAAGAAGAACGGGAGATGGCTCCCTACTGCCGGGAAGAAAACATCGCCATGACGCCTTACAGCCCTTTGGCGGGCGGACGATTGTCCAAGCACCCCGGCGAAAGCTCCCGGCGTTTTTGTGAGGACAGCTATGCCCGCCTGAAATACGATGCTTCCCGGGATCAGGACGCTCCCATCCTGGCTCGCGTGGCAGAGCTGGCCGACCGCCGGGGCGTTTCCATGACGGAAATCTCTCTGGCCTGGCTGCTGACTCGCGTCACTGCCCCTGTGGTGGGGGCCACCAAAATCAGTCATATCGAGGGCGCAGCCAAGGCGGTGGACCTTACCCTGACGGCGGAAGAGTGCACCTATCTGGAGGAGCTTTACACACCGCATCCTCTGGTTGGAGTTATGGCACAGAACACAGCGGCAGCGGCGAAGGAAAAACACGTCTGGTCTACCGGAAACCAGGAGATCGGCGGGACACGGTAACTGGAATGGGGTGTTTTCCTGTTAATCTACAGGTCCGGTGTAACTACTTAACTGGACACGCTGAATTGAAGAACACCTTCCGCCCGTTCTTGCATGCAAATTATCCAGTAATACACAACAAGCAACGCCATTCGCATCTGGCGTTGCTTGTTGTTTTCTTCGGATAGAATCCACACACAAGAAAAAGACCTGTGATCCTAAGATCACAGGTCTTTCTGGTGGAGATAAGCGGGATCGAACCGCTGACCTCTTGAATGCCATTCAAGCGCTCTCCCAGCTGAGCTATACCCCCACATTATGTGCGCCGTCTCTCGACTGCTTGATTATTATATCAGCTGCATTTTGAAATGTCAACAGATAAGCGAAAATTTTTTTCATATGTTTTTTCAGAGATTTTTCCGACACATTAACAGGGATATTCCAGCTCGAAGGAGGCCCGGTCGGCTTCCAGTTCCCACAGAATAAATCCATCTTTCCGCAGCTGGTATCGAACGCGGCAGCAAAGATTTTCGCGGATCGTACGCGTCATTCCCCCGCAGACCGGCGCGTTCAGCGGCTGGCCTGCCTGGCCCAGCCGTTCCGCTATAAGGACAAGGCATCCCTGACGAATCTCCACTCGGCCAGCCCGGACACTGACCAGCCTCGCCCCCAGATAGCTTGCAAAACGGTATTCCCTGCCCCGAACTTGCAGCAATGCAATTACCCCGGAAAATGCAATCGGTCCTACTGGCACCCGGGCGGCAGCCAGCATCAACGAGCCTTCCGGAAAAAAGCACTGACTCCATGCGTAGTCCCTGGGAAAAGAGCGGCCCTTATCACCTTCGATATAGCCTTCCGCATTCTCAAACCGGACGCACTTTCCGTTTACAAGCAGTATCCCATCCACCCGATGTTTCATACTGGCAATCCGGTGACTGCACTCCATGAATGGCATCAGCTCAAAAGGTCCCATAATCGGTATGTGCAATGGATTCAACGGTCCAAACCGGAGTACCCCCTGAATGTTCCAACGGGCATTTCTGACCGAAAGCGCAACACCATGCGGGCAGAACAGATTTTCTCCCAGAATCGCTCTGGGGCTGGCCCAGTTCACAGCAGCCCGGACTGCTGGTATTGGAACAACTCCGCTCTGTTCTCCCCACAGAATCTGTAGAGATGCGGCACTTTCTTCTGCTGACCCGTGCACTGCTGGAATCAGCGCAAGGCTGCACTCACTTGACTGCACTTTAAAATACCACCCGCAAAATGACGGCTCCATCCTCATGCTCCTTTTCTTTCACCGATAACCATCGGATTCTTTGCGGAAACGCCGAGATGAATTTGAATTGTTTTATTCTTAGTATCTCCCAAATCCGTGCTATCATCAGCGCTGTCGGAAACATTTTTGAAAAAGTTTGCAATTATCCCTTTTATCGGACACACCTGACGCTATAATAGTAGTAAGTTACTGGTAAATCAAGTCTTCAAGATAACCCACTCAGAAACAGAACGCAAGCAGAACGATGTTTCGTTCTCATGCGCCATACTGAAATTTAAGCCAGAGCAATCGGACAAAAGGAGGAAAGAATATGCCTTATGCAGACAAACGCCAGCTGAACGTTTCCGTTTTTGAAGATACACGCAACTGGTACTCGCAGGATGCGATGCTGAAGGATGCCATCTGCCATTCAAAACAGCACACCAAATTTTACGCTCCCGGTGCGGTTTCTCCTGCTCCGGAAATGCTTACTCGTTTCCCTGAAGACATGCATATTCTTGTATCGTCGGAACGGACGCTTCAGGCGGCCGGGAAATATGCCGGCCAGAAGGTTGCCGTACTGAACTTTGCATCGGCCACCAACCCGGGCGGCGGTGTTCTTCGCGGCAGCTCCGCCCAGGAAGAAGCACTGTGCCGGTGCAGCACTCTGTACCCCTGCCTGCTGGGAAATGACCTCTGGCAAAGCTACTACCAGATGCACCGGGCGCAGCACGATGTGACCTACACGGATGCATGCATCTACACACCGGATGTACTGGTAATCAAAACCGATACAAATTCCCCCGAACGACTGTCCAAGGATAAAATCTATCCTGTGGACGTGATCACCTGTGCGGCGCCCAATCTGCGCCCGCAGCCCAACAACTACATGAACCCCGGGCATGGCGTACCGGTCCGGCTGACCCGCGAGCAGATTCGTACACTGCACTTACAGCGCGCTCGCAAAATTCTGTCGGTGGCTGCTATCCATGGCGCCGAGGTACTGATTCTGGGCGCTTTTGGCTGTGGTGCATTCTGCAATCCACCCGAAGTGGTCGCGGGCGCCTTCCGTGACATCCTGCCCGACTTTGCACACGCCTTCCGAACGGTGGAATTTGCAGTTTATTGCACACCCCGGGATGATTCCAACTACCGCACCTTCCAGCAGATTCTGACAAGATAATCCTTTCCTCAGTTTAACAGGCCATCTCTTACAGGTGGCTTTTCCATAGTTTCTCTTCAGCCAATCGAAAAAGGGAGCAGCCCACACAAGCGGACGGCTCCCCTTTTTTCTCTCTTTTATGCTTTGGGGCGATCCTCCCGGAGCTGCTCCAGCACGCTCCATCCGATGGGTAAAGTGAGGGCAAAGCTCAGAATATCTGCTGCCATCTGAGCAAATTGCACCCCGGCCAGCCCAAACAACCCGGGCAACAGCAGGATCATGGGCACAAACATGATCCCCTGCCGGGCCGATGCCACCACGCTGGCCTTTGCGGCCATTCCAATGGTCTGCAGCAGCATGCTGCACAGGATAATCCAGACACTGAGCACCAGCACAAGGCACTGCGCCCGAAGTGCCAGCGCACCGATGCGGGCCACCTGTTCATCATTTCGGAACAGCAGCATCAGCGGGTGTGCAAACAGAATACCCAGCACCGAAAAAACAGCCAGCGTTCCACTGCCCAGCTTCAGGCAGAAGAAAAGCGCCTCCCGCACCCGTTTGTAGCAGTCTGCACCATAATTCGTCCCGCAAATCGGCTGAAAGCCCTGCCCGAAACCGATCAGCGCCGAGTTGGCAAAGGCGGTAATTCGCCCCACCACGCCCATGGCGGCAATGGCCTGATCCGCCATAGTTCCGCCATAGTAACCGGCAGCCAGATTCAAAAGAACCGTCGCCAGACTGCCCAGCCCCTGCCGGAACATGGAAGGGATTCCTCCCTTCAAAATCCCTTCCAGATAACGGCGCTTTAAGCTCATCTGGTGCCAGTGTACCTGAACCACTGCCCGTTTCCGGTGCAGCCTCCACAGCAATACAAAGCTCATGATCTGGCTGATTACCGTGGCGAGCGCCGCCCCTTCCACACCCATGGAGAGGCCAAAGATGAGAAGCGGGTCCAGCAGCACATTGGCCACCGCACCTGTCACGATACCGATCATGGCCACCGAGGCGTTCCCCTGAAACCGCAGATGGTTATTGAGCACAAACGAGCACATGATGAACGGTGTGCCCACGAAAATGACACGCAGATATCGCACCGTATATTACCATAGAAAGAGCGCTTCATTATTGCTCTTCGGTCATCATATGCATCAATTCGCAAGTGGAGTCATAGAGCTTATCATATATTGCCTGATACTTCTGGTAGATTTTATATTTTTTGAAATCAGGCTTATATACTGTTCCCGTTTTGATATGCTGAGCCAAGCAAGAAAAATTCTCAAATCCCGGATGTCTCACTCCTACTGCGGCCATCATGGCATCGCCGTAACTCGCTCCCACTGTGACGTCCGGCGTGTTGATCTCTCTGCCCGTTACATCCGCCACAATCTGCATCCACAGCGCATTGTTCACCCCGCCGCCCACAGCAAAGATTTGATCAATGGACACATCCTCATGACTTTCCATCAGGCGTAGCTGCTGCTGAATGGAATACGCTACTCCTTCCAGCGCGCTGCGGTATAAATGCCGACGCGTATGGGAGATCGTGAGTCCAAACAAGATACCACATGCCAGTGGATCATTGACCGGTGTGCGTTCTCCCGCAAAATAGGGCAGCGTGATCAATCCGTCCGAACCTGGCGGTACCTGATCCACTCCCTCCAGCATCAGTTGATAGGCATCAATCCCCGTCTTTTTCTCCTGTTCCAATGCATCACTGAACAGTTCATCTCTATACCATTTGGTCAAACTGCCACCAGTGTTCGTACCCGCGGAGATATCGCACAGTCCGGGCACAATGAATTGCTCACGCCACAACCGCTCGTCGTCCACCAGGTGTCTGGTACCCAGAATCATATAGATGGAGGAACCAAACTGAATCATCATTTTGCCCGGCTCCACCACGCCGGCGCTGATAGCTTCAGCACCAGAATCATCTGTCCCCGTGATCACTGGTGTTCCCGGGGCCAGGCCTGTCTCTTTGGCCGCAGCCTCGGTTACGTAGCCCGCTAGATCCGTTGCCTCCTGTACCTTCGCCAACTGGTCCGGTCGACAAACAGGCGCGCACAGTTCCGGGACCGGTCGCCAAGTTTTCGGATCATACAACGGATTGAAACTGGCCAGTCCCAAGAAACGATCCACCACATAATTGTCTGTCAGCTTTGCCGCAAGAAAACTGGAGCCAGTTAAAAATTTGTAAGTTCTGGCATACACCTCTGGCTCGTTATTTTTGATCCACAGGATTTTGGGCATTACATCGCTAGAGCACAGCGGACGACCATACCAGCGGCGGATTTGTTCTGGGCCATACAGGCTGGTCAACTGTTCAATCTCTTTTCCTGCTCGCGCATCAATGCCATACAAAATGGCCTTGCGCAATGGACGGCACTGTTCATCAACTGGAAGGCAATCAGCTCCCAATGCGCTAAGCCCCACTGCCTTGATCTGAACCGGATCAATCCCGGATTTTTTCAATAGCCCTTGGCTGATACGACAGAAATCGCCCCACCAATCTTTTTCGGCATCGTGTTCGAAGTGATTCGGCTTCGGATTGGTCATGGTGTGCTGAGTAGAACAACACGCCACTACATTGCAATCCTCATCAATGATCACACCTTTGCTGGAATTTGTTCCCGTATCAATTCCCATAAAATATGTAGCATCCATGCAATTCAACCTCCTTCACAACTATTCGCACAGTTCATTGAATTTCTTCGAAAAAATGTGCAACAATATGGGCCACTGTATCTTCATTATTGCAAAAAGGAGATACATAATCTGCCGCCCCCTTGACATGAGGCCGCGCGTTGGCCACTGCTACACCGATGTCACTGTTCTTAATCATTTCAATGTCGTTATCGTAATCCCCAACAGCAATGATCCGGAACGGTTGAACCGGCAGCAGCGAAAGCAGGCGACAAATACCGTTCCATTTGCTGATTCCCGGTGCCATGATGTCTACACTGGTAGGGTCGCTTGGCGTAACACTGAGTGCAAGCCCCTTGCGCCGCACAAACTCCCACACGGGCTTCCAGTCCTGGGTCACAGTAAAGCCCTCGATGTCATCCAGCGGCAACTGATCACAGTGTTGAAATCGGCTGGGCCAAACCCCCAACTGATCAGCATACTCTCTCAGACTGTCATTTTCCTTATTCACCGCCCATAACGGTCCAGCCAGTACATGTAACAGATAGTCATGATGCAAGCAAAATTCCACCAGCTGCCGAGCCGACACTGGATCAATTCGTTCCCGGAATAATACCCGGCCACTGCCGGTCTCTACTAGCTTACCCCCGTTGTTCAGCAACAGATAGTCGGCGCAGTCAGACACGTCTCCCAGTGGAAGCATGTCCACCTCTCGACGACCAGTGGCAAAGCAGACCATATTCCCCTGACTACGAACCCATTGCAACGCTCGCCGGTTCTCCCTGCTGATGTTCCCCTGGTCATCGCAAGTAGTGCCATCCAGATCCAGAACCAACAGGGCCGGAACTCTGTTGCTATCTTTATGCCCCCTCATCTGGCTCGCACCTGGTACACTACCCGCATCAGCTCCCTGACCCGGTCAGCGCACACCCGCACATTCTCCAACTGTTCGTTTTCCAGTCTACCGCCCTCCTTGAAATAGGTCCCCACTACTGCTCCATCCGCCACCGCCAGCTTACGGGCAATGGTATCTGGCCGACATCCTGTATTGCACAGGATCACCGTTTGAGGCGCAGCCTGTTTGACACTGGCAATCAGCTCCTCGTCCACATCTTGTCCGGCCGCATTGGCTGAAACACATAATCCATCCGGATGGACCTTGAAAATAGTGGATCGAGCAATGTCTGCCAATGGCCTGTTATCTAGGTTTTGGTCGGATTCCGGATTGATAAAATACAGCATCCGAAGCTGCTGCAGATGCAGCTCCGCACGCCGGCGCATCAATTTGGAAAAATCATTGTTATACAGGCCTCCATCTCCCACATACACGCCGGAAAAGGTCCCACGCACAAAGTCTGCATCCACCGCGGCGGCCAGCTCAATCGTGGCGCGCCCATCCGAGATGCAGTCCACGCCAAAGGGGACTCTCAGATCCTGCTTGAGCCGCCCCACCACATAGGCCATGGCCGCCGGGGTCACAAAGTTCATCTGTCGCTCATAGGGCAGGCTGAACTCGTTGCTGATCAGCACCCCGTCCACGCCGCCCTCCTGCAGCGCCTGCAGGTCCGCCCGGGCATGTTCCACAATCTCTTCCATCGCGGTGTTCGGACGAAAGCGGGGATCGCCAGGCAGTGGGTCCAGATGCAGCATAGCGATGATGGGCTTTTTTACGCCGAATAAGATTTCACTCCAAAGCATGGTTAGCATCCTCCTTTTTGAAAAGAGCCGCCGCAACGACTCATGCAAGGAATCGCTGCGGCGGCTCGTGCTGTAAATGGATCAATACTCAAATTGGCGGTAGTAGCGGCGTATCGACAGCGGATGGCGCAGGAACAGCTCCATGTAAGCGTCCACGCGATTGTTCACACCGTGCATCACCAGATGAGAAATCGTGCCGCGGAATTCCGGGCTGATGCCCTTCAACGCAAACTCCTTGGTATCGATGATGGTATAATTGCCGCACACCTTGGGCAGGAAACGCGCCACCCGTTCGGCCAGCGGACGCTGCTCATCCTCGCCCATAAACAGGGTAACGGGGGTGTCCCACACCACAATCTCCTGCATGCCGTGGAAGAACTCCTGGCAGGAGATGGACTTGGTGCGAATCCACATCTGCTCTTCCCAGTAGCACATGGCATAGGAATAGGTGGCACCATACTGGTTGCCTGAACCAATGAAGTAGCGCGGCAGGTCCGGATGCTCGTTCCGGAACGCGACACAGGCCTTGGCGTAATCGTAGGCCCAGGCATCGGACTCCTTTTCCACATCCACCAGTACCTGCGCCAGATGAGCCTCCATCTCCCGGTTGTACCGGTCATAGTCCGCAAACTCGCCGTTTTTGTACATCAGGTAGTTCGCTACCATGTAAAATTTCAGCTGTTCGTTCTTGGGATAGACCACCAGATAATCCTGCTTGTCCGGCTGGGTCAGCACACTGCCTGGCGTGTCGATAAAGCTGAACACCCTGCCGCCAATCTGATGCACCCGGTCCACCAGCTGTACCATCTCCTTGGTGTTGCCGGAAACCGAAGAGAGGATCACCACCGAGCGATCGGTGAATCGACGGTTGCCCGTGGTCAAAAATTCGGCGGCATTCTCCACGAACACCGGCAGTTTGGAGCGTCCGCGCATATAGACCTCCACCTGCATGCTGGAGGCGTAGGTGCCACCGATACCAATAAAATAGATCCCGTCGAAACCATCGGCCCAGATCTGGTCGATGATCTGTTCAATCTGGCCACGCAGTGCCAGCGCGCCATTTACACTGTCCAGAGATTCTTTTTCATCAAAATTACGCAGACACGCACCGGTCTGTTCGTTCCACATAGAAGTCGTAACCATAATACAAATGCTCCTTCTCTTTCATACTATCATACAGTTTTCCCGCCAAGCGCCGGCTCAGAAAATCGGGCTGGTCTGCAGGTCCATTCCGCAAAAATACTGGAACGCCCGCTGGATCGCCACATCCCAGAAGGGCCACGCATGCTCTCCGGCCCATTCCAGATAGGTGTGTCCATATCCCGCCGCTCTGGCCGCATCCCGAAAGCGCAGATTGTCTGCATACAAAAAATCTTCCGTGCCGCAGATCTGCAGCAGCCCGGGGCGCCCAGGGTCGTTGGCCCGGACCCTCAGCAGCTGAAACAAGTCCTCCTGCGGATCAGGCGGCATGCCCATTCCGTGAAGGGCGTCCAGTTCCTGGGACAGCACATCCGGCCACTCTCCTTTGCGGACCCGTTCCACCATGGCGGCATAATCCATCACGCCGGACAGACTTGCGCAGGCGGCAAAGCACTCCGGCCTGCGCAGGGCCACCTTGACCGCCCCGTAACCGCCCATGCTTTCCCCCGCAATAAATGTGGAGGCTCTTGCTTCGGGCAGTCGAAACCAGGTTTTGCACAACTCACTCAGTTCGTCGGCCACATACCCGAAATAGTCCGGGCCGTACCGGGCCGTGCAGTAAAAACTGCGCTGGACCTCCGGCATGATCACAATGAAATTGTATTTTTTGGCATAGTATTCAATTTTGGAAAAGCGGGTCCATTCGCTGGCGTTGGCCGCAAGGCCATGCAGCAGATACAGAACCCTGGGCTCCCCCGTCCACAGCGGAGTTACATCGTTGGAGGGGTCCGGGAAGATCACATACAGCTGGGTGGTCATGCGGAGCTTTTGGGAATAAAATTCCCCGCGGAACAACCCCATTACAAGCCCTCCCTTCACAGGGCACGCTCATTTTTGAAAATGAACGGTAAAATTGCACTTGTCGCCCCGGGTATAGTTGCGCGAAAACTCAATCACCCGACCGTTTTCATCCTGGCTGGTGCACTCGAACAGCATCACGGCCTGCTCGCATGAAATGCCGAGCAGACGCGCGTCGTTTGCTTCCAGCACAGCCAGGTCCAGCGTTTGCCGCGCTTGTTTGGGGCGCACGTGATAAAAATCATAAACCTCATACAAAGAAAAGACGGACAGATCGATTCCTTCCAGCTTCGGGACCACATAATGCGGAATGAAAACCTCTTCCAACGAAACCGGCTCATCGCTCACATAGCAGATACGCTTGATGTAATAGATGGAGTCCTCCGGCTGAATCCCGAAGACCAACGCATACTTGTTTCCCGCCGGGCGTAGCGCCTTGGTGAGGATTCGGGTGGAGGGCACCGCGTTTTTCTGCCGGATGGTTTGCGTAAACCCGCCCAGATTGTCCAGGTCCCGGTTCATCTTTTCCCCCAGCACATAGACGCCCTTGCCCTGCACCCGCTTGAGCAGTCCCTCGTACACTAGGGCTCCAATGGCTGTGCGCACGGTCAGACGGTTCACATCATATTGGGCTGCCAGTTCGTTTTCCGGTGGGATCGCCGTGCCGGGAGGGTATATCCCTTCCTCAATTTGTGCGCGAATGATCTCCCGCAGCTGCAAAGAGACAAGTCCAGTTCCGATGTGTTCCATGTCGAGTCCTTTCTTGTTCGGCTTATGCGGGACCGGTTACAGCCACGCGCCGAAATATTGCAATGTTTCTGTGGAGGTTGCGGCTCCCTTTTCCATGCACGCCTCAATGGGCAATCCGTCCACTAGGCCATGCAGGAAACCAGCGATGTAGCTGTCGCCCGCACCCATCGTATCCACCACATTGGGGCAGGGAACAATCCCAAAGGAATGGAAGGTCTGACCATCAAAGCACAGACTTCCCTGCTCGCCCAGCATGGCAATCACCAGTTTGGGCCCCTGTCTGTGCAGCACCTTCATCAGCTCACGCAGGGTTTCGGTGTCTCCGTCATCCGAGGAAAAGAACAGATAATCCGTATAGGGGATTGCCTCCGCGCAAGCGGCGTCTCCGGGACGAGTGGCACAGTCAAATGCGGTTTTTACCCCGCGCTGCTGGAGCTGGCCGAAGAAACGGCCCACCTTGCCCCACAGGTCGCACACCACCACGTCATGTGTGCTGATGAAATCCATATCTTCCGACGACAGGGTGTACTGCTCCAGCACGCCCTCGTCATAGTCGCCGAATACCCGTTCACCGTCCACCAGGGTCACCTGGGAAACCGCCGTATGCCCGTGCAGCACGTGCAGATGACTCGTGTCCACACCCTTGCGGGTCATAGCTTCGGCCATAATCTGCCCATACACATCGTCGCCCACCGGCCCGATGTAGGAGGCCTGGCCCCCGTTGCGCACCGTGTAAACCGCCATGTTCACCGGGCCGCCGCCGGGATAGGCTGTTCCGCCCTCCACATTATTATAATAATCAATGCAATTGCTGCCAACTGCTGCCAGTTTCATAACTGTTCCACCTTTTCTTTGGGTTGTGTTGTAAGGATGCTGGAAAACCGGATCTTGTCGGCGCGCGTGACAGATTTGAACACTTCGATTGGCCTGTTCTGGCTGTCGAACGAGATACCGGACACATAGAACAGCGGCGCCCCCACCGGAACCTCAAGCAGTTCACTTTCCCCTTCGGTGGCGTAAGTGATACCGATAGTCTGGTGACCATGATCCACCGTAATGCCGTAATGTGCCAGCACGTTGTAGAAGGATTCATTGGAAAAATCGTACTGCTCAATCCCCGGGCAGATTGCCGGATCAAGGTAGTTGGCCTCAATCGTCACCGGCTGTCCGTTGATACAGCGCAGTCTCCGCAGCTGGAAGACCGGGCTTTGCTCCGCAAGCCCCAGCTTCCTTTCCACCGAGCGGGGGGCCGCTGCCGTTCGCACGTCCAGCGGCCGGGTCTGCATGCTGCGGTAGTTCTGCAGAACCTGATCGGTGAAGGACTTCACATCCTGCAGCGTCCGCTCCAGCTTGGGCGGCGCCACAAAGGTACCCGCCCCCTTGCGGTGGTACACCTTGCCCTCTACAATCAGTCGGCGGATCGCGCTGCGCAGCGTGGTCCGATTCATTTGCCACATGCTGCACATATCCCGTTCGCTGGGCAGCTTGGAATGCGGTGCAAGATCGTTCTGCAAAATATAGCACTCAATCTGTTCCGTTGCCTGGTCCCGCGGGCGTGCGCGAAATTGCTGTTCCATAGAATCCCGTCTTCCTTATCCAATTGCCGGTCCCGGATTTCCGCGGCTTAAAGCCGCGGAAATCCGGTCGGCCGATTCACTGTCGTGGTTTGCGGAAACGATCAGGCGTTCCCTTGCTTTTTCTGGTTCTGCCGCTCCATCAGGTAGTAAGCCGGCAGGCCGGTGCCCACCGCCACCACTGCAGCAATGATGCTGGGCAGCGCGGACCAGATGAAGGTGGAGTAGATCAGCGTGGCAGTCATCACCATGGCGATTACCGGCATGACGTATCCGCCGGGCATTCTGTAGGTGGGTTTGTAATGCTCCTTGCGGCGCAGCACAAAGATGGTGCCGAAGGTCAGGAAGTTCTTCAGCAATGCGATCACGGTGAAGTAACCCAGAAGATCAGACAGGCTGGAGGCGAAGATCAGAACGATAGCCACCATGCACTGAACAACGATGGAGAACGCGGGGGTCTGGTATTTGGGATGCACCTGGCCAAACTGCTTGAAGAACAGTCCGTCACGCGCCATCGCGTACTCGATGCGGGGCTGGAACATGATGCAGCTGGACAGAGAGCCGATCACCACGATGATGGCCATGATCGCAACCACCACGTCGGCGCCCTGGCCGATTACGGGGATCTTGGAGGCCAGCAGCGCGATGGGCGCATCGGAAGAAGCCAGCTCATCGATGCTCAGCAGGCCGGAAGCTACGAAGGTCAGGCCCACATACAGGCCCAGAACGATCAGCGCAGTAAGAATCAGACCACGGGGCATATTCTTCTCGGGCTCTTTGATCTCGCCGGACATGTAGCAGGCAGCGCCCATGCCGTCAAAAGACCAAGTGGTGGCGGAGATACCGGCCAGCAGCGCCGTGATTCCGGTGACCGTGGTGCCCGCCAGAGGAGTGGCCGACAGCAGGGTGGACCCATTCATGAAGAACAGTCCTACACCGATAATCAGTACAAAGGGCAGAATTTTCAGGGCGGTGATGAAGGTCTGGAACTTGCCGCCTCCCTCCACACTGCGCAGATGCACCATCATGAACACCAGCACGAAAAGCGTAGCAACGATCTTCAGCACGATGCCGTGCATGGGCAGGAAGTAAGCCAGGTAGTTAACGATCGCCAGCGCCATAATGGAGATGGACGGGGGATCGGTGGCCCAGAAGCTGATCCAGCCGCACAGGAAGGCCAGCGGGCGGGACCCGGCTTCACGGAAGTAAACATACTGACCACCATCCTCAGGGAATGCGGAAGCCAATTCTGCGTAGCAGAAGTTGGCAGGTACCTGAAGCAGACCGCCGATCAGGAAGGCAAGCACCAGGAACAGGCTGCTTCCTGCGGCATTGGCCACCTCAGACAGAGACGAGAAGATACCGGAACCAACGGTGGTGCCGACGCCCAATGCGATCACAGCGCCCAGTCCTAATTTGCGTCCCAGCTCCGCGCTGGGTGCAGTCGTTGTTTCGTGTTTCGACATGCGGATTCTCCTTTCACACAACGATATCCCGGCTGCTGCCGGAATGATTCCGCCCCCGTTAGGACCACTCGAGGGCAATTGGCTTTCATCACACAACACATCGGGTTTTTCATACCACTTCGCCAATTATTCTAGCATAATGAACAAACGCTATCAATATAATTCCCGAAATAAAAAGCACAGTGCCCAAATTTTGGCGTTGTGCAGGAAAATCTCATTTTCTCTTTGTGGATAGTCCAACATTTGAATCCTCAAACCGTACGTTAATAAATAAACAGGCATACCGCTTTTGGGAATTTTTCCCACACACTTTTCTCCACCCTGTTTTCCGTTCCGTTTTCAGCCCTTTCTTTCTTCGCCGTCCGTCGATCTTTTTCGACAGAAAAGGGCGGGGTTCGAAAGGAATAAATCCATTCTGAACTCCGCCCTTTTGCGTCCGCTTTGTTTTAACGCCTGCTCACTCTTGGATCATGACCAGGATGGTGCGTTTCGCCGGACCGTCAAACTCACAGAAATAGATATCCTGCGCACCGCCCCGAATCATTTCTCCCTCAACCAGAGGGAAATGACAATGATTTCCGGTGAGATACGCCTTCAGGTGACCGGTGGGATTGCCGGCCGTAGATCCGTAATCCCGCAGCATGCGGGCATGGCTGTACGGTGCATCCTCCGGCGCCTGCCGCTGCAGGAACAGCGCAATATCGCTTTCCAGGCATTCCAGGGCCTCGTTCACCGTAATTCCCGTGGTGGTGTGCTTGGTCAGCACGGTAACCATTCCGTTCTGAATCCCGCTTTCCTTTACGATCTGCTCCACCTGAGGAGTGATCACATCCATCTCGTTATAGGTTTTGGTCAAAAGTACGATTGGCTTGATATACATTGCCCCTTCTCCTTTCCACCCTTACAGAGAACCGCCCAAAAACTCCAGGGCGTTACCACCCCGAATCAGCTCCAGCGTACTGTCCCGCAACCCCAGCTGATCCAGTGCCTGGGCCATGCGAATCTGTTCAAAGCGAGGATTGTTGGACCCGAACATGACCTGGTGGCGCAGAGATCGATCGATCCAGGTGACCGGGATATCCCGCGTAAAGGTCTGCTGATAAAACTCCCGGGCACAGTCAAAATAAAGCGCACCGGTGTCGGCGTACACGTTGGGATACTTCACCATCAACATCGCAGTCTCCCGCACCCAGGGCCATGCAAAATGACCCAGACAGATGCGCAGTTTGGGATGCCGGGCTGCCACCTCCTCAAAGCAGAGAGGATGGCAATACCTGGTCAGTGTATCCGGCTCCCAGGAAAGGCCCGCATGGAACATCACCGGCCGGTCATACTGTTCGCACAGCGCATAGATCGGCTCCAACCGCTCGTCGGCAGGATAGAAATGCTGGCGGCCGGGATGAAGATTCACGCCTCGCAGCTTCAAATCCGCAAAGGCATGCTCCAGCCGGTCCACCGCGCCCGGTGCAAGCGGATCCGCTCCCGCAAATCCGATAAAGCGGTCCGGCGCCAGTCCAACCAGTTGATGGATCTCTTCATTGCTCACCAGCGTATCCCCCACCGTGCTGGTGTAATCCTGGCCCAACAGGCAGAGTCGGTCCAGCCCGGCGCAGCGCATCTGGTTGAAGATATGCTCCAGCGGGGCGGTTCCGTTGCGGTGGATATCCAGTTCCCGATGGCGCAGTTCCTCTCGCTGCTCGTCCTGGTTGATGGGTTCAAAAAATGCGGGATGTACATGAATATCGATAAACAAAGGTCCTTCACATCCTTTCCGTTGATTCGACGGGTCACATACCCGCATGTGCCATCATAGCGCGCACGTTTTCCACCGCTCGGCGGGCATACATGCGGGGTTCGTTGATATACCCCAGCACCAGCTCCAGTGTGGCAGTTCGGTCGTAACCGATACGAGCCAGTTCGTGGAACATCTCCTGCAGAGGCATGCTTCCCTCACCGGGCATAATATGGCTGTCCGTTCCCTGTTCCCCGTCAATGATGTGCATATGATCCATCTTGTCCCCCAGCTTGTCAAAGTAGGCCATGATGCTCTCATGCTGCACAAAAGGCGGCACCACGTCGCACATGCCCACCACGTACGGGTTGTCGATCCGGCGGAACAGTTCGGCCAGATCGTTGGCCCGGGTAAAGAAGTTTGACTCATACGGGGTCAGCGCTTCCACGGTCAGCTTTACCCCCACCTTCGCCGCATGCTCTCCCAGTTCCCGGATGGTCTTTTCCAGACGGGGCCATAACTCGTCGTAGGTGGCAAGATACCCACCGTTGGCGGGGCTGGTCAGCATATATTCCGCCCCCATCTCCTTGGCCATGTCCAGGCACAGTTTCAGATATTCCACCGCGTCTTCCCGCTGGGCCTCGCTGCCAATCATGTAGTTGTAGGGGTAAGCATTGTGTTCCGGGGTGTAGCCCAGCACCGGCATCTCATATTTCTCAATCAGACGCCGCACCTCGTTGATATCGCCCGCCTTCAGATCCGGTGCATAGGCGTGAGGCCGCCCTCCCCAAAGCTCTATGTAATCATAGCCGAATTCCTTTGCATCCTGGAAGCAATGTTCCAACGGGTTGCGCTGGTAACCGGATGTGAACATACCAAGTTTCATCATGACAAAACCCTCCTGTTATGAATTTGTTCTCTATGAATGCGTATCTCAGTCTGTGACCCAAGGTTCAAAAACCTGCACCACATTGGAAGCTACCGTCGCTCCCTGCTTCAGGCAAGCTTCCAGCGCTGCCCCCTTCATATACTGATACAAAAATCCGGCGATGAAGCTGTCGCCCGCACCCACGGTATTGACCACCTCAGCCGCCGGCACCACGCCAAACTGGACAAACTGCCGGCCATCGTAAGCCAGACTGCCCAATTCCCCGAATGTGGCCACTGCGACCTTCATGCCTCGATCCACTTTGTCCTTCAGATAGCCCTCGATGAATTCGTCCCGCTGTTTATGGTACGAATAAAACCCGATGTCCACATAAGGAAGTGTACTCTCCACCAGAGGATGATCTAGTCGATCGGCATAGTCAAAACTGATTACCGCCTGGCTGCAACTGCGGATCTTGGGCAGTGCATCCTGGGCATTTCCCCACAGTGCGGTGTGCACCAGATCATGCCCGGCAGCAAATGCGATGTCCTCCTCATCAAACACGATATGTTCCAGGACTCCTTCGATGTAATCTCCATGTACCCGGTCATTGCCATTCAACGTCATATAGGTGATGGCGGTGGGGCCTTGTCCCACCTTCAGATGGCTCACATCCAAACCTTCGCCCTTCAGGGTGTTCACCATCCACTGCCCGTTCTCATCGCTGCCGGTAGTGCTGATGATGGAGGTCTTCATCCCCAATTTCTGCAGGTTGACCCCGGTGTCCACCACGTTGCCCGTGGGATACTTGCGATCATGGAACACGTTTCCCTGTCGGTCCACGTATTCCGTGTAGTGGTCGATACAGTTGTCACCAATCATTGCTGCTCGCATCGTTTCGTTACCTCCCGTATACTTGATTTTCGAATAGATGAGTCGCATTTCGTTGCAAACCACTTTTCTGAAAATTAGTATAGCGCCGGGTAAACTAGAGGGTCAATCACGAGCTTAACCAAAAAAAATCAGGTATTCTCCGTGGAAAGAGAGAAAACTGGTGTGCTTTTTCTTCCGCGCTCAGACCAGTTCCCGGGAATCTGGCTCCCCAGCCCGCAAAATCCCCTCGAAACCGAACTGGTCGTTGCGAATCACCGCAGAAAAGGATTCGATAGGAATTCCATAGTCATCCCGTGTTACGCCCCGCAGCAGGAGTAACGGCTGCAACACCGGAATCTGTAGTAATTCGGCTTCCATCTCATCTGCATAAGTAATACTCAGCGTCTGGTTACCGGAATCTGCATAAATCCCATACTCTGTAGCCATAATCTCAAACAGGCTGTTCTTAGCCAAATCAAACCGTTCCAGATCCCGTACTCGCAACGCAGATAGATATGTGGTTTCCAAAATGGCCGGCGTGCCATCCAGAAAACGCAGCCGACAAAGTCGATAGGCCTCACCCGCCTCGTTCAGTTTCAGGAGCCTCGCCACTCGTGGCACAGGCTTGAGCCTTTCCATGGAGATTACTCGGCTGGTAAATTGACGTCGGTTCTGTTGCAGGAAATACCACAAAGGTTCAAAATCATAGAGATTGCGCCGAAAACGTGGCATTGCCACAGTAAATCCGCTCCCCTTCCGACGGGTCAACTTTCCCTCACCCGCCAAACATCGAATAGCCGTACGCAGTGTATCACGGTGGCAGCCAAGTTCCTTCGCCAACGACTCTTCACTGGGTAGGCGCTGGCCTGCCTGCAGCCTGCCACTTTCAATCCAATATTCCAGCTGCTCAGCGATTCCGCTCCAACTTGCTCGTCGGGACGTCTCGTCTTTTTTCATTACCATCCGTCGGCTCCCCCCTTCCTTCTTTTCCGGCAGTAGTGATACTGCCAGTTTCGATTATCATATACTTCCACTCCCAGCCAAGTCAAGAAATTCCATTCGTCCTGACCCGAGGAGTTGGTTCATCTGAAATCGACCAAAGCAGACCAATTTTTGGCAGCCTGAAAAATTCCGTTTTTCCTTTCTGTGTCATCCTCCAAAAATGATTTTAACACCTTGAAATGACCGAATGCCCATGCTATCATTTGGTCAAATTCAGGACAGCGTGTCAGGACCAACACCGCCTGAAATACATAACACACCGGGCTTACCACTTCGGATTTTCTTGCAAAACATTGCGCGGTACGCTGACCACTTCATTCCAGCGTCCGTTAGCAAAATGCTAAGGAGTGACGTAAGTATGGCAGAACATACGCAGATCGTGCTGAGATCCAACTGTATCTTCGACGGGGCTGGCGCAGAACCATTCTCCGGATATGTGGTTATCCGGGATGAGCGTATCCTGCAGGTTGTACAGGGGGATCTTCCCTCCGAATTGGCCGATGGCTCCACCGTGTACGAACTGGGGAACCGGACCATCTGCCCCGGCTTTGCCGACGCGCATACCTTTTTTACCGGATGGGCGCTGAACTATCTTGGCGTGGACCTCTCCCCCGCTACAGACAGCAGTCAGATCGGTCAGATAGCACTGACCTATGCCAACAGCCTTCCACCTGAGAAACCGGTGTGGGGGCATGGCTGGGACCCGACCATTGTCACCGGCGGACCTCAGAATCTGGACCGTGTTTTTCCGGACCGTCCCGCCGTGCTGTTTGCCGCAGGCGCTGAGACTTTCTGGATCAATAGCGCTGCAATTCAGCGGTACGGCTTTGACAACAGCGCCGACTGCAATGAGGTCTTCTGGCGACTGATGGAAGAGTTTCTGGCCGACCATGCCTTCTCCAAACCGTTGTTCCAACATTATATGCAGATGCTGAACCGTCGAGGTGTAACCTCGGTCAAGGAGATTGGCTATGATACCTTCAGCACCTTCCCGGAGGTGCTGGAGCAACTGGAACGGGACAACGCTATGACGCTGCGCGTGCACTTTATGAGTCAGCCCGTCAAAGAAGGCGCAAATCTGGATTACGCACGCCGGATGCGGCAGCGGTTCCAGGGTGAGTTCGTCCGATTTTCCGGCTTTAACCGCATGACTGACGGCTCTATCAGCCAGATGTGTGGATATCTGAAACAGCCTTATCGCTGTGCACCGGATACACAGTGTGCTCAAGAAATCGACTGGGCACTGATCGAGCGCGAGGTGCTGCAGGCCGACGCGGAAGGCTTCCGTTTTTCGCTGAACGCACAGGGCGACGCCGCTGTGGCGCGCGTGCTGGATATTTACGAAAAATGCTGCCGAGACTCCCGAGGAAAGGTGTGTAACCGGCATGCCATTACCGAAGCGGAATTCAGCGATCCACAGGACCTGGAACGAATGGGCCAATTGGGTGTAATTTGCGAATTTTATCCTCAAATTCAATCCATCGCCGACCGTGCGGGCAAGGTGGGTATGATCGAGGAAAAGCTGGGCACTGAGCGCGGGGCTGGTTACTGGAATCGGCGCAAAATGGCGGACAGCGGCGTCTTGCTGTGCTGTGGCACCGATCTTCCTCTGGTCATTGATGACATCCCACAGTCCTTGTATCACAGTGTCACCGGAAAATTTCCTGAAGGTGGCGAGCCCTTCCACCCGGAGAACACACTGACAGTTAGCGAAGTATTACAGGCCTGGACAAGCGGCGGCGCATACGATATGTACCGTGAAGGGGACACCGGTACACTGGCGCCGGGCAATAAGGCAGACATCGCCGTTCTTGACGCTAACGTCTTTGCGATGCCTATCGATGAGGTCCGTAAGGCCAAGGTCTGTCTCACTTTGGTGAACGGCGCCGTTGTATACGACGTCTGGTCTACGGAGGGATAAGCCTTGACATCTGTATACGCGGGGGCACTTTCCATTCTTCCTCCAGTTCTGGCTATCGTACTGGCTCTGCTCACCAAGGAAGTTGTCTCCTCTCTGTTGATTGGTATTTTGTCCGGCACGATTATTTATGCAGTAATGGCGGAGCTAAATCCGGTTGTAGCACCAATTCAGATCATGTTCGACATGACAATACAAACTGTGGACCTATATATCATTCTGTTCTGTTGTCTGCTGGGGGCCCTGGTCCACGTCGTCTCCATGGCTGGTGGCTCCATTGCTTACGGCAATTGGGCCAGCCGCAAGCTGAAAAGCAAGCGCTCGGCTATGCTGGCCACCGGGTTGTTGGGCTGCCTCATTTTCATCGACGATTACTTCAATTGTCTTACTGTCGGCACCGTCATGCAGCCAGTCACTGACCATCACCGAGTTTCCCGGGCGAAGCTGGCTTATATCATCGACAGCACTGCTGCCCCAGTCTGCATTATCGCCCCCATTTCCTCCTGGGCAGCAGCTGTGGGCAGCAATCTGCGGGATACCGCCGCCTTCCCTAGTGATTTTGCCGCATTCTGTGCTACTATTCCATACAATCTCTATGCGCTGTTGACCATTGTTACCGTAATCGTTGTTTGCTCTGCACACCTGGATTTTGGTCGGATTGCCCAGCTAGAAGCCCGTGCTGAACAGACGGGCGACTTGGGTGTGGTGAATTCTTCCGCTCAGGAACTCCCTCAGGGTAGCCGCCAGGGTCGAGTATGGGATATGTTACTCCCTATCGGCATGCTGATTCTTTGCTCGATCCTAAGTATGCTTTACAGCGGTGGCTTTTGGGGGACAGACCCTGCCTTCTACGGCAACTTCTCCGCGGCGTTGGGCAACTGTAACGCTGGCCAAGCTCTCACCTGGGGTGGATTTGCAGCGTTACTTTGCGCCTTTGTGCAATTTGTTCCCCGTGGGTTGATACGCTTTCGTGACTTCATGGACGGCGTGACCAAAGGGATCGCCGCCATGGTTCCCGCCATCATGATTTTGGTCCTTGCCTGGACCATCAGTGGTGTTTGCCGAGACCTACTGCAAACAGATGTATTTGTAAAAAACATCATGGCAGCCAGCAACATTCCCGGTGCAGTTCTTCCCGCACTGATTTTTGTGGCAGCAGCCTTCCTGAGCTTTTCCACCGGAACTGCTTGGGGCACCTTTGGAATCCTGATTCCTATTATCATTCCAGTGGCAGCTACTCTGAGCCCAAATCTGGTCATCGTTTCTCTGTCGGCCACTCTGGGTGGAAGCGTTTTTGGCGATCACTGCTCTCCTATTTCAGACACAACCATTTTGTCCAGTACAGGTGCTGGCTGCAATCATCTGGAACATGTGACTACCCAACTGCCCTACGCTCTATTGGTAGGCGCCTGTTGCATTGTCGGCTATCTGGTAGCAGGATTCACTAATGGCAATCTACCGTTGATGCTTCTAACCAGCCTTAGCTGCTTGCTGACCACCCTTTTTATTCTTCATCGCCAAAGTGTATGTTCTTCTCTATAAGATACTCATTTCATTTTGAAAAAGGAGAGGTTGCACCATGTCTGTCATCACATTGGATCAGCTTGCCGTCATGAGCGTCCAGTATGTTCAGTACACCTTCGATTATTTCTTGGATTCCATGGATCGATGTGGCATCCACAATATCGATTTATGGGGCGGAAGCCCCCACTTTTGCCGCTTGGACTACCCCTGGGGTCCCGCTGCTGCCCGCCGCATCCGGGAGTTGCGTCGGCAAATTGAGGACCGTGGAATGAAGGTCGTAATCTATACGCCTGAAACCTTAGGCTACCCCTTCAGCTACAGCTCTCCTGACCGCGCTCTGCGGGATCGAACACTGGATTACATGGAAGCCAGCATGGAAGACGCATTGGAATTCGGCACGGACAAACTGTTTTTAAATACTGGCTGTCACCCCCGTAACTTAAACCGGGAAGATGGCTGGGCACGAACGGTAGATAGCCTCCAACAGTTGGCACAACGTGCGGAACGGATGGGCGTTACCCTAATGCTGGAACAGCTGCAACCCTATGAAAGCAACCTGTTGTTGAACCTGGAAGACATGAAACAGATGCTGCACCAGGTTGATTCCCCTGCGCTCGCGACCTGTGTGGATCTGGTCGCCATGGAGGTAGCCGGAGACAATCTAGAAAGCTTCTACCAACAACTGGGTAACAAAATCCAGTGGATTCATTATTCTGACAGTCATCACGAAATTGTTGGTTCCGGCAACTTTGGTCGTAAAAAACTCGAAGGCTATATCCGTACACTGGAACATTTCGGGTATAGTGGCTGCATCGATCTTGAGATCAACGACTCCATCTACTGGGAGGATCCTCACACATCCATTCAGCAATCGGTGGAATATCTGCGTAATTTTCTGCCTGAAAGGCAATGAAAGCAGCTTTTGAACAGCAATACCGCGAGAGCCTTGTGCACAACACTTCATATATTTTCTCCCTTTGTAATATGTGAAGCACATAAAAAACAGAACCCTCTGGAAATTCAGAGGGTTCTGTTTTTTATTACGCATCCGCGATTTCTTTTGTAACTCACCGATCCTCAAAATATCTTGGCGGGTGTTTAAAGCTGCAGCGCAAATATATATTTTGTTATAACACCGATTATTGCTGCAATCAAGGACACTGAATTTTTCTGGTTTTATTGTAGCATAAAAACGCGCTGAAATCTCAGTCAGGGAGGATTTCAGCACGACAATTTCCTGCCGCCGGGGTGTTTTCTATTCTTCGCCTGATGCAGTTTTAGAAACCCGTCTTTTCCAATTTCTTGTATTCCTTTGGTAAATGAAATACAATGAGGTAGACTAAGCCTGTTCACGGACAGGTACAGCGAAAGCAGGTGAGCCAGTGCTGCATCTGGCAATTTGTGATGATGAAAAGGACTTTGTTCAGTATCTGACCGGTTTGCTGAACCAATACAGCAAGGAGACCGGACATGATATAAAAATCAGCCCTTATTATGACGGCATGGAGCTGATCGAGAAATACGACCCGACCATCGACCTGATTTTTCTGGACATCCAGATGAAACTGGTGGACGGCCTCCACGCGGCGGAACGCATCCGGCAGATGGATGAAACCGTGGGCATTATTTTCCTGACCACGCTCACCCAGTATGGGCTTGAGGGATATAAATATCATGCCACCAACTACATCATCAAGCCCATGAAATACGCCCGGCTCAAGTCGGAACTGGACAAATTCATTGCGCGCAGTCAGAAAGAAGATACCCCTTCCCTGGTGATTGTCAATGATACCGGCAAATACAAGATCCCCCTGAAATCCATCCGTTACATCGAAACCTTTAACCGCAATCTGATGGTTCATACCGAGCAGGAGAACATCATCTGCTACAAAAGCATGAAAGAGATGGAACGGGCGCTTTGCGACAGGGATTTTGCACGCTGCCATACCAGCTATATTGTGAATCTGTTTTATGTGAAGGGCATCAAAAAGCTGGAGATCGAACTGATTACCGGTGAGATCATTCCAATCAGCCAGCCAAAGCGGAAGGAATTCATGGAGCGGCTCACCGATTATTGGGGGGATTTTTTGTGATACACCTTTTCGAGGCCCTTTCTTTTTTACTGGCATGGGGATATACGGCGGTTTTCTTCCTGATTTTAAAGTCCTTTCTTCCCCTTCGGAAGCCTCTGATTCTGAAAGTGCTCGCGTTTCTGGTTTGCGGCTTTTTGGCCGACTCCATTATCTACTCCAACGACCCGGGAAGCCTGTTCGGCACAATGCTTTTGTTCTTGCTCTTTGTGCTGCTGTTTTACCACGGAACGTTTATGGAAAAGCTGTCTGTGCTGCTGGTGTTTTATCCGGCACTCATTGCCATCAACTACCTGATGCTGGATACCGGCGGTCGCCTGTTCAAGCTGGTGACAGGAGCAAGCTATGAGGATACGTTGCAGTCTCCAAAGCTGGCGCTCATCAGCACCGCCATTCACACGGCATCCCTTTTGCTGCGTCTGCTGTTCTGGATCGGCGCATGGCTGGTTTTGCGACGGTTTCTGGAAAAGATCCCGTCCCACCTGAACACAAAAACCTGGCTGATCATTGACATGCTGATTCTTTCCTCCTATTACAATATATTTACGGTTTAAGGCACGGCAGCCAGCCGTGTCTTTTCCGTATCGTTGCCTAAGCTGTTAGAATGAGAGTGTCTTGGCCTG